>CAWISY010000132.1:0-30797 GCA_963838455.1 Bryobacterales bacterium
CTGCGGCCGGGGCAATTGCGGGTCCGGGTGCAGAAGACATTACGCGCGTTGGCGCCGGTCGGCGTACCATGACCGGTCTTCCGCCACGGGCCTGCGCAAACATAGCGGGAGAAACTGCCGTGGCCAGCACGACCAAACATCCCAGGGTTCTCATGGGAACTCTCCTCTTATATTTGGTATAGCATTAAATACACCACCACGCCGGTCACGCTGACGTAGAGCCAGATGGGCAGAGTCCAGCGAGCGATGTTGCGGTGACGCGCAAACCAGCCCTTGAGTCCGCGGCGCAGGGTGATGATCGCCAGCACCGGGACGGCGGCGGCCAGGATGGTATGGGTGGTGAGGATGGTCCGGTAGATGGCCCGTCCGAGGCCGGTACCCTGATAGTAAACGACGCCGGCCATGAAGTGATAGGTCAGGTACGAGATCAGGAACAGCGTGGAGACCGAGAACGCCGCGATCATCACGCGGCGATGCGCGTCGCGCTTGCCCTGACGGATCAGGATGTAGGCGGTGACCAGCAGGACCGCGGCCGTTCCGTTCAGCACCGCGTTCAACGCAGGAAGACTGGCGACGCTCATGATTTTTCTTTCGGTTTTTCCTTGAGCAGCGATTTTGCGTCGGCGATCACGTGCGAAATCGCATCCGCGTCGGAGGTGAGATAGAAGCCGCGCACCTGCGAGCTGCGGTCCACCAGCACGAACCGCGTCGAATGATCCAGAGTGCCGTCGATATCGCCCAGCTTAAAGACATCGCGATCCAGATGCTGGAGCGTCGCTACGTCGCCGGTCAGGAAAAACCAAACCCCGGGACGCGCATGGTAAAACGCGGCGTATTTGGCGAGCACCGGAGGCGTGTCGTTTTGCGGATCGACAGTGAGCGAAACCATGCGCGCATCGGTGCCCTGGAGCGCCGCCTGCACTTCGCTCATCTGCTTGCTCATGCGCGGGCACGGACCGGGGCAGGTGGTGAACATGAAATCCGCGACCCAAACATGGCCCTTGAGCGCGGAGCCGCTGTCGAACTTGGCCCCGGTTTGATCGGTCAAGGAGAACTCGGGAACCGAGGCGTAGGAAGGCAAGCTCGCATGCCCGCAGCTTGTGAGCAACGCCCAGCCGGACAGCAGCGGCGCCAGCAACGCGAGACTAGATATGGCGGCCGTCGATGACCAGGAGCCCATATAGCAAGGGAAGATAGACCACGCTCGCCAGCAAAACCTGGCGCGCGCACAGAATGGTTCGTTGCGATGCGGCGCGGAAACCGGCCGCTACAACCAGCGCCCCCAGAACCAGCGCGCCATAGAGGTACACGTTGCCGGCCATGGAGAAGAACGCGGGCGCGAGGCTCATGGGAACCAGCGCCAGCGAGAATAGAACGATGCGGCGGCCGGTCGAGTCGCCATCCGGCTCGACCACCGGAAGCATGCGGATTCCCGCGCGGGCGTAATCTTCGCGGTACATCCACGCGATGGCGTAAAAATGCGGGAACTGCCACAGGAACAGAATCGCGTACAGAATCCCGGCTTCGAAATTGAGCCGGCCGCTGGCCGCGGCGTATCCGATCAGCGGCGGCATCGCTCCTGGAATGGCTCCGATGGTGGTCGAAACCGGCGACACGCGCTTGAGCGGTGTGTAGATAAAGAGATAGGTGACCAGTGTGAACAGGCCCAGGAGTCCGGTCAGCAGGTTGACGCCCAGGCACAGATCCGCAAAACCGAGAGCCGAGATCGCGACGCCGAACCACAGACCTTCGCGCTCCGTCACGCGGCCGCTGGGAATGGGACGTCCGCGCGTGCGCCGCATCAGTGCGTCGCCCTCGTTTTCATACCACTGATTCAGCGCCGCGGTTCCGCTGGCCAACAGGCCGGTACCGGCCAGCATGTTGATCAGCGCGAACCAGTTCCAATGCGGGGCCAAGTGCGAGCCGAACAGGAATCCGATGGCCGCGCTCATCAGGATGAAGCTGGTGATGCGGGGCTTGGTGAGCTCGGCGAAGGTGGAGAATCGGGCGAAATTCGAGAAACGGTTGGTCATGCGGTCACCGCCTCATGCACCGAGGCGAGCACGTTACGGCGAACCTGGATGGCCAGCACCACGCTGGACGCGAGCGTCACCGCGCCGGTAGCCACATGCGCGACGGTCACAATAACCATGAGCACGGGTTTGGTTTCGGCGTTGGACCGGACCAGATATGCTCCCACCCCCAGCATCACCTGCGCCAGCGTGATCGCCAGCAGCACCATCGCCGAACGCCGTAGCGCACGATGCTCGGGAAACTGGTGAAGCACGAATGTGGCCACGATCAAGACGGCGGGAGAAACCACCATCGCTCCGATCACGTGCGCCATCACCGTCATCGCGCCGTGCCGGAAGGCTGCGCCGAGGGCAACCTGCGCCAGCAGCAGCACCGGCAGCAGCGTCGCTAACGTTCGCAGCGAAGGCGTGCCGTAGTCGTGAACCAGATCCGGCCCCTCCTGCCAGCTTCGCGACGTGAAGAGCGCGATGGCGACGGTAGTGGAAAAGAAAAGCTGCGCCAGGCACGCATGCGAGACGCTCACGGCCGGCGGAAGCAGCAACAGAACGGTCAATCCGCCGAGCCCTCCTTGCACGATCACCGCGCCCAGTGCGATCCATCCCAGCTTCTTCATCCAGGCGCGGCGCTCGGACAGCGTGAGCCAGATCGCCAGACCAACTGTCAGCATGCCGACGAAGGTGGCGACCAGGCGATGGCCATGCTCGAACCGCACTCCGCCCGTCATTTGGGGCATCACCTGGCCGTAGGAAAGCGGCCAATCGGGCACGGACAGCCCGGCCTGATTGCTGGTGACGGAGGCGCCGGCTACTACCAATAAGAGGGTGCACACCGCCAGAACCACGGCATAACGGTGCAGAGCGGGTAAATAGGGGGTATTGCCGGAAGTCACGTACGCTCTCATTGTAACGCTTCTTGCGAGGATAGAATAGTACCGCGTGGACGTGATTTTCTCTTGCATGCGTCAGGCCATTGAAATGGCGCTAGAAAACGTGCGCTCGGGGCGCGGAGGCCCGTTCGCGGCGATCATTGTCAAGGACGGACGGGTGATCGCCTCCGGGACCAACCATGTCACCTCTTCGAACGATCCGACGGCGCACGCGGAAATGGTCGCGATCCGGAGGGCCTGCGCAGAGCTCGGCTCCTTCCAACTGACCGGATGCGACATTTACGCGACCTGCGAGCCTTGCCCGATGTGCCTGGGCGCGATTTATTGGGCTCGGCCGGCGCGCGTGTTTTTCGCCGCCACGCGCAGCGATGCCGCCCAAGCCGGCTTCGACGACGCGTTCATTTACCAGCAGATTGGAGTTCCGCCGGCCGAACGCAGCATCCCCTTCGAATCCGTACTCCGCGAGGCGGCCCTGGCGTGCTTCAAAGAGTGGCTGAATAAGCCGAATCGCATAGCCTACTGACCTGGAGTCGATGCGCTAACATGGCGGATAATGTCTTCAAAATTATCCCTCCTGTCCCTGATCGTGGTGACGGGGTCGATGTGTTTGACCGTTTTCGGCGCCGACCCTCCTGACACGCTGACTTTGGCCGACGGCGAGAAGCTGACCGGCAAATTCGTGCGCGCCACCGGAGGCAACGTCTCCTTTCATAGCGACGTGGTGGGCGATGTCAGCGTGCCGTGGGGCAAGGTGAAGGAGATGACCATCTCGGGCCGTTTCGCGGTTATCCCCAAAGGTTTCCAGTTCAAGCGTGGTGAAAAAGACGGCAACAAAGTACCGGTGGGCACCCTCAGCGTAGCGGACTCGAAGATCCAGGTGACTCCCATGCCCGGCCAGCCGACGCAGACCGTGGCGGCCGACATGACCGGCTACGTCGTCTCAGAGAGCGAATTTGAGGCGGCGCAAAAAATCAAGAATTTCTTCCAGGCTTGGAAAGGCGGGATCACCGGCGGAGCGTCGATCATTGAGGCCACGCAGAAGAGCGAGACCTTCAGCGCCGCGATTCACCTGGTACGCGCGATTCCCACGCAGGACTGGCTCTCGGCCCGCAGCAAAACGCTGGTGAACTTCACCACCTCCTATGGCAAGATCGACCAGCCGAACACGCCGGAGGTGAAAACCGACCTTTTGCACTTCGACGCGGAGCGTGACGAATACTTCTCCGCTCGCGGTTACCTTTTGGGGCAAGGCGCCTTCGACCACAATTTCTCACAGGGCCTGAGCCTGCAACAGACCTACAGCGTTGGCGCGGGTTGGTCCGTGCTCAAAAGCGATATTCAGACGCTGGACCTCAAGGCCACCGCCAGCTATATCCAACAGAATTTCTCAGCTAAGGAGAGCGATAAGAGCCTGATCGGTTCGATCTTCAACGAGACCTACCATCGCAAACTGCCGGCCGGGATTGTCTTCGACGAACAGATCACTCTGGTTCCGGCCTGGAACGACACCAGCGCCTATTCGGCCAATGGCAGCGCCGGCATCACCATGGCTCTGTACAAACGTTTGAACTTCACGGTGGGGACGGTGGAATCATTCCTGAACGATCCTCCTCCGGGCTTCAAGAAGAATTCGTTCACGGCGACGGTTGGTCTGACCTACGCGCTGCCGTAGACGGAACCGCTCCCTTTGGTCGCGGCTCTGTGTGTCGCGGGTCTGTTTGCGGCCGCCCGGTCGCTTACGGCGTCAGCACGATCTCCCGGATCTCGACGTGCAGGCTCTGCGCGGCAGCCTGCATTCCGTTGTACTGCTGCAGCCGGAAGACCGCTTCGAGCTCATCGGAGCGGCGCTGGTGCGAATGCGGCGGGATGGAAAAGGTCAGCGCTTGTGAAGGTTCGCCGCTCATCACGGCCGTCCCCAGCCACGTTTCCCGTCCCGGGCGGAACAGCAACTTGGTGGAATCCACCGCGCTGAGATCTACGGCGACAGGCTCAGGCTCGCCTGCGCGATCCACCACCAGTTGAATGCTGGAGCAACAATCCAGCGCGATGGGCGGATTCAGCCTCTGGTGCGCCTCCATGCGCATGGGCCGGTAATCGGAGGTGTGAAAGGAAAGCTCCAAGGGGTTGCCGAAGCGGACTGCGGAGCGGTTCGGAGGAGACGTCAGAGGCGCGAGGAAGGCCTGGTAGAGCCAGTATTCGCCCGTAAAAGGGATGTGCAAGGGACGAGAGAGCACCTCGGTGCGGCCTCCGTCGACCGGCCGGGGAGGAACGGTGAGTTGTTTTTCCGGTTTCGGTTTGGCTCGCAGCACCACACCGGGAAAGCCGCCGTTGCCGGGAGCCTGCGTGTCCTGCGGCGCGGCTCCCGGTACATTGGCGCGATCTTTGGGCAGGTACAATCTGGTCACGGCTTGTTGGGGCTCGGCGGGAGCCTGCGGCGTGTGCCAGAGCCTTCGCAGGATGGTCCGGGCAGATGCAAACAGCCCTTCGTGTCCCTCCGTGCTCATCTGAATCCCGGTCGCGGTCAGCACCAGCGCCAGCAGGAAGGCGACAGCGGGACTCAACAGCGCGGGCGGAAGCGCCGCGGACTTCTTGGGCCAGTACGCGCCGGCCACAATGGCCTGAGCCGTCAGCATCGCGGAAGCGCCGAAGAACATCGCCGCGGCAAAAAGCCGGTAATCCAGCCACAGCGCGACCGCACCGGTTTGAAGCCCGAGCCCGCCAGCAAGCGATGGCAGTGAGCTTCGAAACAAAGGGCCGGGAAGGGAGACTCCTTCGAGGCGGGTCCAGCGGCGGATTAGGACGCTGGTGACGTTGATCAGCAGGATCAGGCCGGCGAACATCGGCGCGGGAGAGAACGCCGCCATCAGGATCATGGCCGGGGCCAGCCACATGGCCGGCGCGGCGGACATCAGCGACAAGCGGAGGATTTTGCCGGGGCCATCCGCGGACAGAGGCGCGGACACAATCAAGTACAGCGAGACCAGCGCAATCGCGCTCACCAGCCACGCGGTCAACACCCACAGCGCCGCTTGGGCGAACACCTCAGCGAACCCGCGCTCCCGGCCTCCCGGCGCCACCACGTTGACCCAGACCAGCCAGGAGAACACCAGCAGCACCACCGTTTGCGCGACCAAGGCAACCAGTTCCATTCGAGGCGCGCGCATGCTTTGAGCGTACTCCTACCGAAGATCGGGGTCACCGGGAGCCAGCTCATCAGGACCAAGCTTTAGTCGCGACCACGCGGCTGCCCAGGTGAAGGAGTCGAGATACAGCTCGCGGCCCGCCTCGCCCAGAGCTCGACGGCGCGCCGGATCTTCCAGCAATTCCAGGACGCCTGCGGCAAATGCCTCGGGGGTTTCGCGGAGGAGAAGATGCCGGCCGTCGACTCCGCCCAATCCGGCCGCGCCCAACCCGGTGGAGACCACGGCGCGCTGCGCAGCCCAGGCTTCCAGGATCTTGAAGCGCGTTCCGCTGCCGGAGAGCAGAGGAACCACGGAGGCTTTGGCGCGCGCGATTTCCGTGATCGCGTCCTCAACCGGCCCGATCACGCGAATGCGAGCGTCGCCGGAGGTCCAGCGCGCAACCGCATCCGGATTGCGTCCGATCAAGCGCCACTCCAGGGCCGGCGCACGCTCGCGGATGCGCGGCCAGATCTGCGACCGGAACCAGCGCACGGCTTCGACATTGGGATGGTATTCGAGATTGCCGGTGAAGACGATGCAATTCTCCTCGGCCACATTCGGACAAGGTGTCTCGGGAAGAGCGTTGGGATAAACGACGACGCGCGGATGCCGAGTTTGTAGTTGGATGCGCCGGGCGTCCTCTTCGCTGGTGGCAAGCACAACGTCAAAGTGAGGAAGCCATTGGCGCTCCAATTCCCGGTATGCATCGGCAAAGCGAGCCGAAGCCCAGGAAGCCGGCCAGCGCGCGGCGCGGGCGTGAGTTGCGGCGAGGCGGCTTTCGATATTGTGCATATCGAGCACCAGCGTGCGGCAATGTTTGCGCAGCAGAGCCGCGTAGCCGGCGCACCAAAAATGCTCGACGACTCCGAGCGCGAATTGCTTCTCGGCGATTTTCGAAGCGAGCTGGTCTTCGTAACCGGAGTAACGGTCGAACAGCGGCGGCACTCCGCGCACGAGGCGCAAGGCGTTGCGCCACGCCTTGGAGGGAAAACGTTTCGAATGCGGCTTGAGATTGAAGTCGACAACTTCCACGGAGTAATGACGGCGGAGATATTCGAGCAAAGAAGCCGAGCGCAGGCCGCCCCCGCCGTAGCCTACCACTGGCCGCTCCGGCGAAAGAAACAAGGCGTCAGGCATGCCGGAACGCGCGGATCGCGGCCTCGTAGACTTCCCGCGTACGGCGCGCGGTGGACTGCCATGTGAACTCGGCTGCTCGCGCGAGGGCGCGGGCGCGAAGTGAATCGAAATTACCCGGCGCGCGGGCGATCGCCCGGAGAGCCTCGGCCAGAGAGCGAACGTCGGTGGCGTCGATATGGATGGCAGTGCCGCCCGAGACTTCCGTAACGGCCGGATCGCGCGAGGTGACTACGATCGCGCCACACTGCATCGCCTCCAGCACCGGTAACCCGAATCCTTCATATAAGGACGGGTAGACCACGGCGAGTGCACCCGAGTACAGGCCCGGCAGATCGGCATCGGGGACTGCGCCGAGCAAGCGCAGGCCTGGCTCGGGAGCGGGCGCTTCAAAATCGGGGCGAACGCGGCCGGCGATGACCAGATCGATATCGTGCGCCTTACGGACTTCGCGCCAGGCTTCGATCAGGCGCGCGATGTTCTTGCGCGGCTCCAGCGTGCCCACAAACAGAAAGTACGGCTTTGGCGCAGGCGGCCCCTCGACGCGGTGAAACATCCCGGAAGCAGCCAGCGGCACCGCAACCACGCGATCCGGGAGTAGGCGGAAGCGCGCGATGGCCTCGGAGCGTACCGCTTGACTGGGAGTGATCACCATCGTCGCCAGACCCAAGCGCAGCAGAACGGGAGTGCGCCGGCGAATGCGGCGCGCGCCAGGGTCTTGGGCAAAACGGCCGCCGGTCCAGGGCGAAAGATCGTGCAGCGTCATCACCGACGGACGCCGCTGAAGATAGGGAACGGAAAAATCGGTTCCGTGAAACACTTCGACTTGGCGGCGAATCATTTGTCGATTGAGCCCGAAAAGCCACCAGCGGCGGGCCAGCAAGCCCGGCAAACCCGCGAGCAAATCAGGCGATTGAGCGCCATTCTGCAGATTCGAGGGATAGGAGACGGGCGCCGGAAGGCTTTGATCCGAGAGCAGCCAGTACTGGTCCTGAGGGAACTCGGCAGCGAGGGCGCGGGCCAGTTCTAAGGTGTAGCGCGCGATGCCCCCTGTCGATACTGTCAGTGGAGTGGCGTCCAGGGCGATGGTCAAGGCGCAGTAGTCGCTCCGCAGGAATCTAAAGGCCCGCACAGGGCCGGCGCGGCCGCTCAAGAGAGCTAGAAACTCTGCCGCGCCCGCCCGCGGCGATTTTAGAACACCACCCGGTTGTGCGGGCGGCTTTCTCAGAGTGTAGGATAGCATCGTGGGGGCACACCGAAATTGAAACCGCTGGATGAGCTGAAGAGCCTGGACCACCAGATCGAAACCGTTCAAGAGCTGGGTGGACTGAAACCAATCTTTTTCCGGCTGGAGGAGATCGCCAAGGCCAACGTCAACGATTTCGACGTGCAACTGGCTGTGGGCGATATCAAGCAGCATCTGGTCAATCGCGGGACCAAGCTGAAGGAGGGGAAGCCGGGCGTTCCGGCTGCCGTGACTCCACCCGCCGTGAATCCAGGATTGCCCCCCGGGGTTCCGTCATCTTTTCCACCGCGGGCTCCCGCACCGCCAACGGTGGCCACCGCTCCGCCGGCGCCGCCGCCCGCTCCGCCTCCCGCGCCAGTTCCACCTCCACCGGCTCCGCCCGCACCGGTTCCCCCGATGCAGAGTCCGGCCGGGCTTTTTGAGCCTCCGCCGGCGAGACCTCCGGCGGCAACCCCGCCGTTGCCTCCGGGCGGACCGTGGTCGACAACGGAACACTCCAGCGCCAGCGTGCCTCCACCACCGCCTCTGTCGCCTGCACCGCCTGCGCCTCCCGGCGCTCCGCCACCTCCGGCCACAAAACCTCCCGCCCCAGCAGCAAAAGCTCCAGCCAAGCCTCCGGTGAAACCGCCGGCGAAGCCTCCGGGGGAAAGGCACTGGCAAAAACCGGTCCTGATCGGCGGTGTCATCGGGCTACTTGTGGTGATCCTGGCGGTCGGAGGGCTGGTGGTGCGCAAGCGCCGCCAGAAAGCGGCGGCGAACGCGACCATCCAGGTGGCCATCGCCACCACGCCGCCGGGAGCCTCCATCCAAGTGAATGGCGAAATGCAGTGCGTCTCCAACTGCAGTGTGGCGCTGGCGCCCGGCAACTACCAGATCACGGCTTTCCTCGAAGGCTACGAGCCGGCGGCGAGCGGGATCGCGGTGGGGCCGGGGCAGCCATCGTCGATTGCCATGACGCTGGAGCCGCAGGCGCAGAGCCTGCGCATCATCACCGATCTCGATCAAGGCAAGATCGCCATCGACGGCGATCCTCCCGCCGATCTGCAGGAGGGCCAGTACGTTCTGGACCGCATGCTTCCCGGCACCCACACCGTCAAGGTGACCGGGAAGAGCGGAGAAGCGTCCTTCTCCTTTGAAATCGCCGACGCCAAGCAGCCCACCGTTACGCCGCCGATCACGGCCCGCAATCTTGACGCGGTAGTGGTCGCGAGCCTGGGCACCCACGCGCACGTGCTCACCAGCAACGGCCCCTTGAAGCTGATGGTCAACGGCCAGCCGGAGGAGGACACCGGACCCTCCGGAGTCGATTTGAAGAATTTCCAGGCCGGCGTGGATGAACTGGTGCTGGGCGACGGCAAGGATCAACACAGCGTCAAGGAGAATTTCGGTCCGGCGCCGATGATCACGGCGTTTCTGAAGTCCGACCTGAACGCGGGCACGCTGGTGGTTTCCACCGGCGAGGACGACGTGCACGTCTTCATCAACAACAAGGAATATCCGCGGCGCACCACGCGCGGACAGATCCGTATCCAGACCATCGGTCCGGTGCAGGTGCGGGTGGCCAAGGACGGTTTCGATGCGCCTCCGGTACAAACGGCTGAGGTCAAGAAGGGCGCCGAAACGCGGCTCGAGTTCAAGCTCAACGCGGCGCCTCGCTTCGCCACGCTGCAGATCACGGGAGGCACGGTGGGAGCGCAAGTCTCGATCGATTTGAGCGACGTGGGGACCATCCGGCCGGACGGGCGTCTCACCGATACCAACGTGACGCCGGGCGATCACGTCGTGGAGATCGCGCGCGACGGTTTTCAAATCCATCGGCTGACGCGCACTTTCCGCGCCGGGCAGACCGTGACCATTTCCGGAGGGGATGCGGTCTTGACGGCGATTCCGGCGCCGGCGCCCACGGTCGCCAAGACTGAGGTGCCTCCGCCGCCTCCTCCCAAGAAGGAAGCTCCGCCTCCGCCTCCGCAAGCCGGGACCATGGCGGATTGGGAGAATCCGGCGGCTTGGAAGATGAACAACGGCGTGTGGCTGCACCAGGGCGCAGGATTTGTTCCCTATAAGCTTCCTCCGCACGGCGTGTTCACCTTCACGGTGCAATTGGTCAAGGGCGGAGGCTTCCTCCACAGCGGGCACATTCGCTGGGCGCTGAATTACAAGGACGCCAAGAATTACGCGTTCTTCGAGATGGACAACAAGAACTTTTGGGCCAAGGTGATGACCAACGGCAAGGCCTTTGAGCGCACGCACACGCAGCTCAAGGATCTGGAGAAACAGAAGTCGTTCACCATCCAGATCGACGTGACGCCGGAACATGTGGTGCACAAAATGTTCACCGGCGGAGATTGGATCAATCTCGATTCCTGGGCGGAGACTGGCCGCAACTTCTCCGAGGGCAAGTTCGGGTTCCTGTTCCAGGGCAGCGAAGAGGTCAGCCTGTCGGACTTCAAGTTCGCGCCGAAGTGACGCCCGCAAAGGCGCGGGTGCGGTCCGACGGGCGCGAGCCCAGCCGGACCGGGACCTGGTTTGGCCGTTTTGCGGGCTGTAATGAATAGACGCAGATTTCTCCAAGCTGCACCGGCTCTGATCGGGCTGACCGCGAAAGCCGACCGGCGCATTGAAGGAGGCTTCGTCAACGAAGCCTTCGCGCTGGGCCATCGCTTGCGCGACCACGGCGGCTTTGCCGCTCCTGGGAGAACCGAACGTAAGAGCATTGTCGTGGTCGGCGGCGGCATGGCCGGCTTGAGCGCCGCGTGGCGCTTGCAGAAACGCGGCTTCCGCGACTTCGTGCTGCTGGAAATGGAGCCTTCCGCAGGCGGCAATTCGCGCTGGGGTGAAAACGAGATCTCCGCCTATCCTTGGGCCGCGCACTACGTTCCGGTACCGGATGCGCGCGAGACGCTGGTGCGCGAGCTGTTCGAAGAGCTGGGCGTATTCAAGGACGGTCAATGGGATGAGCGAACCCTATGCTTTGAGCCCCAAGAGCGGCTGTACATCCACGGCCGCTGGCAGGAGGGAATCGAGCCGGAAGCCGAGGCCAGCGCCAAAGACCGCGACGATTACCGCCGCTTCCAGGCGCGCATGGCGGAGTTTCGCGGCTCGGGCGAGTTCACCATACCGGTAGAACGGGGGGCGAATTCCGTTTCTCATCATGCGGCACTCGACTCAATGTCCTTCGATCAATGGCTGCGCGAGAATCAGTTCACCTCGCCCTACCTCACCTGGTACGCCAACTACGCCTGCCGCGACGATTACGGCGCGCTGGCCCGCGATATCAGCGCGTGGGCGGGAGTTCATTACTTCGCCTCGCGAGCGCCGGAGGAGAAAGGTCCGCTGACCTGGCCGGAGGGTAACGGCTGGATCGCTCGCCGATTGATCGAGCGCGTCCAGCCATTTCTGCGAACCGCATCGCCGGTGTATTCGATCGTCCCCGAAAAGACGCGCGTGCGGGTGCGGACTGAGGCCGTCGAATACCTGGCCGAACGCGTGATATTTGCCGCGCCGACTTTTCTCGCTCCGTATGTGATCGATGGCTTGGGAAAACCGGACGGCTTCGTCTACTCGCCGTGGCTCACGGCCAATCTCACGCTGGATCGTTTGCCGGCGGAGCATGGGATTGAAGCGACGATCGAGACGGCTTGGGACAACGTGATCTTCGATTCACCGGCGCTGGGTTATGTTTCGGCGACACACATGAGCCTGCGATCCTTTATCGACCGGACGGTGTGGACGTTCTACTGGTCGCTGGCGGAGGGCTCGCCCGAGGAGATGCGCCGCAAGCTGCTCGATCGCGACTGGGCGTGGTGGCGGGAGGCAATCCTCGATGATCTCGCGCGTGCGCACCCCGATATCCGGCAGTGCGTAGCGCGGATGGACGTGATGCGAATGGGCCATGCGATGGCGCGCCCGGTTCCCGGATTCCTGGGTTCAGCGGCGCGGCGCAGGTTCGCCTCGGATTTCGGCCCGATCTATTTCGCCAACTCGGATTTGAGCGGATTTTCGATCTTCGAGGAAGCGCAATACCGCGGCGTCACGGCCGCGGACCGCGCATTGCGCGATGTGGGCCAGTCGTAAGGGTCGCACCTGGGCCTTAGGAACACGTGGCGCGGAAGGCTCGCGCAAGGTGACGCGCTATCTTCGCCGTTAATTTTTAGGGGCCGGGCGTGCGATACCCTTGATAGAATTATGGCCACATTTCCGAAGGGGCTTCGATCTGCCGCTGCCCATTTCATCGTGGTAGCGCTCCTGCCAACGGTGACCGCGCAGCAGCAGCCGACTGCTGCTGCTGTGACCGCCGGCACGATGGGGCCCGACGGGGCTTACCGAGCTGGAAACGGAGTGACAGCCCCGACGCCGCTCACAACAGTGCCACCGGAGATCCCGGCTCTCGCACAGAGGCTTCGGGCACAAGGCGACGTTTTATTATCCCTCGTCGTGAAATCTGACGGTGCTATTCGCGATATTCAGGTGGTAAGGTCTGTCGGTTATGGCATGGACGAAAAGGCGATCGAATCCGTTAGGAAGGGGCGCTTCAGGGCAGGCACCAAGGCTGGGGTGGCCGTCGATGTTCGTGTCCAAATGGAAGTCGCCTTTCGGTTAGAACCAGAACCTAAAATTTGGGGCGCTGGCCCTCTAGTATTCAACACCGAAGGCGGTGCCAAGTCGCCAGTGTTGAAGTCCGGCACGATGCCGGGCGCGGCTCGGGACGCTGGGAACGAGACCGTTGTTCTCCAGTTTGCGGTCAGTAAGGCGGGTGACGTTGGTGAAATTCAAGCCGTCGAAGGAAATACTTCTCCATCGGTAGCCATGCTTACGAGCGCCTTATCGAAGTGGAAGTTTTCACCAGCGACGGACGGCAACGGTCCAGCCGCGGCCATGGGGAAGGTCCTCTTTATCAAGGGTGGAGACAAGTTTCGATACGACGTTTCATCGGCCTTTCGGGACTCGGGCGGAACCCGCGTGGCCCAGCAAGGGGCGGCTGACCCCGCACTGGTGCAGCCCGAGCCAGCTACTCGTACCGTCGTAACTGTACCCTTGAGGGTTAGGCTTGAACCCGAGGACGCCAAGAAGCAGCTCGTCGAAGAGGTTCCGCCTGAATATCCAGCCGACGCTAAGCAAGCCCGAATTCAGGGAGCCGTCCTTTTGGCGATAATAATTGGCGCGGACGGCAAGGTGAAGGATGTCCGAAGCATCGACGGTCCGCCCGAGCTGGTCCCAGCCGCCGTTGCCGCCGTGAAAAGGTGGCGCTACCGCCCAGCTATTTTCCGGGGCAAACCGCGGGAAGCGAGCACCGAGGTTGAGATTCAGTTCAAGCTACCTGATTAGAACCTTCCTCGCCAATGTCGTGCGTAAAGCCGGGAGTCAGCCGTGGCCCGCCGCGCTGCCAGCAGACGAGCCATACCGCACGGAACGGGTGAAGACGCGACAGTCCGTCCCTGATACCCTGAAGAACATGAAGGTTCGCTTGCTTGCGTTGCTGATTCCCGGCCTGCTGGCCGCTCAGTCGCTTCAGGACTTCGAAAAGAAAGTCACCCAGTTCACGCTGCCCAACGGCCTGACGTTTCTGGTCATTGAACGGCACCAGGCGCCGGTGGTTTCTTTCCACACCTATGTCAATGTCGGCTCGGTGGACGACGTTACCAATCGCACCGGCTTGGCGCACATGTTCGAGCACATGGCCTTCAAAGGCACCGAGACGATCGGCACCAAGAACTGGCCGGAAGAGAAGAAAGCGATGGATGCGGTGGAGGAGGTTTACGATCGGCTGGACGCCGAGCGCAACAAAGCCTTCCGCGCCGATCCCAAGAAGGTGGCGGCGCTGCAAGCCGAGCTCAAAACCGCCATCGACAAAGCCAACAGCTACGTCGAGGAGAATGAGTATCCGGGCATCGTCGAAGCTAACGGCGGCGAGGGGTTGAACGCGGCCACGGCCGAAGATCAGACCACGTATTTCTACAATTTCCCGTCGAATCGCATCGAGCTGTGGTTCCTGCTCGAATCCGAGCGCTTCCTGCATCCGGTCTTCCGCGAGTTTTACAAGGAACGCGACGTGGTGCGCGAGGAGCGCCGCATGCGCACCGAATCGAGCCCGGTGGGCCAACTGGTGGAGGCGATGCTGTCCACGGCGTTTGCCGCGCATCCTTATAAGACTTCGCCGATCGGCTGGGGCAGCGACATCGAGAACTTCCGCCGCACCGAAGCCGAGGCGCTGTACAAGCGCTATTACACGCCGGGCAACATGACCATCGGCATCGCCGGCGATGTGAGTCCCGCAGAGGCCAAGAAGCTCGCGGAAAAGTATTTCGGCCGGCTGCCCGCTGGACCCACTCCTCCGGTGGTGCGCACGGTGGAGCCGCCGCAAACCGGCGAAAAGAAGGTTGAGGTGGCGTCGGCCGCGCAGCCCTTCCTGCTGGTCGGCTACAAGCGGCCGAACCAATATTCCAAAGACGATGTGCCTCTGGACGTGTTGAGTGACCTGCTTTCCGACGGGCGCACCGGCCTGGTCTACAAGGACATGGTGCGGGATAAGAAGATGGCCCTCGGCGCAGAGACCATCCCTTCCTTCCCCGGCGGAAAATATCCCTCGCTGTTCCTGTTCTTTGTCGCGCCCAATCAAGGCCACACGGTGGAGGAGAACGAGAAGGAGTTCTACTCGATCGTCGACGATCTGAAGAAGAACAAAGTGGACGCGGAGTCGCTGCAACGCGAAAAAACCAAGCTGCGGGCGTCTTTGATCCGGCAGCTCGACAGCAATGCGGGACTCGCGCAGCAACTGTGCTTCTATCAGGCCAACTACGGCGACTGGCGCAAAATGTTTACCGAGCTGGACGAATACAACGCGGTGACCGCCGATGACGTGATGCGCGTCGCCAAGACGTACCTGGATGAAAAGGATCGAACAGTGGCATATACGTACGCTCCGGCGAAGGAGGCTTCGAAATGAAACAGATCTCATGGATGGGACGCTTCGCGCTGGCAGTCACGTTCAGCGTTATCGCACTTGCACAGAATACGCCGGCGCCGTCCTACAACTACAAGGACCTGAAGTATCCTCCGCTCGGCCAGGTCAAGATTCCGGAGCCCACACAGTTCACGCTGTCCAACGGGATGCGCGTGTTCCTGTTGGAGGATCATGAGCTGCCGCTGGTGCGCGGCTCCGCGCTGGTGCGCACCGGGAACTTGTTTGATCCCGCGGACAAGAAGGGGCTGGCCGATATCACCGCGGGCGTGATGCGCTCCGGCGGGACCACGGCGAAGTCGGGCGATCAACTGGATGTCGAGCTCGAGAACATCGCGGCGTCGGTGGAAAGCGACATGGCCGAGACCAGCGCCAGCGTGAGCTTCGAGGCATTGAAGGAAACCTCCGACACGGCGCTCCAGACCTTCAAGGACGTGCTGACCGATCCCGGTTTCCGCCAGGACAAGATCGACCTGCTGATCTCGCAGGCGCGCAGCGGCATCGCCCGGCGCAACGACGACGCCGATTCAATTCCCAACCGCGAGCTGATGGCGATCCTGTACGGGCGGAACACGCCGTACGGCTGGCAGATGGAGTACACGGACCTCAATAACATCCATCGCGACGATCTGCTCGCGTTCTACCACCGCTACTACTTCCCGAAAAACATCCTTCTGTCGGTGTACGGCGACTTCAATACCGCGGAGATGAAGGACAAGCTCGAGAAACTGTTGGGAGGCTGGAAAGCTGAGCAGCAGCCCGTTCCTCCCTTCCCTGCCGTGAGCGCCAAGCCCGCGCCGGGAGTTTATCTGGCCACGAAGGACGACGTCACGCAGACCTTCTTCGCCATCGGCGAGCTCGGCGGGATGCTGCGCGATCCCGATTATGCGGCGCTGACCGTCGCCGCGGACATCCTCGGCGGAGGATTCCGCAGCCGCCTGTTCAAGCGCATTCGTACCGAGCTGGGCTACGCCTATAACGTAGGAGCGGGTTGGGCGGCCACCTATGACCACCCCGGTACGTTCCGCATCTCGGGCTCGACCAAGTCGATGACGACTACCGAGACCATCCAGGCGATCAATGCGGAGATCGCGAAGATGCGCACCCAGGAAGTCACCGAGCAGGAGCTGAAGGACGCCAAGGACGGCGTGCTGAATGCCTTCGTGTTCAGCTTCGACAGCCCCATCAAGACGCTGAATCGAACCGTTCGCTATGCCTACTTCGATTACCCCAAGGACTTCATCTTCCAGTACCAGAAAGCCGTGGAAGGGGTCACGCGAGCGGACGTGCTGCGTGTAGCCAAGGGACATTTCTTGCCGGAAAACCTGTCAGTCGTGGCGGTCGGCAATCCCAAGAATTTCGGGCAGCCGTTGACCGCGCTGGGTAAGGTGACGCCGATCGATCTGACCATTCCGGAGCCTCCGGCGCCCGCCTCGGCCCCCGCCAGCGCAGCGAGCAAGGGACAAGGCGCGGCGCTGCTCACTCGCGCGCAACAGGCCATGGGCGGCGCGGACAAATTGGCCGGCGTGAAGGATCTGACGCGGACTGTCGACATGGCCATGGATCCTTCGATGGGCGGCTTCAAGATCAAAGAGACCACCGAGATCATCCTGGGAGCCACGGGCGCCGAGCAGTTCCGCCAGAATCAGGAGCTGCCGATCGGAAAAATCGTCGCCTATACCGACGGCAAAACGGGCTTCCTGATCACCCCGCAAGGGACCATCCCGATGCCCGCGGAGGTGCTGAAGCAAGCTCGCGGAGACCTGTTCCGGATGTTGCCCACGCTGATGCTCGCAACGCGCGATTCCTCCATTACCGTTAATGCCTCGAGCGAGAACACCGCGGAGATCTCCGGCGCGGGGTTGAGCGTCAAGGTCGACTTCGATCCCGCAACCGGCCTTCCCTCCAAACTCATGTATCAGGAACCCGGACAGAACGGCGCGCCGTCTGAAGTAGTAGAAACCATGTCAGACTGGCGCGACGCCGGAAGCGGCTTGAAGATGCCGTTCAAGATTACGCTGGAGCAGGGCGGGCGCACAGCCGGCGAGGGCACCGTCTCCGCCTATCAGTTCAATACCGGTCTGAAGGCGGAAGACTTAAGCAAGCGGCAGTAGTAATGGGAGTCAGGTAGGGACAGTAAAGCCATGAAGCGAGTGCCGATGGCCTTGATGCTGTGCGTGGGGTTCGCCTGCAGCGGGCTGCATGCCCAGACGACTTTCGCTTCCGATCCGCGCGCGAAAAAGGCGATCGACGACGCAGTGGAGGCTCTCGGCGGGCGGAGTTTCCTCAACATGCGGGATCGCGTGGAGATGGGGCGGGCTTACTCGTTTTATCGCGATAAGATCTCCGGTCTGTCGATCGCCACCATCTACACGCAATATTTCGACATCCCGGCGGATCAGACCAGCCAGAAGCTCGGCGTCCGGGAGCGCGAAGTGTTCGGCAAGAACGAAGAATTCGGCTACGTGCTGTTCCGCGAGGATGGCGCGTGGGAGGTCACTTATAAGGGCCCCTCTGAGGTGGATCAGGAAAAAGTCGACAGCAACCTCCGCACCACGCTCAACGACATTCTGTACTTCCTGCGCATGCGCCTCAAGGAGCCGGGCGTGACCTTTGACTGGAAGGGTTCCGACGTGATCGAAAATCAACCGGTCGACATCGTGGATGTGATCGACAACGACAATCGCGTGATCACGGTGAATTTCAACAAGGACACCCATTTGCCGGTTAAAGAGACGTGGGTTTGGCACGATCCGAAGACGCACGAGCGCAACGAGGAAGTGACGCGTTACTCGATCTACCGCGAGGACAACGGCGTCCAGTGGCCACAGCAGATCACGCGCGAGCGCAACGGCGAAAAGAAGTACCAGATCTTTTCCGAAACGGTGTGGATCGATGCGCACCTGCCCGACGCGATCTTCGAGAAACCGACGGGTCCTGCGACCAAAACGAACTGGAAGCCGCCGAAGAAGAAGTAACCACCGCTTCCTTCGCGACCGCTCCCCTGAAGAACGGCCTGCGATTCGCCCACCCTGCCTCCATTGACACCCGCCCTCGATTGGGATGGAATGTCACAATGATCAAAAATCGACTGAAAGTCGTGATGGCCGCGGCACTGGCTGTGCAGATTGCGCCGCTGGCGGTGGCGCAAAATGGGGCTCATTGGGTCGCCACGTGGGCGACCGCACAGCAAGCACCGGGATTCGGCGGAGGCGGCCGTGGCGGCGGACGCGGAAATGGACGCGGGGGAGCACCTCAGGGACAAGCGCCCGCGACGGTAGCGGCTGCCGCGCCGGCTGCGCCTCCTGCCGCGCCGATGGGGACGCTGGTAGATCAAACCGCGCGCATGATCATCCGCACCAGTATCGGCGGAACGCGGGTGCGAGTCGAGTTCTCCAACGCCTTCGGCACGGCTCCGGTGGATTTGGGTGCGGCGCACATCGCGCTGCGCGCGCAGGACTCGGCGATTGTTCCCGGCTCCGACCGCCCGCTGCTGTTCAACGGCAAGCCCGACGCTCGCATCCTGGTGGGCGCCTCGCTGCTGAGCGATCCGGTCAATCTCAACGTGCCCAAGCTGAGCGACCTGGCGATCAGCGTGTATGTTCCGGGCGATTCCGGACGGGCTTCGGGACATTCTCAGGCTCTGCACACCACCTATATCTCCAAATCCGGCGACACCACCGGCGCACCCGACATGACCGATGCGACCATGACTCGCGCGTGGTATTGGATATCGAGCGTCGACGTGATGGCGCCCGCGGAAGCAGGTTCCATCGTGGCCTTCGGCGATTCGATCACCGACGGCACCACTTCCACGGTCGACGCCAACAAGAGCTGGCCCACGCTGCTTTCGGAGCGATTGGTCGCCAATAAAGCGACGGCCAACCTTTCGGTGTTGAATCTGGGCATCGCCGGCAACCGCGTGCTCGGCGACGGCGCGGGCATCAGCGCGCTAGCTCGTTTCGACCGCGATGTAATCAGCCAACCCGGCGTGAAGTACGTGATGATTCTCGAAGGCATCAATGACATGAACGGCGCAGCTCGGGGAGGCAATGCGCCGGGAGGAGCCATTACCGCTGAGGACCTGATCGCCGGGATGAAGCAGATGATCGAACGCGCGCACACCCATGGGATCAAGGTGATCGGCTGCACATTGACGCCCTACGGCAACGCCACCGATGCGGTCGAGGCCATGCGGCAGGAGCTGAACAAGTTCATCCGCACGCCGGGGAACTTCGACGCGATGGTGGACTTCGACAAAGTGATCCAGGACCCGGCCGATCCCAGGCAATTTAAGGCGGGTTACAATAACACCGACAAACTGCATCCGAACGATGTAGGCTATAAGGCCATGGCGGACTCGGTCGATCTGTCGATCTTCACCAAGAGGTAAAGCATGCTTTCTACACGGCGTTCTCTCGCGGCTGTTTTATTTCCCAGTCTATTATGCGGCCCGCTGCTGATCGCGCAACAGGCTCCCAACGCGGGCGCTCCTAACCCAGACAGAGCGGCGCAAGCCGCCGCAACGGCTGCGGATCATCAGAACATGATGGACCAGCTCGGCATCAAGGCTCTGCGGCCGGGCCCGAGCGGCAATGAGTCGGATCCCCATCACGCCAATTACGATGAAGCTACGGCCAATCCCTACCCGAATCTTCCGGACGTGCTGACGCTCAAGAACGGCAAGAAGGTGACTACCGCCAAGATGTGGTGGGCCCAGAGGCGGCCTGAGATCGTGGAGGATTTCGACCGCGAGGTGCTGGGCCGCGTCCCCAAGAACGTCCCGAAAGTGACCTGGACGGTGATCCGCACCACCAACGCGATGGTCGGCTCGCGCGCGGTAATCGGCAAGCAACTGACGGGGCACGTTGACAACTCATCTGACCCGGAAATCAACGTCGATATCCAGATGACATTGGTGACGCCCGCCGATGCAAAAGGTCCGGTTCCGGTGATGATCATGTTCGGCGGCGGCACGGCCCTGCCGGGTGATCCTGCTCCGGCGCGCGGAGGCCGGGGAGGTCGAGGTCCGGCTCCAGCGAACGCCGCTGCTCCTCCGGTTCCTGCCGATCCTCCCGCCACCGAGCAGTTGATTGCCGACGGCTGGGGCTACGCCTCGCTCAATCCCACCAGCGTGCAAGCGGATAACGGCGCGGGCCTGACCAAGGGCATCATCGGCCTGGTGAACAAGGGCCAATATCGCAAGCCCGACGATTGGGGCGCGCTCAGAGCCTGGGCCTGGGGCGCAGCTCGTGGACTGGACTATCTGGAGACTGAGAAGGCCGTCGACGCCAAGCACGTTGGCATCGAAGGTGTTTCGCGCTACGGCAAGGCCGCCCTGGTGACCATGGCTTACGACACGCGCTTCGCAGTGGTGCTGATCGGCTCCTCCGGCGAGGGCGGCGCGAAACTGCACCGCCGCAATTGGGGCGAAGCGGTCGAGAACCTGACCGGCTCGGGCGAATATCACTGGATGGCGGGCAACTTCCTGAAGTACGGGACATCTGAAGCTTCCTTCGGAAGCAAAGACGCAGGGGATATTCCCGTTGATGCGCATGAACTGATCGCGCTGTGCGCGCCGCGCCTGACCTTCGTCAGCTACGGCGTGCCCGAAAAAGGCGACGCCAAGTGGCTCGATCATCAAGGCAGCTTCATGGCCGCGATCGCGGCGCAGCCGGTGTTCCGCCTGCTGGGCGCGAAGGACCTGGGCCGCTCCGACGACTATCACACCGAAAAGATGCCGGCGGTTAACGTCGGCCTGTTGGATGGTCAGCTCGCCTGGCGGCAGCATGACGGCGGCCACACCGACGCCCCCAACTGGAAATATTTCATCCCGTGGGCCGACAAGAATTTCGGACGCAAGGCTCAGTGAGAGCCTTCCTGCTGCTCGCGGGAGCGTGTGCGCTTTTCGCGCAGGCGCGCGCCGATCAGCCGGTTGCGCGCACGGATCAAAACTCGCTCACCGCGCACCAGCAGTTGCTCGAAAAAGCCGACAAAGGGAAAGCCGGCGGCATCGATATTTATTTCGAGGGCGATTCCATCACACGCCGCTGGGGCGCCACCGACTATCCGCAGCTACTGGCCAACTGGAACCAGAATTTCTTCGGCTGGAACGCCGCGGATTTCGGATGGGGCGCCGATACCATCCAGAACATCCTGTGGCGGCTGGACAACGGCGAGCTGGACGGTGTGAATCCGAAGGTCATGGTGCTGCTGGCCGGGACCAACAACGTCGGCAACCGGACGCCCGCTCCGGGCACCGAAGGCAACCGCATCGCGGATATAGCGCGCGGCCTCCAAAATGTGATCGCAACCATGCAGGCCAAGGCCCCCCAGGCGACGCTCATCGTCACGGCGATTTTTCCGCGCAATGACAACATGGCCAACCCTCTGACGTCAATGCCGGTGATCGACGGCGTCAACGCCAACCTTGCCCAAATCGCCAATGCCAAGCTCGCCGACGGCAAGAAGGTGCGGTATCTGAGCGTGAATGGCAAGCTCGCCGATCCGCAAGGACGGTTGTACGAAGGAATGATGAATCCGGACAAGCTGCATCCGGCAATCCCGGGCTACCAGGTGTGGGCCGATGCGTTGAAGCCAATTTTCACGGAGCTGCTGGGACCGCCGGCAAAGACGGATCACGCGCCTCCGCCGACGGGCGACCCCAGTGCGGCGGGAAAGAAGTAAAAACCGCTTCCTCTGGTCGCGGCTCTGTTTGAAAGCCGCGGCGCTGTTTGAAAGCCGCGGCGCTGTTCAGGCGGTAGCTGGTTTCGCGCCCAACCCGCACTCATCATGCACCGCTCGAACCGCTTGTTCCAGCCCAGAGCGGCTCACCACAATCGCGATGGTCAACTCGCTCGAGCCCTGCGCGATGGCGATGATGTTGATGCTGTGCCGGGAGATCGCGGTGAAGATGCGGCCGGCCAGGCCAGGGGTGCCGCGCATGCCTTCGCCCACCACGGCGATCAATCCCACCTGCGAGTCCACCTGCAGCGGTTTGAGATAGCCGTGCGCTAATTCCAGCGCGAGGTCCTCTTCCAGGAATTCGGTAGCGCGTTCGAGTTCAGATTGCCGCACCAGGAAACAGAAACTTTGGCGATAGCTGGAGCTGGTGATCGCCAGCAGCTCCACGTTGGCGCGCGCCAGGGCATCCAAGGAACGCGCCATCACCTTGGTGCCGCTCAAAGCGGCGCTGGCCGGCTCGATCGCCACCAGTGCGACGTCGGCCATGGAGGTCACCGCATGCGGACCCTTGACGGCCTCGACGCGCGGAACAATGCGCGTGCCGGGTTTTTCGGGCGCGAAGCTGTTCTTACTCCATACCGGGATTTGGCGCTCGGCCAGCGGCGCGAGGGTGCGCGGATGCAGCACCTTGGCTCCGTTATAGGCCAGCTCCGCGGCTTCGGCGTAAGTCACTGCGCCCAGCACCTGTGCGTTCGGCACCAGGCGCGGATCCGCGGTCATGATGCCGTCGACGTCAGTCCAGATCCACAGCTCGCGGGCATCCAGAGCGGCGGCGACGATCGACGCCGAAAAATCCGAGCCGCCGCGGCCGAGCGTCGTCGGCCGGCCATCGAGCGTGGAGCCGTTGAAGCCGGTCACCACGGGCAACACTCCTTTGCCGATCAGCGGGACCAGGACCTTGGCCGCGCGGTGGCGGGTGGGCTCCATCAGCGGACTGGCGTTGCCGAACAAAGCATCGGTAGCGATCACGTCGGCGGCGTTCACCGCGGCCGCAGGGATTCCCTGCGATTCCAGGTACTCCGCCATCAGCAACGCGGAGAGCCGCTCGCCGACAGAGAGCGCCTCGTCAACCGACCGCGGCGGCCGCTCGCCCAGCATCAGGATGCCTTTGGCAATGCGGCTGAAATCCTGGATCAGAGCGTCGATGCCGGCCAGCGCCGCGGTGTGCCGTTCCGGCGGGAGCAGCCGGTTGCAACACTCGGTGTGGCGCGCGGTCAACTGGCGCAGGTTGGCCTCGAGATCGGTCTGATCGCCGGCCTCGGCTTTGCGCAGTGTGTCGAGCAGCAGGTCGGTGATCTTGGACATCGCCGAAACGACGATGGCCGTCGGCCCCATGGCGTGCTGTTCGGCGGCCAGGCGGGCGGAGGCGCGGATGCGGTCGGCAGAGCCCATGCTCGTGCCGCCGAATTTCATGACCAGTAAGTTGTCCATTCGTGAAATAGAAGAGCCTTCGGTTAGAGCTTTCAGTTAGAAGTCCGTTTGCGAACCAGCTTCAAAATCGCTTCCTCGACCTGCTCCGGCGAGAGGCCGCTGGTGTCGAGGTATTCGGCGTCGGGAGCCTGCGCCAGCGGAGCTTCGGCGCGAGTGCGGTCGCGATGGTCGCGGTCGGCGATCTGGCGGGCTACGTCGTGGGTATCCTGGCCGGTTTCCGCGGCGCGCCGCCGGGCGCGTTCCTGCGGGTCCGCATCCAGGTAAATCTTGACCTGGGCTTCGGGGAAAACTACGGTGCCGATGTCGCGGCCCTCCATCACGGCCGAATGAGCGGCAGCGATGCGGCGCTGCTCCTGGCGCATGGCGCGGCGCACGCCTCCGCAGGCGGCTACCTTGGAAGCGGCCTGGCTGATGTCCGGCTCGCGGATCGCGGCGGTGACGTCGGCCCCGTTCAGAAGCACCCGCCCGTCTGCAAACTCGATCCGCGCCTGGCGGGCAAGTTGTTCCAAGCGATGGAGATCGTCGAGATCGACGTGGTTCTGGAGGGCCCACAACGCCACCGCCCGGTACATTGCTCCGGTGTCGATGTACAGGTACCCCAGGCGCTGGGCTACCGACCGGGCAACCGTGCTTTTTCCGGCTCCGGCCGGTCCGTCGATGGCGACAATCACGCTCTTGCTCATACCCGCTTGCGTATACCCAAGGGTCCCGCGAGGAAAACGCCTGCCAATATTGCCAGTATGGCATGACCGGATTTGGGGGAGCGGCTGACGTAACCTTCAATCGAAAGGTTACGTCTTTTCTCCGAACGATTACCCTGCCATTGTGCGAATACACAGGCCCAGGGAAGCGCAGTATACTTAACGTGATACCTGTGAACGCCTCTACACGACCCCGAACTTCCGTTTTCCTAGCTTTTCTTACAGCGGCTCTTCTCGCTCTGGCGGGTTGCAGTTCGTCCACCACCCCGGAAGCCGACGGAGGAGGTGGCAAGAAGGGTAAAGGTCGAGGCGCGGGCGGAGGAGCCGGAGCGGCGGTGCCGGTGCTGGTCGCCGCGGCCACGCAGAGGGATGTCCCGATCGAGATCGCGGCGGTGGGAACGGTCGAGTCCTACACGCCCATCAGCGTGAAATCCCTGGTGACCGGCGAAATCACCAATGTCTTTTTCAAAGAGGGCGATTACGTCCACAGCGGCGACAAGCTGTTCACAGTGGATGACCGGACTTACCAGGCTCAGTTGAAGCAGGCCGAGGCCAATCTGAAAAAGGATCAGGCCGCGGAAGCGCAGGCCAAGGCGAACCTGGAGCGCGATGAATCCAGCCAGCAATACGCCCACGCTACCGCGGAGCGCTACGCCGGACTGCTGAAGGACGGAATCGTTTCCAAGGATCAAACCGAGCAGTTGGCCTCCAGCGCCAATGCCAGCGCCAACACGGTTGTCGCCGACAAGGCCGCCATTGAGAGCGCGGAGGCGCAGATCGCCGCGGACCAGGCCAACATCAACAACATCAACGTGCAATTGAGCTGGTGCACCCAGTTTGCCACCATCGACGGCCGCACCGGCAATGTCACAGTCAAGAAGGGCAACGTGGTGACGGCCAATTCGCAAGAGGTGCTGACCATCAACCAGGTCACGCCCATCTATGTGACCTTCTCGATCCCGGAGGCCAAGCTTCCGGATGTGCGCAAGTACATGGCGGTGGGCAAGCTGCCGGTGTTCGCCAAGCCGCAGGACGAGCCCGGTTCGGGCGAGCAGGGGCAGATTACGTTCATCGACAACTCGGTCGATACCACCACCGGCACCATCAAGCTGAAGGGAACCTTCGGGAATGCGGACCTGAAGCTGTGGCCGGGACAGTTCCTCAACGTGACGCTGCGGCTGACCACCGTGCCGAACGCCATCACGGTACCCAACCAGGCGGTACAAAATGGCCAAGATGGCCAGTTCATCTACGTCGTGGGCAGTGACAGAAAGGTGGAAGCCCGGCCGGTAACGATCGGTGAGAGGGTTGACCAGGATCTCGTCATCCTCAGCGGCCTCCAGGCCGGAGAAACCGTGGTGACCGACGGGCAGTTACGGTTGCAGCCAGGCTCATTGGTGTCGATCGGGGAGGGTCCCGGTTCAGGAGGACGAGGCAGAGGCCGCGGCTCCAAGCAGGGATCTCCGGACGGTGCGCCGGGCGGCAAGGGCTGAACTCGATTTAAGGAAGTGCGGAGTAAGCGGTGAACCTCTCGGAGATCTTCATCCGGCGTCCTATCGCCACCAGCCTGCTGATGGCAGCGATCGCCTTGTTCGGAGTGGTGGCTTACCGCACGCTCCCGGTCAGCGACCTGCCCAGCGTCGATTTTCCCACTCTCAATGTCCAGGCCGGCCTTCCCGGCGCCGACCCCGCCACCATGGCTTCGTCCGTGGCCACGGTGCTGGAGCGGCAGTTCACCACCATCGCGGGCCTGGATTCGATGACTTCGTCGAGCTCCACCGGCAACACTCAGATCACGCTGCAGTTCAGCCTGGACCGCGATATCGATAGCGCCGCGGTGGATGTGCAGACGGCCATCGCGGAAGTGACGCCGCTGCTGCCCCCGGGCATGCCTGCGCCGCCGTCGTTCCGGAAGAACAATCCGGCCGACCAGCCCATCATGCAGTTGACCTTGACCTCGCCGACGCTGCCCATGAGCCAGTTGGACGAATACGCTGAGACGCTGATCATGCCACGGGTGGCGATGGTCAACGGCGTCTCGCAGGTCCAAGTACAGGGGCAGCAGAAGTACGCCGTGCGCGTGCAGGTGGACCCGGACAAATTGGTCTCCAAGCGCATCGGCCTGAATGAGGTGGATGCGGCCATCGCCGCCTGGAATCCGAACCTGCCCACCGGCACGCTGTTCGGTCCTACCCAGACCTACACGGTCACCACCAACGCGGAGCTTCACAGCGCTGCGGAGTTCGCCAATGTCGTGGTCGCCTGGCGCGACGGCGCGCCGATACGGCTGGGGGAAGTCGCCGACGTGATCGATAGCGTGCAAGATACCCGGCAAGCCGCCTGGATGTACAATTCCGCCGGCCAGCAGCGCTCCATCCAGCTACAGGTGATGCGCCAGCCGGGCGCCAACACCATCGCGGTGACCGACGCGATTCGCGCGGTGCTTCCGACCTTGCAGGAGCAGATCCCGCTCTCGGCCAATGTGCGCGTTCGCTTCGACCGCTCGCGCAACATCCGCGCATCCTTCACCGACATCCAGGTGACCATGCTGATCACGCTGGCGCTGGTGATCGGCGTGATTTTCGCCTTCCTGCGCAGCCCCTCGGCCACCATCATTCCCAGCATGGCGCTGCCGTTCGCGCTGCTGGGAACCTTCGCTGTAATGGCCGTGCTGGGCTACTCGCTGGACCAGTTGTCGCTGATGGCGCTGATTCTCTCCATCGGATTCGTGGTCGATGACGCGATCGTGATGCTGGAAAACATCATGCGCCACATCGAGAACGGCGAGGAACCCTACGAGGCCGCGCTGAAGGGCTCCAAGGAAATCGGCTTCACCATCATCTCTATGACGGTTTCGCTGGCGGCCGTGTTCATCCCCGTGCTGTTCATGGGCGGGATCCTGGGCCGCCTGTTCCGCGAGTTCGCGGTCACCATCACTACCGCCATTCTGGTTTCCGGACTGGTCTCGATTACGCTGACGCCGATGCTGTGCAGCCGCTTCCTCAAGGCCCACACGGGGGGCACGCCACCGGCCTGGTCGCGCGGGGCGGAATGGATTTTTCAGAAGACCCTCGCTTTCTACGACTGGAGCCTGCGCGGAGTGCTGCGCGCCCGCCCGCTGATGCTGCTGGTGTTCTTCGGCGTGCTGGGGTTGACCGGCTACCTGTTCGACAAGGTCCCCAAGGGCTTCATCCCCGACAACGACCAGGATCAACTGCAGGTGAGCATGCAGGCCGCGCAGGGGACTTCCTTTTACAAGCTGGTGGACTATCAGAAGCGGCTGGCTGACGTGATCCGCAAGGATCCCAATGTGGAGGCGTTCCTGGCCAACGTCAACAACGGCAATTACAACCAGATGCAGGTGACGCTCAAGCCGCGCAAGGAGCGCCCGCTCTCCGCCCAGCAACTGGTGGACAAGCTCCGGCCGCAGCTTAACAACTATGCCGGCTTCAAAGTCTCCATGAATCTGCCGCCGGCCATCCGCGTCGGCGGCCGCCAGAGCAGCTCCAACTATCAGTTCACGCTGCAGGGCATCGACACCGACGAGTTGTTCAAATACGCCCAGGTGATGGAGGATGAGGTCGGGAAGCTGCCCGAAGTCAACGACGTGTTCACCGATCTGCAGAT
Source organism: Bryobacterales bacterium (assembly GCA_963838455.1). Classification (GTDB taxonomy): domain Bacteria; phylum Acidobacteriota; class Terriglobia; order Bryobacterales; family Bryobacteraceae; genus Palsa-187. The sequence continues at coordinate 27,944 of CAWISY010000132.1, forward strand.
CAAGAACCCGCTGATGACCGTGAAAATCGACCGCGAGCGCGCCGCCCTCTACGGCCTCAATGCCAAGCAGATCGAGAACGCCCTTTACAGCGCTTACGGTCCGGAGCTCACCACCAACATCTACACTTCAGTCAATCAATACCAGGTGCTGGAAGAAATGAAACCGAAGTACCAGGAGTGGACCGAGTATCTTTCGAAAATCTACTTCAAGGCCGGCAACGGTCAACTGGTTCCGCTGGATTCTCTGGCTAAGGTCACGCCCGACGTTGGCCCGCAGAGCATCGCGCATTCGGGCGAGCTGCCCTCGGTCACGGTTTCCTTCAATCTCAAGACCGGCGTGAGCCTGGGCACCGCGGTCGACAAGGTGACGGCGCTGGCCGCGCAGATCCTTCCCAAGACCATCACGGGAGCATTCTCGGGCAACGCGCAGATGTTCGAGCAGTCGATGCAGAACCTGACGCTGCTGCTGATTGTCGCCATCGGGGTGGTTTACATCGTGCTCGGCGTGCTGTATGAGAGCTACATCCATCCGATCACGATTCTTTCCGGCCTTCCCTCGGCGGGCGTGGGCGCGCTGCTCACCCTGATCGTGTTCAAGAACGAATTGAATATTTACTCCTTTGTCGGGCTGGTCATGCTGGTGGGCATCGTCAAGAAGAACGCCATCATGCAGATCGACTTTGCTCTGGAAGCCGAGCGCCGCCACGGCAAGACTCCCGCGGAGGCGATCTACGAAGGCTGCCTGATCCGCTTCCGGCCGATCATGATGACCACTATGGCCGCGATGCTGGGCGCGGTGCCTCTGGCGCTGGGCTACGGCGCTGGCGGCGAATCGCGGCGTCCGCTGGGACTGGTGGTAGTGGGAGGGCTGTTGTTTTCGCAATTGATGACTTTGTATTTGACGCCGGTGGTGTACACCTACCTGGCAGGCGTCGTGGGCTGGTTCCGTACGCGTAAGGCCCCCGCGCTCGAACCGCTGGCGGAATTTGGGGACTGATGAATCTTTCTGAGCCGTTTATACAGCGTCCCATCGCTACCAGCCTTTTGATGGCCGCCATCGCGCTGTTCGGAACCGTGGCTTACCGCGCGCTTCCGGTCAGCGATCTTCCCAACGTCGATTTTCCTACCCTGCAAGTCACCGCCAGCCTTCCCGGCGCGAGCCCGGAGACCATGGCTTCGGCCGTGGCCACGCCGCTCGAGAATCAATTTTCGACCATCGCCGGCCTGCTCTCGATGACTTCGGTCAACTCGCTGGGCGCCACGCAGGTCACGCTCGAGTTCGATCTCAACCGCAGCCTGGACGGAGCGGCGGTGGACACCCAAGCCGCCATCACCCAGGCATCCAAACTGCTGCCCAACAATATGCCCACGCCGCCGACCTTCACCAAGGTGAATCCGGCGGACCAGCCCATCATCTTCGTGGTCCTGAAATCGAGCCTGGTGCCGCTGTACACCCTGGATGAATGGGCCGAGACGCGCTTTGCCCAGCGCGTTTCCACCATCAGCGGAGTCGCCCAGGTGCAGGTGCTGGGCCAGCAGAAGTACGCGGTGCACGTGCAACTGGATCCGGAAGCGCTGGCGTCGCACCAGGTGGGCATCAACGAAGTCGAGACCGCGCTGCAAGCCTGGAACGTGAACCTGCCCACCGGCCAGATCACCGGCCCGCAGCGCTCCTTTACCCTTCAGGCCAGCGGCCAGTTGATGAACGCCGACGAGTACAAAACGCTCATCGTCGCCTACCGCAACGGCAATCCGGTGCGCTTGAACGAGCTGGGCATACTGAAGGACAGCGTCGAGGACGACAAGACCGCGTCCTGGTATTACGAAGGCGACAAGCCGGCTGAGCGGGCGGTGGTGCTGGCCATCCAGCGCCAGCCCGGCACCAACACCATCCAGGTGACCGACGACATCAAGAAGCTGCTGCCGTCGTTCAAAGACGAGCTGCCGCCCTCCATCGACATGTCGATCCTGTACGACCGCTCCGACACCATCCGCGAATCGTACAACGACGTCGAGTTCACCATGCTGCTGACGCTGGGACTGGTGATCACGGTCATCTTCCTGTTCCTGCGCAATGTCTCGGCTACGGTCATTCCCAGCCTGGCGCTGCCGTTTTCCATCATCGGAACCTTCTCGGTGATGTACCTGCTGCACTATAGCCTGGACAACCTGTCCATGATGGCGCTGATTCTTTCGGTCGGCTTCGTGGTCGACGACGCCATCGTCATGCTGGAGAATATTTTCCGCCACATGGAAATGGGCAAGAAACCGCTGATCGCCTCGCTGGTGGGCTCGCGCGAAATCGGCTTCACCATTGTCTCCATGACCCTGTCGCTGGCGGCGGTGTTCATTCCTGTGCTGTTCATGGCGGGAATTCTGGGCCGCCTGTTCCGCGAATTTTCCGTCACCATCTGCGTGGCGATTCTGATTTCAGGCGTGGTGTCGGTCACCCTGACTCCCATGCTGTGCAGCCGCTTCCTGTGCGCGCCGGAGCACCATCAACGCTCCTCTTTCTATCGCGTAACCGAGAAATTCTTCGAAGGGATGCTGTGGGTCTACGACAAGACCCTGCAGGTGGTGCTGCGGCATCGCGTGCTGACCATGCTGGCCGGAGTCGGCGTGCTGGCGGCTACGATGTACATGTTCGCCGTCATTCCCAAGGGCTTCATCCCGGACCAGGACACCGATCAGCTCTCGGTGATCACCGAGGCCGCGCAGGGAACCTCCTTTTATGAGATGTCGCGCTACCAGCAGATGGCGGCCGAGCTGCATTTGTATATCTACGTGGAGCGCGTTGCCGAAGTGCATGTATGAAGCTTCACGGGTGTCGGCGACATCAAAACGGCCAGTTGTG
>CAWISY010000133.1:0-25688 GCA_963838455.1 Bryobacterales bacterium
GTTGTCGCTCCGTGATCAACATGAGGCTGTTGCGCGGAAATCTGACCCGTGACGACTTCGATATTTTGATAAAGGCAAGCGCGAGCAGATTTCGGCCTTCAACGTCGAATCCCTGTCCACGGAGGCCGGCTCCGCGTGTTTCAAGCTCGCCCTGCTGCAGCAGCTCCGCAGATGGTCACTGCCGCTGGATCACAACCCAACTTCGTTGCTGATTTTGTTGCTGTAACCTCAACAGCGCCACTTCCGGCGGCGCGCCCAGCCGCGTGGGCAGCGCAATGGTCCCGATGCCTCGCGAAACGAAGATAGCGGAGCCGTCTTTGCGATACAATCCGTCCACGTAATGCGTGTAGAAGCGCGAAATGTTCAGGTCCGCGCCCAGAATCTCCACCTTCACCTGGCCGCCGTGCGTGTGCCCGGAGATGGTCAGGGGAAATCCCTTTGCCGCCGCCACCGGAAATACATCCGGATTGTGCGACAGTAGCACGTTGAACGCGCCCGGAGCCACCATCTGCTCCGCGCCTCGCAGATAATGCTTGCCCAGCCGCTGATAATCTACGCCGGCCAGATTTAAATCTGACGCCCCGAAGCGCAGCAGCCGCGTCTGCCGGCGCAGGAACGTGATCCCGATCTTCGCCCCTTGCTGCTGGGTATAATCCTCCGATCGCGCATAAATCTCGTGGTTGCCCAGGCAGCCGAACACGCCCGCGTCCGCCTTCAGCCGCTTGAGCGCGCGCAGGCAATCGTCCAGCGGATCGCCTCCCATCGTGATCAGGTCGCCGGTTACCAGCGTCAAATGCGGCTTGGTCTCATTGGCCATGTCCACGGCGCGCTCCAGTTCCTCTACGCTCAGGAACTGGCTCATGTGAATGTCGGTGAGCTGGGCGATGCGCAAGCCGTTCAGATCCTCCGGCAGATCTGCAATCGGAATGTCCTGCTCCCGCACCCGAAGCTGGTGCCGCAGAATAAAAGTCCCATAGCCCAGCGCGGCCGTAGGAACTCCAAAAATCCCCCAGCGCAGCGCGCTCAACCATCGCCGCCGCGCCGGGTCATGATCCCCGCCCGCCAGCTTTTCGATCCCGAGCACCACCGCGTAGCACCCGATCAGAAGAAGCGATAGCAGCGCCCACAGCACCGCGACGCCCCGCATCCATCCCAGCCACGCATGCGGGAAGATCCGCTCGGCCGGCCAGGAGTCCGCCAGGAACCACAGCAGCAGCAGGGTCAACGAAGCCGACCCGGCCGTCACAATCGCGACCCGCCTGCGCCAGGATTCCCGCGTTTCCTTGTCGCGCCATAGCGACCGCGCACAGACCGCCTGCGCCGCGACCACCACGCATAACGCCAGCACATCGGGAAGATTGCGGATGGTGAACAGAAACTGGAGCACTCAATTTCATCTTAAGCTGGCCGGTATCTCTTAAGCTGAAAGCTCTTAAGCTGAAAAGATGGCACAAGAGAATCTCCAACCCCGCATCGACCTCGGCCGCCACGCCGCCGCTTACCACGCCATGCTCGGCGTGGAACGGTACGCCCGCGAATCGGGTATCGAGACCCCGCTGCTCGAACTGGTCCGTCTGCGAGCCTCGCAGCTCAACGGCTGCGCCTATTGCATCGACATGCACACCAAGGACGCCCGTGCGGCCGGGGAAACCGAGCAGCGTCTCTACGCCCTGAGCGCCTGGCCCGAGACTCCTTTCTACACTGCGCGCGAGCGCGCCGCTCTGGAATGGACCGAGGCCTTGACGGAAATCGGCTCCTCCCACGCCTCCGGCGCGATTTATGAACGCGTGCGTATCCACTTTTCAGAGGCGGAATTGGTAAGCTTAACCATGGCCATCGTCGCCATTAACGGCTGGAATCGCCTGGCGGTTGGTTTTCGAATGGTCCCAGGTAGCTATCAAATCGCCAAGAAACCCTGACCAAATACGCCATGAAATGTGTCGCGCTGCTGACTTCACTTCCCCTTGCTTCGCTTCCCCTCGTTTGGCTTCCATTGGCCGCGGCCGGTTTACCGCTGAGCTTTGAACCGAACGCCGGGCAGGCAGACCCGCAGGTGAAGTTTCTGTCGCAGGCCCAGGGCTATACGCTTTTTGTCACCGCAAGCGAGGCCGTCTTCGCCGGCCGCGACGGTTCGGTTGAGCGCATGAAGTTCGTCGGAGCCAATCCAGCCCCACGCGTCGAGCCGCTGGAAAAGCAACCGGGTATCAGCAACTACTTCATCGGCAACATCCCCTCGAACTGGCACACAAAGATTCCGAATTACGCCAAATTCTCCCTCCGCGAAGTTTACGCCGGCATCGACCTTGTTTTTTATGGCAATGGTAACCGGCTCGAATATGACTGGATTATCGCCCCCGGAGCTGACCCGAGCCGCATCCGCGTCCGCTGGGAAACTCCTGGCGAAATCTCGGAAACCAGCGCCGGCAGCCTCCTGCTGAGCGCGTCGCTCGAACAATCCAAGCCGGCCATTTCGCAGGAGGGCAGACCGGTGGCGGGCGGCTACCAGCTACGCGGCAAGGAAGTCCGGTTCGAGATTCCGAAATACGAGCGCAGCAAGCCTCTGATCATCGATCCGGTAGTCTTCATCTATTCCACGTATCTGGGCGGCACCGGCGAAAAAACGATAGCCGGTCCGGGGGGCGATGTTGGCTACTCAATCGCCGTCGATTCCTCCGGCAACGCCTACGTGGCCGGGACCACGGCGTCCACCAATTTCCCCACCGTCAAGCCGCTTCAGGGGTCGAACTTTACCCAACTGGGTGTCACCGCCTTCGTCAGCAAGATCAATCCAACCGGCACAGCCTTGGTTTATTCCACTTACCTGGGCGGCAACTTCGGTGAAGGTGCGTTCGCCATTGCCGTCGACGCCGCGGGAGACGCCTTTGTGACCGGCAACACCTATTCCACCAATTTCCCCGTGGTGAGTCCCATTCAGGCGACGCTCAACTCCTCCACCGGCGGCGTGTTCGTGACCAAGCTCAACCCGTCCGGCTCCATGATCCTTTATTCCACATACCTGAACGGCAGCGGCGATATCCAGGACGGTTACTATCTCGGTGACACTGCCTACGGCATCGCGGTGGACAGTGAGGGTAACGCCTACGTGGCCGGAGAGGCCGTATCGCAGAATTTCCCCATCCTCCACGCCCTGCAATCGATCAACCGGGCCTACGCGAGCATCGGCGCGAACGCGTTTGTCAGCAAGATCAATGCGGCCGGCTCTGCGCTGGTCTATTCCACTTACCTGGGCGGAACCGTTTGGGATGAGGCCAACTCCATCGCCGTCGACAGTTCCGGCAACGCCTACCTCGCCGGCGCCACTTACTCTTCCGACTTCCCCGCCGTCAATCCTATCGATCCCAGCAATCGCGCCGGCAACGCGCCCACCGGGTTCGTCGCCAAGATTGACTCCAGCGGTTCGTCTCTGATGTACTCCACCTACCTCGGCGGCAGCCAGACCGGCTTTGAGGGCCCCATGTATGACGGTGACGAGCCGTACTCCATCGCCGTCGACAGCAGCGGCAGCGCCTATGTGGCCGGCGTAACCATGTCGCTCGACTTCCCCGTTGCCAACGCCTACCAATCCGCCATCGGAGCCAATGGCTCGGCCAGCGCGTTCGTCACCAAGTTCAATCCGGCCGGCACGGCGCTGGCTTACTCCACCTTTCTCGGCTCTTACAGCCAAGGCTTCGGAATCTCCGTCGACTCCTTTGGCGACGCTTTCGTCACCGGCTCTACCCAGGCCAGAAACTTCCCTGTGCTCGATGCCCTCCAGCCGAATCTCAACATCTCCGGATCCACCAACGTCATGACCAACGCCTTCGTCACCGTTTTCAATCCGGCCGGCTCCGGTTTGATCTATTCCACCTACGTGGGCGGCAACGCCACCGACAGCGCCAATTCCATTGCGATAGATAAGTCCGGTGACGCCTACATCACGGGCGCCACCACGTCCCTCAATTTCCCCACCAGCAACCCGCTCCAGCCGCACGATCTCGACACCGTCAACGCCCCCACCGCATTCATCTCCGTGATCGGCGCGCCCCCGGTCTTCGCTAATCCGCCCACGTCCCTCACCATCACCGGAGGCGACAATCAAACCGGATTTTTGACCAGCGCGCTGGCGCAGCCCTTGACCGTTTCGGTGACCAGCGCTTCCGGAGCCGGGGTCGCCGGAATCACCGTCAACTTCGCCCTGACCGCTGGCAGCGGGAGCGTCAGTACCTCCACGGCGCAGACCAACTCGGCCGGCGTGGCCACGGTCACGCTCACGTTGGGATTGACCGCCGGCACGCTGACCGTCACAGCTTCCATCCCCGGCTCGACCGTCGCTCCAGTCACTTTCTCGGAATCCGCCCTCACCAGCGCCACTTGTCCTATCGCTGCGCCGGTCATCACCTCCGTCAACTATGCGACGGATTTCGGGGGGTTCTCCAACTTCTCCTCCGGTTCCTATCTGGAGGTGAAGGGCTCCAATCTGGCGATTGATTCGCGCCAGTGGGCGACGGCCGATTTTGAAGGGGCCAATGCGCCCACCAGCCTTGACGGCACCCAAGTCTCCCTCGACTCCATTCCCGGCTACGTCTCCTACATCAGCGCCATCCAGATTAACGTGCAGGCGCCCGCCGATACGGCTACAGGGCAGGTTCCCATCATCGTCACCAATTGTGCCGGTTCCAGCAACGCCTACCTGCTGCAGAAGACTGCGCTCTCGCCCGGAATGCTGGCGCCGGCCTCCTTCAACGTCGGCAAACAATACCTGGCCGCGTTGTTTGCCGCGGATCTGAGCCAAGGCATAGAAACCTGGGTGGGAAACACCGGATTCATCGGGGGCGCGAACTCCCGCCCCGCCAGGCCCGGCGACACCATCATCGTCTATGGCCTCAGCTTCGGCGATGTTACGCCGCCCACTCCGCCGGGAGTGATCGCCAGCGGAATCACCAGCCTCACCGGCTTGTCCATCAGCTTCGGCCAAACGCCGGCCACGCTCAGCTACGCGGGTCTTTATCCCGGCTACGTCGGCCTGTACGAGTTCTTCTTGACGGTTCCCAACGTCGCCGATGGCGACTATCAGATCAACGTGATCGCCAATGGAACGCCGGTCCCGCAGACCTTCTTCCTGACCGTTCAGCAATGAAACGCATCAGCGTGCAATCCTATCTATGAGAGTCCTGGCTCATCTATTAAGTCTTGGAGGATAAGAAGATAAATGCAACGCACCGCAAGCGCGAAATGGCAAGGCGACCTCAAGAGCGGGCATGGATTTGTATCCACCGCGAGTGGAACCCTTGCCAACACTCCCTATTCGTTCCACAGCCGCTTCGAGCAGGGCGCCGGAACCAATCCCGAGGAACTGCTGGCCGCCGCGCACGCGGGCTGTTTCACCATGGCTCTCTCGGCGCAGCTTGCCGGGGCAGGCTTCAAGGCCGAATCGCTCGAAACCAACTGCACCATCACCCTGGAGCAGAAAGACGGCGGCTTCTCCATCACCGAAAGCCACCTGGTTTTGAGAGCCAAGGTCCCGGGCGCAACGCAAGAAGCCTTCGATAAGGCCGCGCAGGCCGCGGAGACCGGCTGCCCGGTTTCAAAGCTCTTCAATACCAAAATCACCCTGGATGCCCAACTGGCATAACCCGGCGCTACAATTCCAAATTGCCGTGATACATCATGTCCTTGAGCGAAAACTTGCACTTTAGGTCCAGCGGCCCGATTTTGGTGACGAACGTCGCCTCTTTGTCCTCCGGCATCAGCGCCAGCATCCGCGAGAAATAGAAATACGTCCCCGCATCGGACAACTTGCTGGCGGGAGCGTCTTCCACGCGAGCCAGATGAATCTCGTCGCCTTTATGCTGCAGCTTGGTATTGTCTTTCAGGTACATCAGCGAGCCCTGATCCGCCGGACTGTCTTCGCGCGGAATCGCGCTCGGCAGATTCCCGATCACGTTGAGAACGTAGAAATCCTTAATGTCCTTCGGACCCACTGTCCCCAGCGCCTCCCGCACCGGCGCCGCCGAATCCCACCGCACCAACGCCTTCCATTTGATCTTCGCGCTCGCGGGCGCCTCCTGGTTCTGGCCTCGAGGCGTTTGCGTTTGCGCCCTTCGCCCCACCGACCGGGGCGACCCCAGATTCCCCACCTGTCCGTTATCCTTGATCTCGGCGTCCTTGACCCAGGGCGACTTAGTCAGGAATTCCTTCACCTCTGCCTCGGTCCAGTCCTTGGGATCGCGCTCGGTCCAGAAGTCCTTCGCCGCTAAGGCGCCGCTTCGTAAGGCCGCCAAGCCGGCCGGCAAACTCCAACCGGCCCGAATCAGCGCTCGCCGCGTCACTCCCTGATTCCATCTAGCGTTCATTACGATGTAGGACGGCCCCCAACCTGATTTATGTTACTTCTAGAACCGATCCCGCTTCAGATTGTTAGGGCCGCTGGTACCTCGGCCGGTACGGATCGGTCATGGGGGCCGCTCGCCGCCCTCCGCCGGTCCTGTACGCTATGGCCGGCTGGCGGCCAAAATCGGCGATCCTGAAAGGAGCTGAATGCCGCTCCCTTTCGTTCTCCCGGATCTCGCTTCGCTTCGCGCTGCCGCCGAGCTGGTCCATTCGCGCATCGCCCCCACTCCCGCCATTCGCTGGCCGCTGTTGTGCGACCGCCTGGGCGCCGAGGTCTGGGTGAAGCACGAAAACCACACCCCCATCGGAGCCTTCAAGCTCCGCGGCGGGCTGGTCTACTTCGATCAACTCCTCGCCTCCGGACCCCGTCCCACCGGAGTCATTTCCGCTACGCGCGGCAACCACGGCCAAAGCGTCGCCTACTGCGCCCGCCTCCATAACCTTCGAGCCGTGATGGTGGTGCCCCACGGCAATAGCCGCGAAAAGAACGCGGCGATGCAGGCCCTCGGCGCGGAGCTGATCGAATACGGCCACGATTTCCAGGCCGCTTTCGAGCACGCTACTCGTTTGGCGGCCGAAGGAAACCTCCATCTGGTCCCCTCCTTCGCCGAGCCTCTGGTCCGCGGTGTCGCCACCTGTTATCTGGAGCTGTTCGAGTCCGTCCCCGATCTCGACGCCGTGTACGTCCCTATCGGACAAGGCTCCGGCATCTGCGGAGCCCTAGCAGCCCGCGCGGCTTTAAATCTCAGAACCGAGATTGTCGGCGTGGTGGCGGCCAGCGCACCGGCCTACGCGCTATCCTTCTCGGAACGCCGGGCCATTTCCGCCGAGGTCGGCCCCACCATCGCCGACGGCATGGCCTGCCGCGTGCCCAACGCCGAAGCTCTCGCGCACATTTTCGCCGGCGTCTCCCGCATCGTCACTGTCGAGGAGGAACACATCCGAGCCGCTATGCGTCTCCTCTTCACCGCCACACACAATACCGCCGAGGGAGCGGGCGGTGCCGCTCTCGCTGCGTTGCTGCTCGAACGCGAACGCATGCTCGGACGCCGCGCCGCGGTGGTCCTCACCGGCGCGAACGTCGATGCCGATGTGTTCGCCAGGGTTCTTTCGGGACCAGCATGACCAAGGGCCCTGTCTTGTGACCAAAGGAGCTATTCTCCGCTGGCTCGAAAACCGCTGCTTGCAACGCTACCTCCGCGGACGCGGCCTCGAAATCGGAGCCCTGTGGCGCAAATTCCCCGTTCCTTCCACCGCCCGGGTCTGGTATGCCGACCGCCTCAGCCATGACGGTCTGGCGCAGCACTATCCCGAGCTTGCCGGCCAAATTGCCCCGGTGGATCTTCTCGCCGACGCCGTTGAACTCCCGGTCCGTCCCGCGAGCCTCGACTTCCTGATCGCCAGCCACGTCCTGGAACATCTGCCGCAGCCCTTGTCTGCGCTGCGCGCGTGGTATGACGCGATCGCTCCGGGCGGCGTCCTGCTGCTCAAAGTCCCCGATAAGCGCTTCACTTTCGACGCTACGCGCGCGCGAACTACGCTCGCGCACTTGGTCGAGGAGCGTGACCACCCCGAGTCCTTCGACCGCCGTGCCCACTTTGCCGATTGGGTGGAGCATGTCGGTCACCAACGCCCCTCCGATACCGGTTTTGACCAAGCCGTCACAAATCTGATGGAGGAGGATTACAGCATCCACTTCCACGTCTGGACCAGCGACGATTTACGCGAAATTATTTCGTTGACCCGGGAAAAATGGGGATTAAAATGGAGGCCGGTAGTCTTCTGGCGCGCCTATTTCTTCCGCAAAGAAACCACCATCCTGCTTTTGAAGAGTTGACGCGCGCTACGCCACGCGCAGGATCTCGCGAGTACCCGAAATCCAAAGCTCCGTATAGCCGGCCAGCTTCTCGCGAAAAACGGGGTTGGTCGAATACTCGTGCTGCTGCGTCTCGAACTCCGCCACGCTTGAGACCTCAAATTCCAGAATCACCCGGTTGAAGTCTCCAGTGACATCCGTCAGCACGCGATGCTTCGGCATATTCGCCGCAACCGCGACCTCCTTGAACAGGTTCGCCAGTTTGGTTGCCTGGCCCGATTTCGCGACAAAACAGTTCCTAACGATAATCATCTTGCCTCCTCGAAGTATTCTACTTTGCGAAAACGCACTGCGAACAGGACGCCTGCGAACGGGTGCCTTGACTTCCTCGCTCCCTCGGGCATATCGTAGCGGGGTAATGAAGCTCGACCGAGCCCTCGCCGCCGTGCTGTTCGTGGCCGCAGCGGCATCCCCCGCCCTCGCGCAGCAGGACTTCTCAGGCGAATGGGCGCCGCTCTATCACGAAGACGGACCGGAGCGTCTCCCCGGGCCCGAGCTCGCCGATTACACCGAGCTTCCCATCAACGACGCCGCGCGTCTCCGCGCCGATAGCTGGGACGCCGATCGCATCTCCGTGGTCGAGCAATACCAGTGCCGCCCCCACGGGGCCGATTACTCCATGCGCGGCCTGGGCAACCTCCGCATCTGGCGCGAAATCGATCCGGTCACGCAACGCGTCATCGCCCTTCACACTCACCTGCTCGCCTGGGATAGTGAGCGCACCATCTACCTGGACGGCCGGCCGCACCCCGGCGCGTTCGCGCCCCATACCTGGCAGGGCTTCTCCGCCGGCGTGTGGGAGGGCAACATGCTCACCATCACCACCACGCATCTGAAGGAAAACTACATCCGCCGCAACGGCGTCCCGCGCAGCGATCAAGCCGTCTTCACGGAGCATTGGACCCGCCACGGCGACTATCTCACCGTCACCACCGTCATTGAAGATCCCGTGTTCCTCACCGAGCCTCTGGTTCGCAGCGACAACTGGTATCTCGATCCCGGCCAGCACATCGGCATCTTCGGCTGCGAATACGCCGCGGAACTGCCTCAGCCCGAGGGCGCCGTTCCGCATCATCTGCCCGGAACCAATCCCTATTTGCACGAATTCGCCGATTACTACGGCCTGCCCTACGAGGTAACGCGCGGCGGAGCCGAAACGCTGTATCCCGAATATCGCTCCAAGATCACCGGCTATCACCCTCCCGACCACTGCGAGCGTTTCTGCATCTGCACCACGCTGTTCAATTGCAACCTCAGATGAGGTGTTCTGTTGCTCTCCTGGTCTTCGCGGGCGCCCTCTATGCGCAGCCTCCCAGTGGGCAGCGGGGCCGCACGCCGGATCTGTCGAAGGTCGAGATCCAGACCCTCCACGTTCAGGGCAACGTCTCCGTATTGATTGGGGGCCCCGGCGGCAACGTCACCGTGCAAACCGGGCCCGACGGAGTCCTGCTGGTGGATACCAACTACGGCGAGCTCGCGCCGAAAATCATGGCCGCGATTCGCGCGCTCTCGCCGGGCGCGGTGCGCTACCTCATCTACACTCACGCCCACACCGACCACACCAGCGGCGCGGAGGCGCTGGTCAAGCTGGGAGCCACGCAGGAGATGCCCGGCCCGGCCCGCGTGATCGCGCAGCTCAACGTAATGGATCGCATGGTGACGCCGCCCGAAGGCGAGCCGGCCGTTCCCGCCGTGCTATGGCCGAACGACACCTACAGCACTCCCTACAAGGACCTGTTCTTCAACGGCGAGGCGGTGTTCATCACCCACATTCCTCACGCCCACACCGACGGCGATTCGGTGGTCTTCTTCCGCCGCTCCGATGTTCTCAGCGTCGGCGATTTGTTCCTGCCCGATCTCTATCCCTTCATCGACCTGGCGCGCGGAGGCAGCGTCCAGGGTCTCATCGACGGCTTGAACAAGATCCTCGAAATCGCTGTCCCCGCGCGCTACCAGGAAGGCGGCACGATGATCGTGCCCGGCCACGGCCGCATCTGCGATGAAGCCGACGTGGTGGAATACCGCGACATGGTCACCATCGTCCGCGATCGCGTCGCCGATCTCATCCGCCAGGGCAAGACGCTCGAACAAGTCAAGGCGGCCAGGCCCAGCCGCGATTACGACACGCAGTATGTGCCAACCTCGGCCGAGGCAGGCTCGTTCGTTTCTCCCGATGCCTTCGTCGAAACCGTGTTCCGGAGCCTCAAGCCGTGAAACTGCTCCTGGTGCTGTTCCCCGCTGTGCTTCTTGCACAAGCCCCGCCCGTCGGCCGAGGTCCCGGCCGCGGTGCCCCGCCCACGGCCAAAGCTGCCGCGCCAGTCGACTTCACCGGCTACTGGGTCTCCGTTGTGAGCGAGGACTGGCGCTGGCGCATGGTCACGCCCATCAAGGGCGATTTTGCCAGCATCCCTTTGAACACCGAAGGCCGCCGCATCGGCAACGCCTGGGACCCTGCCGCCGATGAAGCCTCGGGCAACCAATGCAAAGCCTACGGCGCGCCGGCCATGATGCGTGTCCCCGGGCGACTCCACATCACCTGGGCCGACGACAACACGCTTCAAATCGATACCGATTCCGGCACGCAGACCCGTTTATTTCGTTTCGGCGGGATCCGGCCAAGGGAGGCGGAAGCCTCTTGGCAGGGCTTCTCGGCTGCCAACTGGGAACGCCCCCTGCGAGGCTCCGGCGCGCCGCAATCCGGCCTGGGAGCCACGCGCGAAGGCACGCAAGGCCGCGCTCTGGAAGTGGTCACCACCGGTCTCCGCCCCGGCTACCTGCGCAAGAACGGCCCTCCCTACAGCGCCTCCACCGTGCTCAAGGAATATTTCGACCTCTCCCACGAGCGCAACGGCGACACCTGGTTCGCCGTCACCACCATCGTCGAAGACCCTACCTATTTAACCGAGCCTTTCGTCACCAGCACCAATTGGAAGAAAGAGCCCGACGGGTCGAAGTGGAATCCCAGCCCCTGCTCCGCGCGGTGAAACCTGGGACACTTGAACGAAAGTTCCGGGGTGGTGTTCAATGAGGGTGGTGCAACATGGCTGACATCGACATTTCGCAAGCCGAGGCTGATGCGCTGATCGCCATGGAGAAACACTTCGTCTATGAGAACGATTGGACCTTTCCCGCTGCTGGCGAGCGGTTGGCCCTGGAACTGAACTCTACGGACAAGCGCGAGAGCTTCGCTCTCGATATCACCCGCTCGCAAATCAAGCTAACAAAGGCAACGTACCAAAACCGGGCGCGACAGGCCATCGTGCTGATGCGTCTCGACCTTGACGGCCCTCCGCATCGCAATCCTGACGGCCAAGATATCCCTTGCCCGCATCTTCACATCTACCGCGAGGGTTTCGCCGACAAATGGGCCGAGGAGGCCCCGTGGACCGCTACGTCAACCCGGCCGATCTGTTCCTGACCTGCGAGGCGTTCATGCAACACTGCAACATCACCGGACCATCGAAAATGCAGCGAGGGCTTTTTTCATGAACGTGGGCGAGATTGAAAAACTTCTCCACGACTACCGCACCTGGCTGCGCGATAAAACCACGCTCCGCCAGCTCAACGGTGACTGGGTTGAAGTTACCACGCCCTACCTGGATCGGCACAACGACGCTCTACAGATTTACGTTCGCGCGGAGAACAGTGGGTACATTCTGACCGACGACCGGTACACAATCCACGATCTAGAAGCATCCGGGTGTAATCTGCGGACAGAAAAGCGCCAGGATCTTCTGAACATGACCTTGAATGGCTTCGGGGTGAGACTTCTGGACGAGGCTCTGCAGGTCCACGCGACGGCCGAGAATTTTCCACTCCGGAAGCACAGCCTCATTCAGGCGATGCTGGCTGTAAATGACCTCTTCTACCTCGCGAAGCCCGTAGTTGAAAGCTTATTCTTCGAAGATGTCGTCGCTTGGCTGGAAGCAAACGAAATCCGCTATACGCCCAAGACAAAATTCACCGGAACCAGCGGCTACGATCATCTTTTCGACTTCGTGATCCCCAAATCCCGCGCTCAGCCCGAGCGTATCTTGCAGGCAATCACGCGACCCTCACGCGAGACGGCTCTCTCCTTCATAAACGCCTGGACCGACACGCGGCAGGTGCGGTCCTCCGCTTCGAGGGCCCTAGCGGTGCTCAACGACACAGAACAGCCGGTGTCCGCGAGCGTAATCGACGCGCTTAGAAACTACGAAATCCAGCCGATCGTGTGGCGCGACCGGGCGCAAGTCGTCCCTGAACTGGCCGCCTGAGGTCTGACTATCCTATGCTGCACACCAGAATCCTGCCAGGCTTGCCCCCGTATGGGCCGATGCCCATTGCTTTCCCACCCGAGTGGGGCAAGCTAGGGCGCGAGGGGACGGTCGTCGAGTTCAAGGACGAGGGCGAAACTTGGGTCGGGAGCTTCCAGCCGGGATTGGGAGGACTCCAGTTCGCAGGTCTTCACCCCAACGGGCTTGATGGCGCAGTCATCGCTGCAGGAGATTTATGGATCGTCAATGCCGGTGAGCGAAACCGCAGTTCGGAGGCTTGGCCCAAAGGGCTTGGTTTGGCACACTCGCCGGCTCTCCTGGGATGGATTCGACCAACTTCGGATTGTTGACGGCCAACTGAGGGGACTCGCCTGGGCGGCGTTCGAGTGGCGTGAATTCCGCGTGGAACTGAGCACGGGAAATCAACCGGAGGAAGCTACAGTAGATGACGACGCCCAATGCTGGGAAATTCTTGCTTGATGATCCGGCTGGGCGAAATCCGCTAGGCATGCACGATTCCGGTCGTATCGGCAGGCAGGGCCAGATTCTTGTCCCTCTATTCCTCCGAAATCAAACGACACACTTGGGCGAGCTCAGCCAGCGCTTCCTCGCGGGTGGGCATCAGGGCGTGGCAGCCCGGAATCGCAGGAATTTCCGCGACCCATCCCGTTGAAGCTTCGCTACGCTCATCCTTCCGGCCGGTTGCGGTACAGGACCACTTTACAGTCGTCGAAGCCCATCTGTGCCCATAGAATAACGCACACACTCCGCGCATCCCGCGCGTCATACTTAGCATAGTGTCCGGGCACGACCCCAAGTCTTTCGACAAAGACCTCTCCGACATCGTAGCCGAGCTCAATCGCGCCGCTCCGGGCGGTCGCTCCGCCGCGGCCCCGCAAAAACCCGCCGCGCTGTCGGCTCCTCCTGTCTCCTCCGAGGGTCTCGCCTCGCTCGACTCCCTGCTCACATACGCCATCCGCCGCGGAGCCTCGGACATCCTCATCATCGCCGGCTCGCCCGTTACCCTCCGCATCGGGGGCAATCTTTCCCCGGCCAGCGGACCTCCGCTGGGCTCAGAGGAACCGCGCCATCTGCTGCTCCCGCTCCTCACGCCCGCGCAGGCCCAAGAACTGCAACGCAACCGATCTGCCGACCTCTGTTTCACCCGCGAAGGCATCGGCCGCTTCCGCGCCAACGTCCACTACCAGCGCGGGACACTTGCCGGCAGCCTCCGCTTGCTTCCGGAAAAAATCCCCACGATCGAGTCCCTGCACCTCCCGCCCGCGCTTCGCCGCCTCGCCGAAACGCGCCAGGGTCTGGTCCTGGTCACCGGACCCACCGGATGCGGTAAAAGCTCCACCCTCGCGGCGCTGGTCGATCTCATCAACACCCAGCGCCGCGATCACGTCGTCACCATCGAAGATCCGATCGAGTTTCTCCACTCCAACCGCAACTCCATCGTGGAGCAGATCGAGGTCGGCGCCGACGCGCCCAACTTCGCCGGCTCGCTCCGCAGCATTCTGCGCCAGAACCCCGACGTGATCCTGGTGGGCGAAATGCGCGACCCCGAAACCATCAGCATGGCCCTCACCGCCGCGGAAACCGGCCACCTGGTGCTCTCTTCCCTGCACACCAACGACACCTCGCAAGCGGTCTCGCGCATCCTCGATTCGTTCCCGCTCGGCAACCAGCCGCAGATCCGCCAGCAGCTCTCGCTGGCGCTGTTCGCCGTCGTCGCCCAGCAGCTTGTGCCCTCCGTTCCCGGCTCGGCCGATTCCCGCTACCCCGCCGTCGAAATCCTGATGGCGACCTCCGGCGTCCGCGGCCTCATCCGCAAGGGCGAGGATCACCAGCTCTACTCCGCCCTCTCCACCGGCCGCAGCGACGGCATGATGACCATGGAGCAGTCTCTGGCTGAACTGGTCCGCACCGCCCGCATCACCCGCGAGACGGCGTTTGCCCACTGTTTCCGCCCCGAGGACCTCACCCGCTATTTGCAAGGGTGAAACGCGCGGCAAAAACCGCTCCTTCGCAGTCGCGGCTCGGCTACGCATGGCAGCGACTGAGCCGCGCGCGCAAGCAATCCGTGTTTTCGAACCTCCACTACATCCCCTAGGTCTCTTGACAATACCGAGACAGCTATGTACTATGCTGTCTAGGTATGCCCAAGTCCCGCACCGACGCTCTCCAAGGCTCCCTCGACCTCCTGGTCCTCAAAATTCTGTCCCGCCGTCCCGGTCTCCACGGCTACGCCATCATGTCAGCGATCCAGGATGCCTCCGGCGAAGTGCTCCGCGCCGAGGAAGGCTCGCTCTACCCCGCGCTGCACCGCATGGAGGAAGCCGGCTGGATCAAGGCCAAGTGGATCACCAAGGATTCGGGCCGCCGCGCCCGCATCTACGAGCTCACCGCCGGCGGCAAGAAGCAACTCGAAGCCGAACAATCGCGCTGGGACTCCGTCACCCAGGCTGTGAACCGCGTCTTAAGGACATGCTAAGGACGGTGTGAAATGTCGTTGCTTTCGCGCCTCGCCAACGTTTTTCGCGGAGAACCCGTCATTCGCGAGATTGACGAAGAACTCGCCTCGCATCTCCAGGAAGCCGCGGCGCATGGGCGAGATCCCGTAGAGTCTCGACGCGCTCTCGGATCTTCGCTGCGCCTTCGCGAGGCGTCTCACGACATCAAACTCATCCCCTGGCTCGACGGCCTTCGCGCCGACACCGTCTTCGCCTGGCGTCAGCTCAACAAGCGCCGCGTCACCTCGCTCGCCGCGATCCTCTCCCTCGGTCTCGCCATCGGAGCCTCCACCGCCGCCTTCCGCCTCATCGACGCTCTATTCCTCCGGCCTTTGCCCATCGCCCACCCCGAGCGCCTTTACGAGCTTTCTACCGGTGGTCTCACGTACACCCAGTTCCGCCCCATGCGAGCCGGCGTAAAAGAAGACGCCGAGCTGATCGCCTTCTCCCGCGCCCCCTCGCTCGACGCCGCCTACGGTGCGAACGCCGAAATCGAAAAAGCGAACGTCCAATTCGTCTCCGGCTGGATGTTCGGCTCCTTCGGGCTCAAGCCCGCCCTCGGCCGCTTGCTTACCGAAAGCGACGATCTCCAGCCCGGCGCACATCCCGTTGCTGTCCTCTCCTTCGATTATTGGACCCGCCGCTTCGCCCGCGACCCCAGCATTATCGGCCGCACCGTGCGTCTCGGTCCCGACTGGCGCATCGGCGAGAGCAATAAAGATTTCACAATCGTCGGGGTCTCCAGCGAAAGTTTCACGGGAACCGACACCGGCTCTGTCGCCGACCTCTTTCTTCCCGCCATGATGCACGCCATGGTCGAGGTTCCCTACGCTGGCGTGTTCCAAGCATTCGCGATGCTGCGGCCGGGCGCAACCATCGGCGCGGTTCGCGACCATCTCGCCGCCCTGCTGCGCCAGGCCGATCCGTCGAAATCGAATCCCGATCTGCTCGCCGAGCCGGCCGCCTCAGGCGCCTCCGCGATGCAGCGCGATTACCGTCAGGCTCTGGCCGCGCTCGGTGTTCTTGTGGCGCTGGTACTGTTGATCGCCTGCGCGAATGTCGCCAATCTCATGACCGCCCAAGCCGCCGCGCGCTCACGCGAAATGGCCCTCCGAGTCTCCATCGGCGCAAGCCGCGGGCGCCTGGTGCAATTGGTGCTGGTCGAAAGCGCGATCCTCGCCGTCTGCGCCGCAGCCGCGGGAGCCATCTTCGCCGCATGGTCTGCGCCGTTTGTGGTTGGCCGTATCAACCCTCCAGGAAATCCCGCGCGGCTCTTCCTCGCCACGGATTGGCGAGTCGCCGCATTTTCCCTCGCTTTGATCGCCGGCGTAACCTGTCTGTTCGGCTTGCCGTCCGCGTTTCGAGCCGCCCGCGTTCAACCCGCCGGTGCACTCAAGAGCGGCGTTACGCTCAGGCCGATGCACGCCGCCATCGCCGCGCAAATCGCATTCTGTTTCGTGGTGCTCTTCGTCGCCGGACTTCTTACTGCATCCTTTGAGAGACTCGCAGGTCAACCCACTGGAATCTCCCCTGACCGGTTACTCAATCTCAACATCATCACGCTCCGTCCGCTGGAGCCTGCCGTTCTCTGGGACCAAGTCGCCGGACGCCTGCGCGATCTGCATGGCGTCGAATCCGTCGCTTATGCGGACTGGCCCGTGCTGGATGGCTACGGCTACAAGACCACGGACGTTTCCATCGACGGCGCGCCTTCGAACGGCGTCACGGCGTGGAATATGAACATCTCGCCTGGCTGGATCGGCGCCATGGGAATCCCCCTTCTTGCGGGCAGAGATCTTCTGCCCGCCGATCCTCCCGGCGCGGTGATTGTCAATGAGGAATTCGCCAACGCGTTCTTCAACGGCCAGAATCCGGTTGGCAAAACGTTCCAATTCACCTGGAAGGCCTTCGCAGGCCAGCGCCTCACCGTCACCGGTCTGGTGCGCAGCGCCCGGTATCGTTACCTGCGTCAAGCGATGTTGCCGGTTGCTTACACGAATTTTCGAGATAACAAGGGAATGCTGCAAAGCGGAACCATCGTGGTCCGAGCCATTGCCGCGAATCCGCTCACTCTCGCGCCGTCGCTCCGCCAGCAAGTCTCCCAAGCCAATCCGGATTTCCGGGTCTCCAGCGTCCAAACCCAGCAAAGCCTGATCGATGCGCAGACCGTGCGTGAGCGCCTTCTCGCCATGCTCGCGCTCTTCTTCGCCGCGGTGGCGCTCCTGCTCGCCGGCGTCGGCCTCTATGGCGTGCTCGACTACTCCGTATTTCAGCGCCGCCGGGAAATCGGTATCCGCATGGCGGTCGGCGCGCGAGCCTCGCACATCATTCGCCGCGTCACCTTCGGCATTCTGGCGTGGGTCCTGGCGGGCTGCGCCGTGGGCCTCGCCGCCGGCATTGCCTCCGCTCGCTATCTCGAATCGCTGCTCTACGGCGTCAAAGCTACGGACCTGAGCGCACTCGCGCTCCCCGCACTTTTTCTATTCGCTGCGGCTGTTGCCGCCGCGGTCCCTCCGCTCCTCCGAGCCGTCCGCATCGATCCCGTGCAGGTTCTGCGCTCTGAATAGGAACCCCCTTTATGTCGCTCTGGTCTCGAATCGCCAATGTTTTCCGCGGAGAGCCCGTCATTCGCGAGATTGACGAGGAACTCTCCTCGCATCTCGAGGAAGCCGCGGCTCATGGACGAGATCCGCAGGAAGCCCGACGGAGCCTCGGCTCTTCGCTGCGCCTGCGCGAAGCCTCTCGCGACATCAAACTCATCTCCTGGCTCGACGGCCTTCGCGCCGACACCGTCTTCGCCTGGCGGCAGCTCAATAAGCGCCGCGTGACTTCGCTCGCTGCCATCCTCTCCCTCGGTCTCGCCATCGGAGCCTCCACCGCCGCCTTCCGCATCATCGACGCTCTCTTCCTGCGCCCTTTGCCCATCGCCCACCCGGAGCGTCTTTACGCCCTGACGTTTCACGGAACTCGACCGGGCGGTAAATCGGACGTCACAGACAGTTCCAACTATCCGCTATTTCGCCAAATCACGGCAGCCGTCCACAGCGATGCCGATCCGCTCGCCATCTCCTACTCCAATCCTTGGAGCGTGACTTACGGCTCCGATCAGGATCTCGAGCCGGCCTACGGCGAGTACGTATCCGGACGAATGTTCGCGCTGTTCGGTCTCCGTCCCGCGCTGGGCAGGCTGCTCTCGGAAGATGACGATGCGACGCCCGGCCATCCCTATGCCGCGCTCTCCTACGAGTATTGGACCCGCCGCTTCGGCCGTGACCCTAAAGCGATCGGCCGCACATTCCATTTCGGCCGGAATCTCTTCACCATCGCCGGAGTCGCGCCGAAAGGCTTCACTGGCATCGAGCCAGGCTCCATCAATGACATCTTCCTTCCGGTGTCCATGAACTCCATGGTCGATAATCCTGATGCCCAATGGTTCCGCACGATTGTCATGGTTAAACCGGGCGTCGCGCCGGAGCGGGTCCAGGAGCAGATCCAAGCCGCCCTGCGGGCGTTCTGGCAGGATCGGATAAAGGCTCATCCGGAGGTGCCGCCAGCGATCGCAGAGCTCATCGTCAACCAGAAAGCCGCGCTCGATTCCATTCCATCCGGCATTTCGGGAATGCAGCACGACTACCGCGAGTCCCTAATCTCTCTCGCCATCTTGGTCGCGCTGGTTCTGCTGATCGCTTGCGCGAATGTCGCAAATCTGATGACCGCCCAGGCCGCGGCGCGCGCCCGCGAGATGGCCCTCCGCGTCTCCATCGGCGCCGGACGAGCGCGCCTGGCGCAACTGGTGCTGGTCGAATCCGCGCTGCTCGGGATCTTCGCCGCCGCAACCGGCGCTGCCTTTGCGTGGTGGGCCGCGCCCTTTGTCGTCGCCCGCATCAATCCGCCCGACCATCCTGCCCGCCTGATCCTTCCCGCGGATTGGCGGATTCTCGGATTTACCTGCGCGCTCACTCTCCTCGTGATGCTGCTCTACGGCCTCGCCCCCGCCTTGCGAGCTGCCCGAACCCAACCAACGGAAGCACTCAAGGGCGGTGCAGGCAAGAGCGGCGTAAGCCGCCACGTGCTGATCGCCGCGCAAACTGCCTTCTGCTTTTTGGTGCTGTTCGTGGCCGGGTTATTTGTCACCTCCTTCCATCGCCTCTCGAACCAGCCCCTCGGTTTTTCCGCGGACCGGCTTCTCGCTTTAGAGGTCATCTCGCGAGACGCCCTGCGGCCCTCCGATTGGAATCGGCTTCTTGAGGCTGTTCAAGCCGCGCCTGGAGTAGAGAAGGCAGCCACGGCAGGTTGGCCGTTGGTCAGCGGAACCGTCTGGAATAATCCCGTTTCCGTTGATGGCAAACCCTACGGCCTGGACTTCTCGGACTTCCTGGGCATCTCACGCGGTTGGATCGAGACCATGAAAATCCCCTTGCTCGCCGGTCGCGATTTTCGTCCGGACGAAGCCGACGCGAGCCAGGCCGCGATTGTGAACCAGGCTTTCGCGGAACTTTATTTCAAGGGAGATGACGTCTTGGGGAAAACCTTCGAGACGCCGCAACACGGCGCCCGCGTTAAGTCGATCATCGTGGGCCTGGTAGCGAACGCCCGCTATGGGGACATGCGCGAAGCCATGCCGCCAGTGGCGTATCTACCCATACGGGCCACGCCTGGCGAAATTGAAGAGCTTACCGTGATGGTGCGTACGGGCTCTGCGAATCCCCTCGCATTAGTTCCCACTCTGCGTCAGGCGATCTCGATCGCCATGCCGGGGTTGCGTTTAAACGACGTCAACACGCAACAGGAGTTGATCGACGAACGAACCGTCCGCGAGCGTTTCCTCGCCATGCTAGCCGCCTTCTTCGGCGCAGTCGCTCTACTACTCGCCGCCGTCGGTCTCTACGGTGTGCTCGACTACTCCGTGTTCCAGCGCCGCCGCGAAATCGGAATCCGCATGGCCGTGGGTGCGCGAGCCTCGCATATCCTCCGCCGCGTCAGCTTCGGCCTTGTGGCTTGGGTCCTGGTGGGCTCCGCCGCGGGTCTCGCCGCCGGCCTCGCCTCCGTTCGCTACATCGAATCGTTGCTCTACCAGGTCAAAGCCACCGACGTGATCGCGCTCGCGCTCCCGGCGCTGTTCCTGTTCGCCGCTGCCATCGTCGCCGCTCTCCCGCCTCTGCTCCGCGCCATTCGCATCGATCCGGTGCACGTGCTCCGTTCAGAATAGGTTCTGCGCTCGGAATAAGCCGGGGCCGGCCCGGATATCTCGGGTATGATGTCTGGGTGACCGGCTCGCGCCTCGGCAAATATGAGATCCTCTCGAAGCTCGGCGAAGGCGGCATGGGCCAGGTTTGGCGGGCCCGCGATGAGCAACTCCAGCGCATCGTCGCGCTCAAAATCCTTCCGCCCGATCTGGCCCGCGACGCATCCCGCCGCGCCCGCTTCGAGCATGAAGCCCGCGCCTTGGCCGCACTGAACCACCCCAACATCGTCGCCGTCTACGAGTTCGGCGAGGACAACGGCCAGACCTTCCTGGTCTCCGAATTCGTCGATGGGCACGCTCTGCGTGCACTTCTTGACGATGGGAAGCTGTCCCTCCGTCGCGCCATCGAAATCGCCATCCAGATCGCCGACGCCATGGCCGCCGCGCACGCCGCCGGTATCGTGCATCGCGATCTCAAGCCCGAAAACATCATGCTGACCGCGAGCTCCGGCACGGTCAAGGTGCTCGACTTCGGGCTCGCCAAACAGACCGGTCTCCAACCTTCCGACGCGACTCTGACGATGGCCGCCGTCACTACCCCCGGCACCGTCATGGGCACCGTCGGGTACATGTCGCCCGAACAAGTCCGCGGCGCGGCCACCGACCACCGCTCCGACATCTTCAGCTTCGGCGTCATCCTTTATGAAATGCTGGCCGGGCAGCGGGCTTTCCAGGCCGAATCGCAAGTGGAGACCATGAACGCCATCCTCCACGCCGATCTGCCGGAGCTCGCGTCCGAGGCCTCAGTTCCGCCCGCGCTCTGGATCATCATCCGCCGCTGTCTCGAAAAACGCCCCGAGCAGCGCTTCCAATCCGCTGCCGACCTCGCCTTCGCTCTCCGGTCGGTTTCGAATCCAACCGCTGTCTCCGGCGTTCACCCGGCTGTGCTCCCCCAGCCCGCGCCGAAGCGCCGTCGCTGGATGGTTCCCGTTGCCGCGGTCCTCGCCGGAGCCGGGCTTTTTTGTGCGGGGTTCTATCTGCGAGAACGCACGCTGCAGCACGAGCCCCCGTCCTTCCAGCGCCTGACCTTTCGCAGGGGGCTGGTGAGAAATGCCCGCTTTTCGCCCGACGGCCGCAGCGTGGTGTACAGCGCGAACTGGGACGGCGCAAAATCGCACACGTTCCTGTCCATCGCCGGCGATCCTGAATCGCGCGACCTCAACCTTCCCGAAGACAGTAAAGTCCTCGCCGTCTCCAGCAACAGCGAAGTCGCGTTCCTGGAGCCTCCCTATTCGCCCGAAGACGGCTCCGGCACACTCGCCCGAGGCTCGCTTTCCGGCGGCCAGATGCGGCCGCAGCTTGACGGCGTATTCGCCGCGGATTGGTCGCCCGACGGACAGTCGCTCGCCGTCGTTCGCATTGTGAACGGAAAAGGACGCCTCGAATACCCGATCGGCAAAGTGCTCCACGAGTCCGACTCCAAGACCTCTTATTTCGCCATCCGCTTCTCACCCGACGGCAAGCGGATCGCCTACTCCACATTCGCCGGCAATGGCTCGCGTATCGGCATCGGCGTCATCGATCTCCCGGACGGCCAGCCGCGCCTCCTCGGCATCGTCTCCGGCCAAACCGTCATGATCGATGAACCCGAGCTGTCCTGGTCGCCCGACGGTAGCGAAGTCTGGTTCCGCTCCTTCGACCCCGATGAAGGGGGAACGCTCTACGCCATCGACTTGAAGGGGCACAAGCGCCTGGTCCACCGCTTCCCCGGCCATATCAACATCTTCGATATCGCCCGCGACGGCCGCGTGCTCCTCCGCACCGATTCCACGGAGCTCGGCATCCTCGCCAAAGGTCCGAATGACAAGGCGGAGCGCGATCTCTCCATCCTCGAGTCCGGCCTTTTGGAAGGCATCTCCGATGACGGCAGCATGATCGCCGCCAGCGTCACCGGCGAAGCCGGCGGACCGAAGGGCAGCATCTACACGCGCAAGCTGGATGGCTCCGCGCCGCTTCGCATCGGCGAGGGGCACGCCTTCGTTCTGTCACCCGATGGCAAATGGGTCTCCGGCTACACCACTGTCGAGGGCGGAAACCGCCAATTCCGCCTGGTCCCGACGGGCGCAGGCGAGGAACGAGCAATGAATGTTCCCGGTCTCGATCTGGCCGTGCCTTTTGCCGCGGTGGGCGACGAGACATACATCATCGTCGGTCTGGAGAAGGGCAAGGAGTACCCCAAGGCCTGGCGCTGTTTCCTTTGGGATGCCCGCAAAAACACCTACCGGCCGGTCTGTCCCGAGGGCATTCCGGACGATCTCATATTTGCTTCCCAGGATCACAAATGGGTCCTCAGTCAGGTCCCCGGCGGCGGCCAGTTCGCCCTCTATCCCATCGCCCCTGACGAAAATGGCGGTGAGCCCAAGATGGTCCCGGGCTTTGATCCCAAGAAGGAATACTCGACCGGCTGGCGTTCCGATAGCGAGTCGATTTACGTCATGGCCAACACCGCGCCCGAGCCCAAATTTATTGTGGAGTCCCTGAACGTCTTCACCGGGAAACGCACCCCCGTCATGGAAGTGCACCCCTCGCGCCCGGTGGATGAGGTCGAACTTATCCGCCTCACTCCCGACGGCCGCGCTTACGCCTATAACTACAACGTGCGGCTGTCCGACCTCTACGTCGCCTCCGGGTTGAAGTGAGTTAGCTCACGTCCCGCTCGATCAGCTCCAGAAACAAATTGTTCAGGTCCCGCACCAGCACCATCCTCGCGCCGCCCGGTCTCATGCTGTTACCTTCCCCGCTCGATCAACTCCAGGGACAAATTATTCGCGTCGCGCACGATGGCGATCCGCCCTGTTCCAATCTCTACCGGCTGGCCTCCCGTCGAAACCACGGTGAATCCGGCCGCCTTCGCCTTCGCCAGCATCGCGTCCAGCCCTTTCACATTTAATTGTAGAATCGCGGTCCCGGGGTCTTGCGTGCGCGTGTGCAGCGGCTTGCGGTCGATATCTTTGAACTCAATAAAAGCTATGGCCGCAGCCGGGGCGCCGACAGGCGCTGGAATCGGTGCTCTGCTTTGGCGGAACTGCGCCCCCGGAGTCCCGGCGTTGTCGGTCATCGCCTTGTTGCCGTTCCACGCGCCCGGAGCCGTAGGCGTTAGACCCAGCGCCCGATACGCTGTGACGGTCTCCTCCATGTTGTTCACAGCGACCTCGAAGCCTACCCCTGGCGTGGCGGTCTGGCTCAGTTCGACGACGAACCCGTCCGCGTCCTGCACGAAGAAGGAATGCGCCCCGTTGATCGTCACCGGTTCGCCGCCCAGCGTCATCACGTGCGCGCCAGCCTTCTTGAGCCGGCCAACGACGCCGTCAAAATCCGTCACCCGCAGCGCCAGGTTCGCCGCGCCCGGATCCTGAAACCTCGGATGCGCGGGCTTGCGGTCGATATCTTTGTACTCAATCAACTCCACTCCCAGCGTGCCCTGCGCCGCGCCCGGCATGCGTAACTGCGCCATCCGCGACTGCGCCCCCGGGGTATCGCCCAACTTCATGATCGTGGGATTGGGATCGAACGGGCGCGCCGGAGTCACCACCTCCAGCCCCAGCACGTCGCGATAGAACCCCAGCGCCTGATCCAGGTTGGTCACAATGTGGCTGAAGTTCCCCGCGCCCGTGACTTCCTGGGCGTTCAAAATCGCGCCCGCTGCCAATGCAACCGCTAGTAGATGTTTCATGCGTGTGTGGCTCCCTCCTTAACCGCACCCTCTGTGACCTTGGTTGAGCCGATAATCGATTCCAGAATCTGATCGCTCACGTCCTTCACCGCTCCCGGCGCGTGGCTCAGGAACAACGTATTGGTCTTGGCGCTTTCACCGATCGACTTCAACGTATCGAAGTACTGCGTCACCATCACCAGTTGCATCACTTCCTTCGCCGACGCGCCTTCCACCACCTTCTGGAACTGCTCGATCGACGCCTGCAATCCCTCGATGATCGCCTTGCGCTGATTGGCGATGCCCTGGCCTTGCAGAGCCTTGCTCTCCGCCTCCGCCTCGGCCTTCTTCACCACCAGAATCTTTTCGGCCTCGCCCCGCGCCGTCGCCGCCACCTGCTCCCGCTGCGCCGCGTTGATGTCGTTCATCGCGGATTTTACCTTCTCATCCGGCACAATATCGGTCACCAGCACATTGACGATCTCATAACCGAAACCGGTCATGTCCGTGTCCAGTTCCTTCTTCACCGCCAGCGCAATGCTGCTCTGGCTGGCGAACACTTCGTCCAGGGACATGCCCGGCACGTGCCCCAGAATCACCTGCTCCACATAGGATTTGATCTGCGGCTGCGGATCGGCCAGCTTGTAATAAGCGTCGTAAACCTTCTCCGGCCGCACGCGGTTCTGCACCGAAATTGGAATGGTTACGAAAACATTGTCGCGAGTCTTGGTTTCCACCGTCAGCGTGATTTGATTCACGCGCAGGCTCACGATCGCGGCCACCGAATCCACAAACGGGCGTTTCCAGTTCAGCCCCGCTTCGGCCACGCGCAGAAATTTTCCGAATCGCGTAATCACCGCCACCTGCGCCGTGCTGACCGTGAAAAAGCTCCCCAGGATCGCGCCCAGCACCAGGATTGCGGCGATCACCAGCGGCGCCGCTAAAATTACGTCCATTTTTCACCCCCGAGCTATCTTACAGTACGCGGAGACCGTGTTATCCTTCGAGTCGAGAGCGCAAGAGCAAGCGCAAAGCGAATGCGCAGTACAACCACAGTCACTCTGATCAGCTTCACCGACGATATCTATTGCATCGGCCCCCGCCGCATCGCCGCGCAACTCAAGCGCCACGGATTCCAGGTTCAGTTGATCTTCCTGCGAGCCACCGATTTCTGGGGGCAGACGCGGCAGCGGTTCCAAAAGCACTTCTATAACCAGGATCTCCCGGAGGATCTCTACCGCCAGCTTCTGGCGATCTGCAAGGACAGCGCCATCATCGGCCTCAGCGTCTGGACCCATCAGGCCGAACAAGCCACGCTGGTCACAAAGCGCCTTCAAGAAGAGCTCGGCGTGCCCGTGGTGTGGGGCGGGATTCACCCCACCAGCTATCCCGAGGACGCCATTCAGGTCGCCGACGGAATCTGCATGGGCGAGGGCGAAGCCAGCTTCCTCAACGTAGTGCAGGCCATCCACGACGGCTCCGATTACCGCACCACGCCCGGCTTCTGGTTCCGGGACCACACGGGCCGTGCCCCGCGCAACGTCCTCCGCAACCCAGGCGAGAAGCTGGTCGAAAATCTCGACGAGCTCCCGTTCATGGACTTCGAATTCGAGCAGCATTTCGTCAACGACCAGGGAACCCTCAAGCGCATGGACATGGCGCTGATGAAGAAGTATTACGGCGCCAAGCTCTGGACCATGTTCAGCCAGGGCTGTCCAGCAGGACCAACCGTTAAGAAGATGTACATAACAAG
>CAWISY010000134.1:0-6413 GCA_963838455.1 Bryobacterales bacterium
CGGATTTGCCCGTACACACGGTCTGCGTGATCTCGCGGGGCGCGCCCAGCTTGGTAGGATCGCTCACGTTGGGCTCACGAACGCTGAAGGTGTCCACCACCGATCCGTCCGGATTCTGCACGCGCGTGATGATCTGCTGCTGCTTGAGCTGCGGCGGCTGGTCCGAACTCTGCACGATTCCGTCGGCCGCAGGAGCGTAGACATTGACGATGGTGGATTGGCTACCGCCGGGAGTGGTGGTGGTGCTGCTGACCCTCCGCCCCTGAAGCTGCAGCGCGCCATCAGGCGTAGCCGGCTCATAATCGGTGGTGTCCTCTATCGTCTGATCGCCCTTCTGCGTTTCCGTGGTCACCTTGCGAACCGCTTCGTGGAACCCGACGCCCGGATCGCCGCGGTAGATCGATTCCGTAGTCGAGCTCTTTCTCTCCTTGCCCTGGGAGAGATCTTGCGTCACGTCGGACCGCTTTTCCACCGTCTGGAGATTTCCGCCCAGGGTGGGCTGGTCGATCACGGTGTTGACCATTGTGGTTTTTCCGGAGACCTGGGTATCCTCGGTGCGCCGCTCGGCGAGCTGAGAAGAGCCGTCGAGATCCGTACGGTAGGTCGTGGTCACCACCGTCGAGCCTCCGTTCGGATTCTTCCGGGTCTCCTCTACGATCCGCTCCGTCGAGGCGTAAGTGCCGTCGAAGTTGTAGCGTTTCACCAGGGTCTCGATCACGGACCCGTTGGCATCGGAGCGAATCACGTGCTGCTCGCGCTGGTCGAGCGGCACCTGCACTCCGTTAAGCGACTGCGTGACCTGCGTCTGCGTATGGTCGCTGGAAGCGGTGGCTGAATTGACCATATTGCCGCCGTTCATCAGATCGGGCGTATAGGTGGTGATGGTCGATTGTCCGCAGGCCAGCGCCGCGCCGGTCGCCAATAGTACACAGATCCTCACAGTTCCAGACTAGGCGGATCGTCTCGGGTTGTGCAATACGGCAAACGCCTTACTTCGTTCTGCCCTAATGGGGCGGGCCGCGCGTGAGGGCGAGCTACAATAATAACTGGTGAAGACCTTTTACATCGAGACCTTCGGGTGCCAGATGAACGCCCACGATTCCGAGAAGGTGGTGGGGACGTTGATCGGGCAGGGTTACATGCAAGTGGAAACGCCCGATGAAGCCGAGCTGGTATTCTACAACACCTGCAGCATCCGCGATAAAGCGGAGCAAAAAGTGTTTCATCGCCTGCAGCAGTTCAAGCGCGACGGCCGGGGCAAGACCTTCGCCGTGCTGGGTTGCGTAGCGCAGCAGGAAGGCGAGCGCATTTTCGAAAAAGCGCCGCACGTCAGCCTGGTGTGCGGCTCGGCCAGTTACAACAAGCTGCCCGAACTGCTGGTGCAGCTCGAAACCGGAAACAAGCGCGTCACCGGGCTCGATCTCGATACCGACCTCACCTTCGAGACGCCTTTGACGCGCCGCGACAATCCCTATCGGGCCTACCTTACCATCATTGAAGGATGTTCGAAATCCTGCGCCTATTGCGTGGTCCCGTTCACGCGCGGGCCGGAACGCAGCCGCACCGGAGTTTCGGTGATTGCGGAGGCGGAGGAACTGGCCCGCGCCGGCTACACCGAAATTCAACTGCTGGGACAGAACGTCAACAGCTATCGCGATCCAACGCCAGCCGGCTGGGACTTCGCCCGGCTGCTGGATGAGGTGGGCCGCGTGGAGGGAATCCGCCGCGTGCGCTTCACCACCTCTCACCCGCGCGATTTCGTCAAGGGGATTGTCGACGCCATCGACAGCAATCCGGCGCTGTGCAATCATGTGCACCTGCCGGTGCAATCCGGATCGAGCCGCGTTCTCGAAGGCATGCGCCGGCAATACACGCGCGAGGAGTACATGGAGCGCATCGCGTGGATGCGCGCCGCGCGCCGGCCCATCGCCGTCACCACCGACATCATCGTCGGATTTCCGGGGGAGACCGAGGGCGATTTTGAAGAGACTCTGGGGCTGCTGGATGAGGTGGGCTACGATTCCATCTTCAGCTTCAAGTATTCGCAGCGGCCCAATACCTCCGCCTTGCGGCTGCCGGATCATATTTCCGAAGAAGAGAAGACGCGGCGGCTGGCCATCGTGCAGGAGAAGCAGCGCGCCATCCAGATCCGCCAGAACGCGGCCTACCTGGGAGCCGTGGAGGAATGCATGGTGGAGGGTTTCAACCAGGCCACCGGCCAGTGGATGGGTCGGACCTCGCAGAACAAGCCGGTCAACTTTGTGCGCCGCGGCGAGGATCCTAGCGGAGGGGACAGACGCGGAGGGGACAACGATCTGCGCGGCCGTTACGTGGAAGTCCGGGTCACGCGCGCCGGCCCCAATTCGTTAGTGGGGGAGTGTGTAAACTGAAGGCGCGGGTGGCCGGCACAGGACCGCAGGTTCCGTTGAGCTGGTCAGGAAGGCGATATGCGCAAGGGAGGGGACGATGGAACTGGAGATGAAGATTCGAGGTCTGATGATGGACCCGCAAACTAACAACCCGATCGTGGTGCTGAAGGACGTAAACGGCACCGCGATTCTGCCCATCTGGGTGGGCATCTACGAAGCCAGCGCCATCGCTAGCGAAATCGAAAAACAGGCCTCGCCCCGGCCGATGACGCATGACCTGATTCGCAATCTGCTGTTCGGCCTGGAGGCCGCGGTCAAAAAGATCGTGGTCAGCGATCTGCGCGACGACACCTTTTACGCGGTGATCTGGCTGGAGCGCGAGGGGCAGATGATTAGTATTGATTCGCGTCCCAGCGACGCTCTGGCCATCGCGTTGCGCATGGACTGCCCCATCTTCGTCGACGACGCCGTGCTGAAGACCTCGCGCGAGAACGCCTCGGTGGCAGAAGTCGGCAACAATGAGGATCTGCGCAAATGGCTGGAGAGCCTGAGCGACGAAGATCTCGGCCGCTATAAGATGTAGCTTGAGATCAGCCGGTGAACCGGTATGGAGCGGCGTGTCCGCTCCCTGGTGACTAAGTCGCCGGCGGGGACTCCATACGGAGCCCCCAGCCGGTTCCTCCACGTGTGCTCAAAACGCGATCATAAACTTGTATCACATTCGCGCGGCGAGCGCACCCGCGACTTATCACATTCGCGCGGCGGGCGCACCCGCCGGGGCCAGGCTCCGCTCGAACGCACCGAAGAACCGGTCCAGTCCCTGCGGCGTCGCCAGCGGACCCATGATGCCGATGCGGAAGATCTTGCCGGCCAGCGGTCCGAACCCGCCGGCGATCTCGATGTTGTGCTCGGCCAGCAGCGTGCGGCGCACCGGCGCGTCCTCAAAGCCTTCCGGCACGCGCACCGTGTTGAGGTTAGGGATGCGATGGGCCGGGTCGGGCACGTGCATCTGCAACCCCATGCCTTCGATGCGGCGGACGAAGTCGCGGTGCATGCGCGCGTGGCGGTCGAAGCGTTTCTCCACGCCTTCGTCGAGAATGGCCGCCAGGCCTTCGCGCAGCGCATAGAAGCTGGAGACCGGAGCGGTGTGATGGTAGCGGTGCTGGGAGCCGTAGTACTCCATCAGCATCTTCAGATCCAGGTACCACACCGAGTTGGCGGTCTTGCGCGCTCGCAGGCGTTCTTCGGCGCGTGGGCCGATAGTGAACGGCGCGAGTCCGGGCGGGCAGCTCAGGCCCTTTTGGGTGCAACTGAACGCCATGTCGATGTCGGAGGCGTCGACGTTGATCGGCGCTGCGCCCAGCGAGGTTACGCAATCGGCCAGCACCAGCGCGCCGAATTCATGCGCGGGCCGCGTGATGGCCAGCGGAGCCTGCAATGCGCCGCTCGAGGTTTCGGCGTGCACGAAGGCCACTAATTGCGGACGCTCCCGTTCGATGGCTTC
Source organism: Bryobacterales bacterium (assembly GCA_963838455.1). GTDB lineage: Bacteria > Acidobacteriota > Terriglobia > Bryobacterales > Bryobacteraceae > Palsa-187. Next base: position 3,874 of record CAWISY010000134.1, read on the forward strand.
GCGGGCTTCGGCTTCGGTGAAAACCTCGCCCCAGGGTTTTTCGCAGCGGATGAGGTCGGCGCCGTGACGGCGGCCCATCTCGGCGATGCGCTCGGCGAAGTAGCCTGCGGAGAAAACCAGGAACTTGGTTCCCGGGTCGACAAAGTTGGATACCGCGGCTTCCATGCCTGCGCTGCCGGTTCCGGAAATGGCTAGAGTGAACTCGTTTTTGGTGCCGAAGACCTGTTGCAAGCCGGTCCGAACCTCTTCGTTCACCTGAAAAAAGAAAGGATCAAGATAGCCTACCACTGGCTTGGACATGGCTTCGTACACGCGAGGTTCGATCTGCGTGGGGCCGGGTCCAAACAAAAATCGGGTAGGAGGAAAAAGAGAACCCATAAGTCTAGTGTAGCGAAATGGTATAGTGAGAGTTCGCACGACTCTGCATGCAGCCAGGGAGGCTCGCGCGAAGCCATTTCTTCGGGCCTGTAGCTCAGTTGGTTAGAGCGCCTGCTTGACACGCAGGAGGTCACAGATTCGAGTTCTGTCAGGCCCACCATCCCCAGACCACCGCCGGCTCGTTGCCCCGAAAGAGCGCCCAGACAGGGATGGATCAGAAGGCGCAGAATAACAGGGCGGAGCTTACTTGGCGCGCTTGAAGGCGAGCTTCTGCGGCCCGCCCTTGCCGCCGCTGCCTTCACGCGTGGCGGTCAGCTTCAGATCGTCTCCGTCCAGCTTGCCGGGGCGGGGAGCCCGCAAAGGATCTACGCGGAACGCGAAAGAGGCCGGGATGAAACGGAAACCGCTCCCGTGGCATCCTGGTCTTGGGCAGGCCCTGTATGCCTGCACCAGAAAGAGCAGAGTCCATGACGACCTTGCAAACTGTTACCTCTACGCTTGCGATCGAGCGAATGCTCGAAGCTGTTGACCATTGGACCGAGAGGCACCGGGAAACCCCGGCCCATCTCGCACCCACTTATCCAACCCCTCATTTGCCCGCCGGCTGGATTTTATACTCGGCCTGCTACAAGACGACCCGTGCCAAAAAAGGCTGGAATGTTGCCCTCCTGGGCACGTCCGGTCCGTTCCGGAAGAACTCCATTGTGGGTGGATGGAGCCGGCACAGCCTGGATGACGCGCTGCTCGACGCCAGCCGCAAGATAACCAAGCCAGTCTAAAAAACGTCTCGGGGCTGGCTTGCGCGATTGCAATGCTGGCCCCGGTACGCTCAGAAATCTGCTTTGGGGAGGAAATCCGCCAGGAGTTTGTTGAACTCCCCCGGTTTCTCCAGCATCACGAAGTGGCCGGTGCCCGGCACCTCGACCGTGCTTCCGTTAGGGAAGATCTTCTTGAAGTAGGCTGGATCATCCGAGGTGGAGTGATCCGCGTAGATGCCGAGCGCGGGAACGGTAAATCTATCCTCGACCCAATTGGGAGCCGCGAAGGTCGCCGTCATCGCCTGGTAAGCGGTGGTTTCTGGAGCGGCCAGCATCATCTTGAGAATGTGATCCTGAATGGCGGGCGTGGCGGAGGGGCCGAACATTCCGCGGATCATGGCCTCGCGATTCTTCAGGCTGTCCGGTCCTTTCATGCGCTCGGGGTTGGGCGCGTTGGGGCTGCCCGATAGATGCAGGACTCCGTCGACCGGAACCAGCGCGGCGACCTGAGATGGGTAGAGGCGTGCGTACTCGCGGATCACCGGCGTCCCCATGCTGTGGCCCACCAGCACGATCTTGCCGGCCTTGGCCTCCACACGGACGGCTTCAATGGATTTGGCGAACAGTTCCATGGTTAGCGGACCGTTCTTGGGTGAGCCGCTCTTGCCATGGCCCGGCAGGTCCAGGGTGATGACGCGGTAGTTCTTCCGGAAGAAAGGAACCTGATTGCTCCAGGAGGATTCGTCGCAGGTCCAGCCGTGAACGAAGACCACGGTTTTCGGCCCCTTTCCGCGCACGGTCGAATGGATGGTGACGCCATCCACATTGGCGCCGGAGGCGGAGGCGGCCGATGCCAACACAGAAATGGAGACCGCAAGAGCAGGCAGGCGAAGGCGCATGGCTCGCATATAGGCTCCCCGATTTTTGGACAGACGTTACGGCCGTTGAATCATCTCAATGCGGTTCCCGACCGGATCGATCGCGATGCCGATGACGATGCCGGTATTGCCGAAGGGCCGAGGATCGCCGGTCATGGAGCCGCCGGCGGCTTTGAGGGCGGCCACGGTTGCGGCCATGTCCTTGACGTTGACGATGACGTGGGCGATGGGGTCCTTGAGGTCGTCGGAGTCGCGGTGCGTGATCACGATCGGCTCGCTCTTGTTGGCTTTGGCGGCGTCGACGGTGGCGCCGAAGTTCAGGAAGATTTCCGCTCCTCCAGGGGCATTGATTCGGTTGGTCTCCTGCATGCCGAAGGCGGTCTGATAGAACTTGGCCAAGGCAGCCGTATCTTTGGCGCCCACTCGCACCGAGTTGAGCGAAACTTGGGCTTGCGCGGCGGCCGCGAGCAGCAGCAGAACGGATACGCGGACCGCAGTTGTTGGGGTTGGTTTCATGGTGAGTGTT
>CAWISY010000135.1:0-4000 GCA_963838455.1 Bryobacterales bacterium
TCTCTACTTGTTGTTGCGCCACTTCGTTCAGCGTATTGCTAGCGGATCCGGCACGCCGACAATGAAACCAACTATTGTGTCACTTGCCAGACCGGAGGCAAGCTGCTGGCCGACCGGGCGCTGAGCCGGCTGCTGCGCGAGGATTGGCCGAAGACGCTGGAGGAGATGGAAGAGCGCAGAAGCGCAGGAGGGTCAAGCGCGCCGTGTGCTACCTTAGGGTAACCTGCGGACGAATCGTCGGAGGCTTCTGTAGTGGCAAAACCAAGGGTTCTACTCGCGGACGATCATGCGATCGTATCTCAGGGATTGGAAGCCCTGCTCCAGGAGAGCTTTGAACTCGCCGGTAGCGTTCGCGACGGCCGGGAACTGGTGGCCCAGGTTTCTCAGCTCAAACCCGATGTGGTGGTCACCGATATCTCCATGCCCGGCCTGAACGGTCTGGAAGCCATCCGGCAGATCAAGAGAATCCGGCCCTTGACCAAAATAGTGGCGCTGACCATGCACGCGGAGCCTTCCCTCGTAGCCGAGGCCTTGAAGGCAGGCGCGTCCGGATATGTGTTGAAGAGTTCCGCGGTGGAAGAACTGGAACGGGCCATTCGCGAGGTGATGCTCGGGCGCACGTACGTGACTTCGCTGATCGCCAAGGACGTGTTCGCGGTTTTGATCGAATCCGGCGGCTCAACCGGACCGGAGCCGCAGCTCACCGCACGCCAGCGAGAGGTCCTGCAGTTGATCGGCGAAGGCCGCACGATGAAGGAGATTGCCACAGCGCTGAACATCTCGCCACGCACCGCCGAATCGCACAAATACGACATGATGCAGGCGCTAGGCTGCAAGACCACGGCGGACCTGATCCGCTATGCCGTTAAGCTGCGCTTAGTCTCTCAGTAGAGTATCGCAGTAGCGTGTTCGCCGTTACCTTCCGGCTCCGCCGCGCATCTTTTCTAAAAGCATGCTTCGTCTAAAGATCATGATTCATCAACATCTGCGCTTGCGGCTTGCGGTGGCTCTCATTCTTGTGGGCGCGATCCCGGCCAGCGTGATTCCGGCGCTGGCCGCCTCCAGTTATAAAGTCACCCTGCCGTCGGACCTATCGGTCGGCGGGACGAAACTGAAATCCGGCGAATATACGGTATCGGTCGAACGCGCGCTGGCCATTTTCAAAAAGGGAAAAGACACTTTCCAGATTCCCGTCGACGTGGAAAAAGCCGACAAGAAGTTTTCGCAAACCACGCTGGAGTTGAGCGGGAACACCGTGAAGGTGATCAACCTGGGCGGCACCGACAACATACTGGTGTTCAAAACGCAGTAGCGACGAGCGATCCACATGGACGCATTTCCCATGGGGAATTAATATGGAGCGGCGTGTCCGCTCCATGGTGATTTATATGGAGCGGCGTGTCCGCTCCATGGTGATTTATATGGAGCGGCGTGTCCGCTCCATGGTGATTTATATGGAGCGGCGTGTCCGCTCCATTGTGACCGATATCGCGCGGCGTGTCCGCGCCGTGGTGACTAAAGGGGTTATATACTAGCGGGAGCCGGGGCCGGCCTGTCACAAGATTTGGTCCCCGCCTAAGGAGAACTTCTACATGCGACGTTCATGCTCCCTGCTAGCCGGAATCGCCCTGTTCGCGTCGGCCGGGTTTGCCCAGCAAGGGGCCGGCCCTTACAAAGTCCTCAAGACGGCAAAAGTGGGCGGCGCAGGCGGGTTCGATTATATCTACGCCGACGCAGACGGCCGGAGGCTCTACATTCCGCGCACCGGCAATCCGTCGCGGGTCACCGTGTTCAATCTGGATACGCTCGAGCCGGCCGGTGAAATCCCCAACACCAGCGCCCACGGCGCGGCCGTCTCCACCAAATCCGGCCATGGGTTCGCTACCAGCAGGCCGGTGGCGATGTGGGACACCAAGACCATGATGCCGATCAAGACCATCGAGGTTCAGGGCAACCCGGACGGCATTCTCTACGACTCCTTTAACGATCACGTCTACATCCTCAGCCACAGCGCTCCGAATGCCACGGTCATCAACGCGGCCGACGGCTCCGTGCTGGGCACCATCGACCTGGGAGGAGCTCCGGAGCAGGCGGCTACCGATGGCAAGGGCCACATCTATGTCGACATCGAGGACAAGGGCAACGTCGCCGTGGTCGATGCCAAGACCATGATGGTGCTGAATCACTACGACCTGATGGGCAAGGGCGGCACCTGCGCCGGACTGGCGCTGGACGTCAAGAACAACATCCTGTTTGCGGCCTGCCGCAACCCGCAAACCATGGTGATTCTGAGCGCTGCCGACGGCAAAATCCTCGATACGCTTCCCATAGGTCCGGCCACCGATGGAGCCGTGTTCAATCCCAACACCATGGAAGCTTTCGCCTCCCACAGCGACGGCACCTTGACGGTGATCAAGGAGAACAGCCCCGCCAGCTTCGCCGTAGAACAGACGGTCAAGACCATGGTGGGAGCGCGGACGCTCACGCTGGACGCGAAGACTAACCGGATTTTCGTGATGTCGCTGGAGTACGAGCCGCCGGCCGCTCAACCGGCTCCGGCACCCGCGCCGCAGGGCGCGCCCGGGGATGGCCGCGGAGGCGGACGCGGCGGATTTGGCGGCTTCGGCGGCCGTGGCGGTGGACGCGGGACGCCGATTCCGGACTCCTTCACCATCCTTGAAGTCGGCCGTTAAACCCATATTGCCGGCCGCTGGCTGACTCGCCGAATTCATGGCCGCGAGCGGCCGTGCGCTGCCGGGCGGCGAACTCGCGGGGCGGCCTTGGCAGGTCCCAGCGAGCCCGCATGGCGAGCCATCTCCAGCAGGAGTATCGTCACCTCCGAGAGAGCGTTGCTGTTGTCGTAACCCGCCGGGATACGCCGCGTCACTGCGTGCGGCGGGAACATTACCGTAACCAGTAAGTCCGAAGCGTCGTTCCGGACCGTAACGTGAGAAGCTAAACCAAGACGTTTGGCCGCCTCGAGAATTTGTTCTTTCAGAGGCCCCCTTGTTTAAGCTCGCCTACGGGGCCGCTGAATCAGAGGCGCGAGCGCTGACATGAGAATTATATCGCACACCGGAGTCCGGTCAAGAGGGGCGCGCATCCAACGTTGGAGCTGAGGAGGAACATCACCATGCAAGGTTTTACGAAGTTGTGGCTGGCGCCGGCCGCGATCCTGGCCGCCGCGCCGTTCGCCTGGGCTCACTTCCGGTTGATCGAGCCGCAATCCTGGATCGTCGAAAACAACCTGGGAGATCCGCAGAAGCTGGGCCCGTGCGGCGGCGTCACCGGCAACGCCGGGATGCCCACCAACATCGTCAACAAGGCCACCGGCGGCCAGAAGCTGCACATCAAAGTTCAGGAGACGGTGTTCCATCCGGGGCATTATCGCGTGGCGCTGGCGGTGAACTCGCGCACGGAGCTCCCGCCGGACCCGGACACCACCACGCGCGACAGCGCGAAGGGTCCGATGTCGGTGTCAGCGGTGATCCAGAATCCGCCCAAGATGCCGGTGCTGGCCGATGGCCTGTTTGTCCACACCACCCGGCAGAGCGATGCGTTTGAAACCGATGTCCAGTTGCCCAACATCAGTTGTGCGCACTGCACCCTGCAGATCGTCGAGTTCATGGCAGAGCACGGCTTGAACAAAGACGGCGGCTATTTCTATCACCACTGTGCGGACCTGCAGATTACGGCCGATCCGTCCAAGCCAGTGGACGCAAGCTGGACCAGGCGCTAAGCGCCTAGCGAGAAGCGCTTGCCGCAAACAGCGCAAGCGGCGACGAGGAGCAACGGGCTGCGCCACGCAGAACGCGGCCCTTCAGCATGTTTCCGATCTCATCCTCCCAGGCGTCTTTGCTGATCAGTCCGATGTGTTTGCGGGCGACGTGTCCGTCGCGGTCCATCAGGAAGCTGGTGGGCAGGTCGTCGACTCCGCCGAACATCCTCTCGATGCTGTCTCCTCCCACCACCACCGGATAGTTGAGCTGGTGCGCGGACA
>CAWISY010000136.1:0-3892 GCA_963838455.1 Bryobacterales bacterium
GAACTACTAATTGCTAGTGATTGCCGGTGATGTCGGTCAGCGTCTGCAGCCCCAGCGGGCCGGTGTAGTTCTCATACGTTCGCCACGAATTGCGCTGAATCATGGAAAGGACGCCAAGCACCTCCGGATCGTTGCTGAAGGTGAGCTTGATCCACTCATCGTCAATCTGTTGCGCGCTCAAATCCGGATTCCACGCCAGGCGCCCGAACCCGTAAAGATTCGATTGCGAGAGATGATTGCCGGTCCAATTTTCATCCAGGCCGATATTGACCACACCGACCATCGCCGTCACCAGATTCTTCACCGGCGTCGCCGCCCCCGGTTTGGAATGCATGTCGAAGTCCAGCGTCTCTTTCCAATACGGAACCAGGTAGACGGTGTGGTGCGCCTGGCCAAAATATTCCTGCGTCACCTGAAGCTCGATGGCTTCGTTGGTGTGCTCCAGCGCGCCGAACAACGGAGACGCCGGCTCGCGAACCTGAAAATCGATCGGTCCGTTCTTGATCTGGACGATGACATTATCGTCGAACTTCCCATCCAGGGGCTTGAAGTTGTCGTACGCAGCGCGGGCGCGATCGTTCTTCGGATTGTTCCAATCCATGTGATGGTCGTAGACGAAGCCGCGGTAGAAGATGACCCCTCCGTGCGGCTTCAGCGCGCGAGCCACCACATTCGCCGCATCCGCGTGCGTCCTTCCATAAGTCGACGGCCCTACGCGCCCCTCCGAATCGGCCTTCAGGACGAACCCGCCAAAATCGGGAATCGCCTTGTAGATATCGTCGACGCGAGCTCTCCACCACTCCACCACGCGGGGATCGGCAGGATCGAACGTGTCCAGACCGCCGACACTCATGGGGCTGCCGAAGTCGATCGATAAAGCGACACGCACGCCCCACGGGCGCATGGCGTCGGCGATGCGGGCAACGTCCGGGATCAGATCGGGAGAGAGGACTTTGGGATTGGCATTCACGTTGTTCAGGGTACAGCCGTTGATTCCGATCGAAGCCAACAATCGTGCGTATTCGCTCACTCGGGTCAGATCGGCACGCGCGTGCAAGTTGTCCCAGAAGATGGAGCGCCCACCGTAACCGCGCTCGATGGAGCCGTCCAGGTTGTCCCACTCATTCACCCAGCGCAGCGCCGTGTGTGGGGCATTCTTTTCATCCAGATTCGCGATGGATTCACCGATTTGGATCTTGCGCAACAGAGCGAACATGCCGTAGAGCACACCGCGATCGGTCGAGCCGGTGACCATGGTCACGCGCTTGCCGTTCACCATGTCCGTCTTCAGCCAGTACCCTTCGGGCGAGAGATTCGCATAGGTGCGGATGGTGAACTCCACAGTTCCGTCTTGCGCGGCCGTCACCACGCGAGCCTCCTGTCCGCTCATGCCGCGCACGGCCCGAGCCCATTCGTCCCGGACGCTGTTCATCACCGGGGAGCGGGCGCCCACCAGGAACGTCAGCGGAACGTTCGCATGCGGCGCATAGCGGAGCCAGGCATCGTGTCCGGTTTCCGCATGAAGAGCTGCGCAGAACAAAAGAGGGCGGAGGAATCGCATCATGAGTTAACCCCGGAAGCCAGGTAACCTCCGTCAACCACGATACACTGACCCGTCATGAAACTGGCGCTGTCGGAGGCAAGCAGGACAGCGGCCCCGCACACCTCCTCCGGCTTGCCAAAACGATGCATCGGAGTGCGCAACAGCAGTTCCTGCCCCCGCGGAGTCCCGTTGACGATCTTGGCCGTCATCTCCGTGGGAAAGATGCCGGGGGCGATGGCGTTTACCATGATGCCGTCGCGAGCCCATTCCACCGCCAGGCTTCGCGTGAGCGAAAGCACGGCGCTCTTGGAGGCGCAGTAAGCCGTCACCTCCTGGAATCCGACATACGACCCGAGCGAGGCGATATTGATCACGCGTCCCTGGCCACTGGCTTTGAGCGGCTCATAAAAGGCCTGGCACGCGCGCAGCACACCGTTCAAGTTGGTATCCATAAGGCCGGTCCATTGTTCCTCGGTCACCTCGATGGTCGGCTTGCGGAAGGTGAAACCGGCCGCGTTGACCAGAATGTCGATGCGGCCAAAATGCGCCAGAACCGCGTCGCGCAGCACATCGATCGAACCGCGATGGGCGACGTTGGATGTCAGCGCCACCGTCCTCCGGCCCAGCGCCTCGATCTCCCGGCACGCGCTCTCCACCAGTTCGCGCCTACGTCCGGTGGGCGCCACGTCCGCGCCATATTCCGCCAGCGCCAGGGCAATGGCCCGGCCGATGCCGGAAGTCGCGCCGATGACGACAGCGACGCGGCCCGATAAATCAAAAAGAGGGAACATGTTTAAAACGGTATCGCCTAAAACGGCATCTGGGGCGTCCGATCGTCATCAGGATCGGCCCAGCGGTCATTGGGAACCAGAGGCGTCCAACCTGGACGCAGCGGATCCTGATCGTAAGGATAGCCGCCCAGGCGTTTGTACAGCTCGTTGTATTCGCGCAATTTCTCGCGGTTGAGCTTCACGCCCAATCCCGGCCCATCCGGCACGCGGATCGCGCCGCCTTCATATTGCATCAGGCCGCCCTCGATAATGTCATCCGTCAAATGATGGTAGTGCGCATCGGCGGCGAACGAGAGATTTGGGAGGACCGCGCCCAGGTGCAGCATGGTCGCGAGCTGGATGCCGAGCTCGCCCGAGGAATGCACCGCCACGCCGAGCTGGAACGTCTCACAAATTCCCGCGGCTTTGACGCATGGGCGAATGCCGCCCCAAAACGTGGTGTCGAGAAGAATCACGTCGACGGCGGTATCCAATACGTTGGCTGAAAGCTGCTCGAAGCCGACCACCACCGTGTTGGTCGCCATCGGAATGCGCACCATCTCGCGCGTGCGGCGCATGCCGTTCAGGCCGAAGACCGGATCTTCGTAATAATCGTTGCGAACGTCTTCGATGGCCTGGCCGAAGCGGATGGCCTGCTCAGTGGACCAGACGGCGTTGGGGTCGAAGCGGAAGGAATCGCCGGGGAACGCATCGGCCAGGGCCCGATAAGCCTCCAGTTCATAGTCTGGGTGAAAGACGCCGCCCTTGAGTTTGTGCGTCGTGAATCCGTAGCGCCGCTTCATCGCGCGCGTGGTTTCCACCAGTTGATCGATGGTGCGCACCTCGCCCGAGCCGGTCCGCGGATTCGCGTAACGGAAGAAGCAATACGTTGCGAAGGGGACGCGATCGCGCAGGCGCCCGCCCAGGATCTCGCACACGGGAACGCCCCAGGCTTGCCCGAGAATATCCAGGCACGCGAATTCGAGGGCTGCCAAGACTTGCGTGCGATTGTTGTACAGCGAAGCTGTGGGGTTCGCGATCAGGTAGCGCATGGCTTCTAGATGGGACGGATCATGCCCCACCAGATACGCTTTCATGGCTCGGAAAGTAGCCTCGGCCGATTCGCCTCCGCCGCCCATCTCGCCCAGGCCGATCAAGCCATTGTCGGTCTCGACTTCGACAATGGTGCGGACGAAGCGGCCCCAATGACAACCATTGGCGTGGCGGAGAGGAGCTTCCAGCGGGACAGTAACCGTGGTGGCTCGAATATCGCGGATTTGCAAGCTACCGTCAATCGTACAACAATGGTCAATCGAGGCTTACGAATGCGCCTAAAATTTGCGATGGCGGCCGTGTTGGCGCCGCTCGTGTGCGCTCAGCCCCCCGCTTATCTGAATCCCGATCTTCCTGCGGAACAAAGGGCCGCGGACTTGGTTTCGCGCATGACGCTGGAGGAGAAAGTCCTGCAGATGCAGGACGGCTTCGGCGGACGCAACAGCGGCGCTCCGGAAATTCCTCGCTTGAATTTGGCCGCCTACGACTTCTGGAAGCAACACGCCTGAACCGAAGTAGAGGACAT
>CAWISY010000137.1:0-17601 GCA_963838455.1 Bryobacterales bacterium
TTCATGTCGGAATTGCATCTTGCACGTTCATAGATTAGATGAGTGCCGGGGGCGAACCTCCATGACCGCAAGGGTCGTCGGATTTCGAGTCCCCTCGGGCCCCCGAGAACCCTGAGAAAAACCCAGTATTTCCTGGCATTTCTCGAAATCTGGGGACAGACGGACAGACGGGACATTCCCCACATTCTCACGCGCCAATCCGTCACGGCGAAATCAACGCACCAACAGCATAGAGTTCCCTGAGATCTCTCTCATTCCGCGCCTTGTCGCGGAAGAACTTGAGTCCTGTGAGACTATGCTCTAGTACAAATTCACGGTTTTTAATTCGTTCGAATGATGATTCTGTTAGCGGCTGAGAATCCGAGGCAAATGCTATCGTCATATCCATCCTCGATGAGTTTTGTCTAAACCGTTTCAATCGAGCCTATCGCAGTGGCCACCGTCCCTCGATTGAAAGTGCAGTGTCATCCTGGCCAATCTTGAACCGGCGGATGTGCAACCGCGAAAGTCGATGCACCTAGCCACACGGGCCGACCTCCACACGCACATGAACATCATTCATAACCGGTTTCGAAAAGGACGACGATAGACTTTTAGATTTCGGGTTCCGCAAAATAAGGCCGATCTCCAGACGCGTGAGGAAGTGAAGTGAGAAGACGGCATGTTATGCGCGATCGATAAAATGAGGCTGAACCTCAAAATAATCTCTCGGCCAACATTATATCGATGAAAAAATGCGATGCGGCTGCGATAGCGATCAACTATGGCCTGCGGCCCGAAGATCAGCTAACTGCCTGCGCAGACGCGCGACGATACTCGGTTGGAGTTGGGCTAAATTCTTTCTCTCTGCAGGATCGGATTCAAGGTCATACAGTTCCAAGGGTGCAGCCGGATAGTCGATAGCTCCAGGCATATGAAGTTGCTCGATTCGTTTTCGGCGCGCTATCACATGCGGGTCCGTGGCCGTAGGGGGCGGCGGGGCTGGGTGCGCTCCAGGTCGCTGACTACGGTCAATAAGCTTCCATTGACCGTCACGTATGGCAAGCACTTCCGCCTCCTCCACCAGCGACTGACGACCTGCGTCGTCCAGCCAAGTAACGCGGGCAGTTCGTTCAGACTATCAGGAGCACCATCGCGCGGAACCAGTTCGCCCACAAGCGTGGCCAAGCTGCGCATAATATCCAGTTGACTGATTAGAGCATTCGATACTCCCCGATTGATGTGCCCCTGCCAGTGAGCGATGAACGGCGTCCTGGTGCCGCCTTCATATATAGAGTATTTCCCTCCCCGAAACGGTCCCGAGGGTTTATGTGGGCCCAGCAATTGGACGGAATTGTCATCGTAACCATCATTAATTTTTTTTGTGTGTGTACCTTCGTTCAGTTCGTGTCTAATGGCGAACAGCGCCCACACGCGCGGGTCGGCCGCGGCTTCCTTGAATCCTCCGCTGCGGGTGCGCGGCGCGATTTCGCCACGCGCGCGCATCTCCGCCTGGCTGCCGCCGGGCGCATCCTGGGTCAGCGCCAGGTACGCGATGCCGCACAGGAACATCGCCACGCCCGGCACGAACATCGCCATCCGCCAGCCCCACCATGCGCCGGCCCCCAGGCTCACAAACGCGCTGAACAGCAGCGGCATGACGAACTGCGTGACTCCGCCGCCCAGGTTTCCCCATCCCGCCGCGGCCGCATTGGCCGTTCCCACGACGTTCGGCGCGAACATGACCGAAGTGTGATACTGCGTCACCACGAAGGACGACCCGATGATGCCGATGGTCAGGCGAAAGATGAGAAACGTCACGTAGTCGTGCGCCAGGCCGATTCCCATCACCGGCAGCGCGCCCAGCATCAGCAGCCACGCGTACGTCTTGCGAGGACCGATGCGGTCGCACAGCCAGCCCATCAACAACCGTCCGAACACGGCCAGCGCGACCGACGCAATGATGGAGTTGCCGGTCTGCGCTTTCGTCAGGTGTAACTCATCGCGGATAACCGGCATCAGCGGCGCAATGCCGAACCAACTGAAAAAGCACAGAAAGAACGCGAGCCATGACATGTGAAAGGCGCGCATGGGAGCGCTGGAAAAATCCGCCAGGCGGATCTGTGTGGCCTGATTGCGATTCAATTGGTTGCGATTCAATGTGAAGTCTCCTCAGTTGGGTTGTTTTTGAAACGCGCGCTCGCACGGGGAGACGCTGCACTCGGGATACCCGTTCGCATCCGCAAAGCCGCTGGAAAAAAGATCACCTCAACGCTGAGGCGGGACTGCTCTTTGTTTTACTGCTACGTGTAACTGCTACGCGACGGCTGATTCCGCGGGCTCGATGCGCTGGCCCGCGCTTACATCCACCAGTACGATTCCGTCCTCCACGCGAGTCGGAAACGTCGCGACACACGCCGGGAGCGAGGCTCGAATGGCCGCTCCGCTATTCAGGTCGAAGCGCCAGCCATGCAGCGGACAAACCACCGCAGTGCCGGAGACAATGCCGTCGCACAGAGGACCGCCCTTGTGCGGGCAGCGGTTCTCAATGGTCACGAAGCGATCCTTCAGATTGAAGATCGCCACTTCAACGCCGTCCAGTGTCACGGAGCGCCCTTCGAGCGCCGGAATATTCTCCGCCCGCGTGACGCGGCTCCAGTTGTGTTCGGAATTCATACCCTGGTCGTCTCCACTGGTTTGATCTCGATTGGTTCGATCTGCACGAATTGCGTGGCAGTGGCCGGAGCGTCGCGCTCCAGCCACGCGTCCTTTGCCATGGCTTTCGAGCGCTGCAGCCGGTCGAGCAACGCGTGCCGCTCCGGCTCGGCTGCATACACCGTCTCCTTGCGGATCTTTTCGATCCCCAGCCGCTCGACAAAATCGTAAGTGCGCTCCAGGTAATTCCCGTTTTCGCGATAGTACTGGAAGAACAGCTCGCACGCCTCCAGAGCCTGCTCCGTGGTCTCCGCAGTGATCAGCAGGTCCGCCTTGCGCACCGATTTTCCGGCCGCTCCGCCCACCACCACCTGCCAGCTTCCGTCCTGCCCCACCATGCCGATATCCTTCACCGTGGCTTCGGCACAATTGCGCGGGCAGCCCACCGCGCCCATCTTCACCTTGTGCGGCGTGAACAGGTTTTCCAGCCTTCGCTCCAGCTCGATTCCGGCGTTGGTTGAATCCTGCACGCCGAAGCGGCAAAACTCGGTGCCCACGCAGGTCTTCACCATGCGCACGCCCTTGGTGTAGGCTTGGCCGGAAGGCATTCCGAGTTCGGCCCACACCTTGGGAAGATCCGCCTTCTTCACTCCCAGCAAATCCAGGCGCTGGCTTCCCGTCACCTTGACCATCGGGACCTTGTACTTCTCGGCGACATCCGCGATGCGCCGCAACTCCTGCGGTGTGGTCACGCCGCCGCGCATGCGCGGAACCACCGAAAAGGTTCCGTCCTTTTGGATATTGGCGTGAACCCGATCGTTGATGAAACGCGCGGAACGGTCCTCTTCATGCCCTCCGCACCACAGCATGTCCAGCATGTAGCTGAGCGCCGGCTTGCAGACTTCGCAGCCCTTCCGGTTGCCGTAGACGTTCAGCACTTCCTCCACCGATTTCAACTGCTGTCCTTTGACGATGTCGCGAAGCTGCTCGTAGGAGAACGGGAGGCAAGAGCACAGCGTGGTCCGCATCTCCTCCTGGAAATCCGGGGCGACCGCGCGAAGCAATAGCTCGCAGAGCCCGGTGCAGCTTCCGCAACTCGACGATGCTCGAGTCGAGGTTCGCAGCTCGCTCAGGGTCGTGATCCCGTGTTCGTGAATCGCGCCAATGATCGCGCCCTTGCTGACGCCGTTGCAGCCGCAGACGATCTCGCTCTCCGGCATTGCAGCGATCTCCAGGCCGGGATCTTGAATCGGCTCCGGGAACAGCAGATGCCGGCGTTGCGCGCTCAAATCCGTCTCTTCGCGCAGCCATTCGGTGTAGCGCCGCTCATCCGAGGTGTCGCCCACCAGGATCACGCCTCGCAGCCGGTTGTTTTTCACAAACAGCCGCTTGTAAATTCCAAGCGAAGGGTCCTCGTACCGAACCGTCTCGACGCCCGCTTCGGATTCGTCGATCGATCCGGCGGAGAAAATCTCCACGCCCATGATCTTCAGCTTCGTGGCGGAGCTGGCGCCGGCGAAGGCGATTGCGCGGCTGCCCGTGATCGCGGAGGCGAGCACTTTGGCCTGCTCCATCAGCGGTGCAACCAGCCCGAACGTCTTGCCACGATGCTCCGTGCATTCGCCCACGGCATGAATCTGCGGATCCGACGTCTCCAAATAATCGTTGACGACGATGCCGCGGCGAACTTCGAGCTGAGCCCGGCGGGCCAGATCCGCATTGGGCTTGATTCCCGCGGCGATCACCACCAGGTCGGCTTCCAGCTCCTCGCCCGATGTGAAGCGCAATCCCTCCACGCGTCCGTTGCCCAGCAGCGTCTCCGTCTGCTTCGGTAGCATCACGCGGATGCCCAGGTTTTCGATCTTGCGCTGAAGATAGATTCCGCCGTCGTGGTCGAGCTGGCGCTCCATCAGCGTCTCCACCAGGTGCACCACACTAACGTCGCAGCCGCGCAGTTGCAGCCCGCGCGCGGCCTCCAATCCCAGCAGCCCGCCGCCGATCACCACCACCTTCAATCCCTGGCACGATTTTTCGAGCAGCGCCCGAGTATCGTCCAGCGTGCGGAAGACATGCACGTTCTTTTTGTCGACGCCCGGAATGGGAGGGATGAACGCGCTGCTTCCCGTCGCCAGGATCAACTCGTCGAACGGCGTGGCCTGCCCGCGGTCGTCGATCACCCTCCGGCCGGCGCGATCGATCTCTACGATGCGCACGCCCAGCCGGGCGCGGATGCCGTGGTCGCGATACCAATCCACGCCGTTGAGGATGATATCTTCCGCCGACTTCTCGCCCGCCAGAACCGAGGACAGCAGAATGCGGTTGTAGTTGACGTGCGGCTCGTCACCGAAAATCGTGATCTCGAAGTCGTGCGTGCGCTTCAGGATCTGCTCGACGCAGGCAACTCCGGCCATCCCGTTTCCCACCACCACCAGTTGCTTCATAGCCGTCAAGCGCTCGCCGCCTCAGTGTTCACGATTTCGGAAGCCAGCGGAGTCAGTGCAGCCACCACTTCATCGATCAAATCCTCAGCCACGCCCAAGCTGCGCAGGGTCTCCACCAGATGGCCAGCCACGGCGTTGAAGTGACGCTGCTCGATGTGCAAGCGTGCGTGGGCCTGACGCATGGACGCTCCGGCATACTGGCGCGGCCCTCCCGTGGCTTGACTCAGGAACGCGAACTGATGCGCCTTCAGTCTCGGCATCTGCACTTTCTCGAAGAACGGCGCAAGCAGGGGATCCGCCAGCACTCTTTCGTAGAACTGATCCACGGCGAGCCGAATGGCCGGCTCGCCCCCGAGTTTTTCAAACAGCGTCATCTTTCATCTCCCTTCCGTTCCGTGGCGCACGCTCGGCACCACGCGCACTGCGCACTGCTTGTAGTTGGGCTCGCGTGAGATCGGATCGAACGCGCTCTGCGTGACCAGGTTCACGTTGGTCTCGAAGAAATGAAACGGCATAAACACCTGTCCCGGCGCAACGATCTCCGTCAGGCGCAGTTCCGCGCCGCGCACGCAGCCGCGCTGCGAGACGATATCGACCCGGTCATGGCTGCGCAGCCCGATGCTCTTGGCGTCGCGCGGGTTCATTTCCAGCCACGCCCGCGGCGAGAGCCGTTCCAGAATCGGAACCTCACGTGTCTTGGTGCGCGTGTGCCAATGCTCCACGGTTCGGCCGGTATTGAGAATGAGCGGATAGGACGCGGTGGGCTGTTCCGGAAACGGTTCCCAATCCGCGCGAACCAGATTCGCCCGGCCATTGGCGGTGGGGAATTTCCCATCCGCGTAGAGACGCTCCTGCGGAGCTTCACCCTCACGGCACGGCCATTGCATGGCGCCCCGCTCCGCCAGTGTTTGATAGGTGATTCCGGAGTAATCGCACAAGCGCCCCTTGGAGACGCGAGCCCATTCCTGGAACGCGTGTTCTGCGCAGGTCCAGCCGGGGAACAGCTCCGCGCGGCATCCCAGCTTTTCTGCCACCGAAAGGAAGATATCGAAATCCGGCCGGGCTTCTCCCGGCGGCTCCACGGCTTTGTTCACCTTGCTGACGCGACGCTCTGAGTTGGTGTAGGTGCCTTCCTTCTCGCCCCAAATCGCGGCAGGCAAAACCAGATCCGCCAGTTCCGTGGTCGGCGTCGGGTGAAAGCCGTCCTGAACCACCAGGAAATCGAGGTTCGAAAGCGCCTGCTGCAACACTTCCTGATTGGGGAAGGACACCAGCGGATTGGTGGCGATGATCCACAGCGCGCGAATCTTTTTTCCCACCGCCGCTTCAATAATGTCCGGGTAGGCGAGCCCGCGCTTGGCCGGCAACCGAGCTTCGTCGATGTTCCACAGGCCGGCCAATTCCCTCCGGTCTTCCGGCGAATCGAATTTGCGGTAGCCGGGCATGCTGGACGCGAATCCCGCCTCGCGAGTGCCCATGGCGTTGCACTGCCCGGTGATCGAAAACGGAGAGGCTCCAGCTCGTCCGATGTTCCCCGTCAGCAGGGCCAGGTTGCACAGAGCGCTCACGGTGACCGCGCCCAGAGTGCTGTGATTCACGCCCATGGTCCAGCCAATGAATCCGGCCTTGGCGCGGCCGTACAGGAACGCAGTCTTGTATAGCAACTCCTCACTCAAGCCCGTGATCTCCGCCACGCGCGGCGGGGAGTAGCGCTCCAGGAACTTCTCCAGCTCGTCGAATCCGCTGGTGTGGCGCTCGATATAGCCGCGGTCGATCAGGCCGTGACGGATCAGAATGTGCGCGATGCCGTTGACCAGCGCCAGGTCGGAGCGAGGCTTCAGGGGTAGATGCAGGTCCGCCATCATCGCCGTCTTCGATACGCGCGGGTCGGCAACGATCAGAGTCTTGCGCGGATTCGCCTCCAGGTACTGGCACAGAATCGGGTGATTGTCGGCGATATTCGCGCCGATCAGCAGGATCACGTCGGCGCGTTCCAGATCTTCGTACGCGCCGGGAGGGCCGTCGCTGCCGAACGACAGCTTGTAGCCGGAAACCGCGCTGGCCATGCACAGCGTGGTGTTGCCGTCATAGTTGCGGGTGCCGAACCCGAGCTGCACCAGCTTGCCCAACGCGTAGAATTCCTCGGTGACCAACTGGCCGGTGCTCAGGACGCCGAGCGAATCGGGGCCGTACTTCGCTTGGACCGCGCGAAAACGCTCCACCATCACGCCCAGCGCTTCGTCCCATCCCACGCGCACCAGCTTGCCGTTCTTGCGCAGCAGCGGGTACTTGGCGCGATTTTCGGCGTCCAGGATGTAGTGTTCCGAGAGCCCCTTGGGGCACAGCTTGCCGCGATTCACCGGGTGCGAAACCAGGGGCCGGGCCGCGATCGCCTTGCCATCCTTCACGCCCACTTCGATCCCGCATCCCACCGAACAATAGCCGCACGTGGTTGCTACCCACTTCTCCGGGATTTTTTTCGCCGAAGTGTACCCGGTGGTTTCGCCGTACGCATAGGCATACTCATGCTCGAGCGTGTCCAGTCCAACCGCGCGACGCCAGTTCATGCGGATCTCTCCGTCGCCAGGAATGCCGAGGCGATGCTCTTGGGCACGACGCTCACAAAGAACAGCCAGCGGCCGACCAGTTCGCCCACCAGCGCCAGAATCAGAGCGGCAAACGCCCCGGCGTGACTTTCCGACACCAGCGGAAGCACCACTCCGGCGCCGATCAGCAGCGCCAGCCGCACCAGCAGAGCGCTCTTCAATCGGCCTGAAAGCAGCAGCGAGGAGGCGCGCAGCTCAAACACGTCCGACCGTGCAAGCCACAGCACCTTGAGCGACACGATCAGGAGTTGTGCCGCTGCGCCAAGGATAGCGGCTCGCCGCAGCCCGTGGTCCATTCCGCTGAAGTCGCTTGCATTGAAGTCGATTGCCCGGACGAACAGCGGCCCCAGCAGCATGGCGGTCCCGAAAAACTCCGCGATGGTGTAGCGGCTGTTCCAGGCCGGGCGTGCGGGAACCATGTAAATGCGCGCAGAGCAGAACATTCCCGCGCAGGCGCACAGTACGGTCAGTGCGCCGGCCGCGCCGGATGCGGGAAGATGCAGCAACACGGAACCGGCGTAGGCTGCCGCGGCTCCCGCGAACAAAGACAGCCCTAGCACTTCACGGCTCAACCAGGATCGGCGCAGACCTTTGAGTGCGCGCATGGCATGGATCGGGCGGCCCAGGTGCAGGGTCGCCGCGCCCAGGCTGATCCCGGCCAGCGCAGCCGCGGCTAGCACCGAGAGCAACGACGCCGGCCGTCCCACCACGCCCAATCCCCACAGCACATCCAATCCCCACACGACAGCCAGGGCTCCTCCGGCGAGCTGTGTCAGGACCAGCATGAACACCAGCGGCCAGTGCGGATGTTCCAGCGCAATTCGCTGCGTGTCCACGCGGCCCGTATCCGGCGCGAGATCTTCCGGCAAAGTGATGCGCGTAGTGGAGATGCTATCGTCGGCCGAAGGCAATCCCGGAGCGTTGGCGGCCAGATAATTTCCGCGCCATTCGGCGGTGTTCACAATCTCCACCGCGATCGCACCCTCCGGACACGCGGCCACACACGCCGGAGCCATGCCGTCCGCTAGGCGGTTGTGGCACAGGTCGCACTTGCCGACCACGCCGCGCTCAGGATTGTATTGCGGAACGCCGTAGGAGCAATTCCAGGTGCAGTATTGGCAGCCGATGCACGCCTCCGCGCTGTGAATCACCACGCCCGTGACCGGGTCTTTGGTGTAAGCCTCCACCGGACATCCGATCAGGCAACTCGGCTCCAGGCAATGATTGCAGCCCATCGAAAGGTGATAGCGCTGCGTGTTCGGATAGTAGCCGCCTTCCACTTCGCCGACACGCCGCCAATTGATCGCAGCAGGGTTGCCGTTCTGCTCGTTGCAAGCCACCACGCAGCACTTGCAGCCGATGCACTTGGTCATGTCGAAGTGAAAGCGGTACTGCTCGCCGGCTTCGAGTGGGCGCTCGGGGAAGAGGAGCACGGGACCGCCGCTGGGCGCCGCGGCGCGGCTCTGCGAGGGTTCGACAAGGCAGACCAGCTCGCTTCCGAGCAGCGGAAGTTCGAGCAAATCCCTGTCTAGAGACTCCCCGTCCAGATACACTTTGGCCGTATGCGCCACCAAGGCTCCTTGAGTTGACAAATCGATTGGAAGGCTCGCGCAAGCGCAGCTACAGGGAAGCGCTCAGTGAGACAATTCTCTTTACCAGCAAATCTCGCAATTGGCCGGCTCCGTCAGGGAGCCAAAGGTGGGAGGCAGACAGGGTCCCGGTAAACTACGCCGGAAACCCGTTCGTTTCGCAAGCGAACTCAAGGGAAGTATAACAGGTAAGTTCGACTCTGCCTAGAGTGCGCGCCAACAATTTTTTTTCTGGAGTGCATAAGACTACCGCCATCCATGTGTCGGTGCGCCATGTGGCCAAGCGTTAGCCAGACCGTCTGGATCAGCCTTGTTAAGCCGCCCTCCTGGCTATCGCAAATCGCTCGGATTTACTTCCCACGATGCCCTTGCGTTTACGGAATGGGTTTCGAAGGTTTCGGCCGCAATCGAACCTCCTGTGCACGTGCCCGTTGTACCCACCGCCTGGCCCCTGTCATTAATGACGGGAAGCGGTTTCTGCGCGCCGTGCCGTTGGCCTCCAATTCGGCGGCTCCGTTTACCGTGGTGGTGAACTGGACGGCGAAGTAAGCTTCCCCACCAAACCCCGAAACGAAATATGAGAAAGGGCCAGGCAGGTGAGTTCAGGAAACCGCTTCCACATGCTCCTCTTTCGACATCAGGGCTTGGATTTTTTAGTACTTGCCCGTTATGAATTGACGCCCAAGGAGTTGATAGAACTCAATGACCTTTTGGGGCGATGTCAATTCGACCACCAGACCATTGGGGAGAAAGGCGGAACTGCCGTCCTTGTCGGGCGCGCCTGCGTACTGATCCTGCGCGCCGTGCATGACGCGGGCCTGATCAAGGCGCGGGTTGACGGCATTGCGGACGCGTTCCACGTAAGGGCTGGTGCGGTTGGGAACGATGGCGCCGTTGGAGGTGACGAGCGTGATGTTGCGTCCCTTGGCGGCGGGATCGATGACGCCAAGCAAATCGTAATCGCCGACCAGGGCGCGTTGCTGGGTGGGGTGGATTATCTGGTTGGGCTCATTTTGCTCGTCTGTTCCGAAGGGGAATTTTTTTTGCAGGACCTCGGTGGGAGAGCGGCGCGCGATGCCATCGGCGCCGAGAACGTAGAAACCGGCGGCTTGCGCGATCTGGATTTCGGTGGCATTGGCGGCAGTAACTTTGCCGGTCTTGGCGCCGGTGTGGGACTTGATGGACATCGGCTTGGGCGGGTAGCCCTTGGCGATCCAGGGTGTGGATTTGCGATTGGTGTTGCGGACTATGATGATGAGCTGTAACTGGCTGGCGACTAGTTGAAAGACGCCGAAATGGTCTGGCGTCATTCCGGATGACGCGAGGTAGGGAGACGTCATGGGTGGATTATACTGCGGCACGGCATCTCATCGCCGCGCTGTCTTTACTTATGAACCCGACAAAACGGAGCGCGGATCTGTAGCAGATGAATCACGCTCCGCTTGACGAGTATTCGCCGGTGTTTGCGGCATTGGCCAGGAGCGGCCCGCGATCCCTACCGCGCTCCGCTGCTGCGATATCTCCGTTCGAATCGATACCTGGCCGCCTGTAAAAGTACGGCTCCTTGCGGCGGAATGGCGTGGAATAAGGGCCTCGGCATTCGAGAACAACCTCTTGTACAGCAACATGTTACAGTCTGATACGTGGTTTTAAGGGGTCCTAGGCCGGTCTGTTTCGTGGAGTTATTACAAATTACTTCCGATAAGTACCTAGCAATCCGAATGGAGACCCCAGCCCTCATCGCGCCCCTGTGGAGTCAGAATGCATTCTGAAGCGCTTCTGGCCGGCTCCTACGATTACCGTCTGGTCGCCTTGTCGGTGTTGCTGGCGATGCTGGCGTCGTACACAGCGCTCGACCTCGCGGGTCGCATCAAAGCCTCGCGCGGTGCGGCTCGATACGCTTGGCTCCTGGGCGGAGCGGCCGCCATGGGACTGGGCATCTGGTCCATGCACTACGTCGGGATGCTCGCCTACAGCCTTCCCGTCACGGTCCTCTATGACTGGCCTACCGTGCTGGTGTCGCTGCTGGCGGCCGTTCTCGCGTCGAGCATCGCCCTCTCTGTCGCCGGCCGCGACCAACTTGGTCCGTGGAGCACCAGTATCGGTGGCGTCTTCATGGGACTCGGGATCGCGACCATGCATTACATCGGCATGGAAGCGATGCGGCTTCCGGCCATGTGCGGCTATTCCGCCGGCCTGGTGGCTCTGTCGGTCGTCCTCGCCATTCTGATTTCAATCGTCGCCCTGCGGCTGACCTTCCGCTGGCGACTGGAAGCCACGGGAGATGGATGGCGCAAGTTGGCCAGCGCACTCGTGATGGGCGCGGCCATACCGGTCATGCACTATACCGGGATGGCAGCCGTCCGCTTCGCGCCCACGGCGTCTTCTGGGAACCTCGCCCATGCGGTGGCGATTTCCTGGTTGGGAGCGGTCGTCCTCGCCAGCGCTACGATCCTGGTCCTTTTCCTGACCATCCTGACCACCGTGGCCGACCGCCGCTTTTCCGCGCAGTCTCTCGAATTGAAGCTGCGGATGGAGGAGGCCCTCGCTGCGCGGGAATTGCTCGCGCAATCCGAGGAACGCTTGCGCCTCACCCTTCGCTCCGCGGAGGTCGCCGTGTGGACGTTGCACATCGCGTCGAATCTCGTGGAAGCAGACCAGAGTTCTTCGGTTCAGTTCGGGGTTCCCGTCGACCAGTTCCCGCGAACCAGCGAAGAATTCATCGCCATGATTCATCCGGACGACCGCGACCGGATTTTGCAGGAAGCCGCCGCCTCTATCGAAAGCCGTCAGGAATACAAGACCGAATTTCGCATCCTGCGGCCAGACGGCGCGGAGCGCACTCTGTTGACACGCGGGAAGGTTTATTACGCGGACAACGGGCAACCCCTCCGCCTGACCGGCGTCACCTGGGACGTAACCGAACAGAGGGAGGCCGAAGAGAAGCTGCGCGCCGCCTCTCGCCGCCTGGTTGCCGAAGGCAAGTTTCGCGAGTTGCTGGAAGCCGCTCCGGACGCGGTCCTGGTCGTGAATCGCGACGGCAAGATCGGCTTTATCAATACGCAGGTCGAGAAGCTGTTCGGCTATACCCGCGAGGAATTATTGGGGCAAACCGTCGAGAAGCTGATTCCGGAACGTTTTCGGGGCTCGCACCCGGGCCATCGCTCCCGGTTCTTCGCCACTCCTCATGTGCGCGCCTTGGGCAACGGTTTGGAGCTCTTCGCGCTCCGCAAGGATGGCACTGAGTTCCCGGTCGAAATAAGCCTCAGCCCCCTCGAAACCGAGGAAGGCTCTCTGGTTTCCAGCACCATTCGCGATCTCACCGAGCGCAAGCGAATAGAACACGGCCGGGAGCAGCTTGCCTCCATCGTGGATTACTCCAATGATGCGATTATCCTGAACTCCTTAGACGGAGGCATCGTCACTTGGAACAAAGGGGCAGAGCGGCTGTACGGCTATTCCGCCGAGGAGGCGGTGGGCCAATCCATCTCGATCCTGCTGCCACCCGGACAGGCCAGTGAGTTATCCAAGATCTGGTCGAAGCTGCGGCGCGGAGAAACAGTTAGCGAAGAGACCTTGCGGTGCAGAAAGGACGGGAAGCTGATCGAAGTCGCCCTCACCATCTCTCCGATCAAAAATGCCCTGGGACGGATCACATCCGCCTCCTCCATCGCGCGCGACATCAGTGAGCGGAGACGCGCCGAGACGAAGTTCAGAGGGCTACTGGAGGCGGCGCCGGATGCGATGGTGGTGGTGAATGGAGAAGGACAGATTGTCCTGGTCAATACCCAGGTAGAAAAGCTGTTCGGGTATCAGCGAGAAGAGCTGCTGGGGCAGAGAATTGAGGCGCTGATGCCGGAACGCTTCCGGAGCGGGCATCCGGGACACCGTACTGGTTTCCTCGCAAATCCGCGAGTGCGTAGCATGGGCGCCGGGGTGGAGCTATTCGCGTTGCGAAAAGATGGCACGGAATTCCCGGTCGAGATCAGCCTCAGCCCGCTCGAGACCGAAGAAGGACTGCTGGTTTCCAGCGCGATCCGCGACATCACCGAGCGCCGGGCAGCCGAGGAGGAGTTGCGCCGCAGCCGGGCTGTACTTGAGAACATCTTCGAATCGTTTCCCGGCTTGTTCCTGATCCTCACGCCGGAGTTGCAGATCGTCTCGGCCAGCGACGCGTATCTCAAAGCCACTCTGACCAGGCGCGAGGACTTGGTCGGCCGCGGCGTGTTCGAGGCCTTCCCCGACAACCCCGACGACCCCGCCGCCAACGGGACGGCTCGACTGCGCGCCTCCTTTGACCGCGTCCTCCAGACCGGCCGCGCGGACACCATGGCGATCCAGAAGTACGACATCCGCAGACCCGACGGAGTTTTCGAGGAGCGCTACTGGAGTCCGATCAACTCCCCAGTGTTCGGGGCGGATCGCCACGTCGAATATCTGATCCATCGCGTCGAGGACGTGACCGCCTTTGTCCGGCAAAAGTCCCACACCTCGGGCAATTCGGGCGAGCTGCGCGCTCGCATGGAGCAGATGGAAGCGGCCATTTTCAACAACTCGCAGGAGCTACAGTTGGCCAACCGGCGCCTTCAAGACGCGAACGCGCAGTTGTTGCAAGCCAAAGCCGAGGCAGAGGCCGCCAACCGCGCCAAGAGCACGTTTCTGTCCACCATGTCGCATGAAATCCGCACACCGATGAACGCCATTCTGGGTTACGCCCAGTTGATGCTGCGGGACCCGGGGCTGGGACCCGATGCTAAAACCAATCTCAAGATCATCGGCCGCAGCGGCGAGCACTTGCTGGCCCTGATCAACGACGTTCTGGACATGTCTAAGATCGAAGCCGGCCGCATCGACCTCAACCCTGCCACCTTCAACCTGTCCCGGCTGCTGAACGATCTGGCCGCGATGTTCCGCATGCGGGCCGGGGTGAAGGCGCTGCGTTTTGAAATGCTGGTGGATGGAGAGTCCGCGGCGTACGTCGTGGCCGACGAAGGCAAAATCCGGCAAGCACTGATCAACCTGCTGGGGAACGCGATCAAGTTTACCGGCCGCGGCTACGTCCGCTTGCACGTCACCCTCCAGCCCAACTCGAGCCGTGAGACAAACGGCGCGGATCAACTGTGGCTGACCGCGCGCATTGAGGACACCGGTCCCGGCATCCCGCCCGAGGACCAGCGCCGTCTCTTTGAGCCGTTCACGCAAACCAGCCGCGGGCATCGCAGCCAGGAGGGCACCGGCCTCGGTCTTGCCATCACCCGCAAATACGCCCGCCTCATGGGAGGGGATGTCACCGTGGCCAGCCGCGCCGGGGAAGGCTCGACCTTCACGTTCGAGATCCCGGTGGAGCGCGGGAACGCGGGTGTGGCTTTGAGGCGGAGTGCCCCGCGCCGCGTGGTCCGAATCCGTCCGGGAACCAAGGCCCCCCGCATTCTGGTGGTGGACGATCAGCCTGAGAATCGCGACTGGCTGATGCAGCTACTGACCTCCGTCGGTTTTTCCGTGTGCGGTGCGGAGAATGGCGAGGCCGCCATCCGGGTCTGGCAAGAATCCGGTCCCAGCCTGATTCTGATGGACATGCACATGCCGGTCATGGACGGATTGGAGGCGACTCGCCACATCAAATCGGCTCCCCGTGGGCTGAATACCGCCATCGTCGCCTTGACCGCCAGCGCCCTCGACGAGGACCGCGTGGCCGTCCATCAAAGTGGAGCGGACGACTTTCTCTCTAAACCCTGCCGTGAAGACGAGCTTTTGGAGACGCTGCGCCGCCTGCTGGATCTGGTCTACGACTATGAAGAAGCCGCCACCGAAGACGAACCGCTCGGCTCCGGGGCCGCCCTGGGCGAAGACCGCCTCCGGGGCCTGCCGGTCCAGCTTGCCGAGGAGCTGCGCGAAGCTACCTTGAGCGGAAACAAGCGACTTCTGGACCAGTTGATCGTGAAGGTAGGCGAGGCCACCGGCGCCGGTTCGGCGCAGGCCCTGCAACAGTTGGCCGACAAATACGAATACGACGCCCTGACGCAGTTGCTGGAGGAAGTATGCCGCACCTGACCATGCGCCCAGCCGCGCCCGTGACCGGCAACATCATGATCGTGGACGACAACCCCGCGAATCTGAAGCTGCTGGAGGATATGCTTCGCGAACACGGCTACGACGTCCGCTCCTTCCCGCGAGGCCGCCTGGCGCTCGCGGCGGCCGATCAGAACCCGCCCGACCTGATCCTCCTGGACATCAACATGCCGGAGATGGACGGTTACCAGGTCTGCGAACAGTTGAAGTCAAGCCCGCGCGTTGCCGCCATTCCGGTGATCTTCCTTAGTGCGCTGAACGCCACCGAGGACAAAGTCAAAGGCTTTCACGCCGGCAGCGTCGATTACATCTCCAAACCGTTTGTCTTTGAGGACGTGCAAGCCCGCGTCGAGACGCACCTCAAACTTCGGCGCGCCCAGCAAGCCGAGCACGAGTTGCTCGCGAAAACCTTGGGTGGCGCGGTTCGAACGCTGTGGGAGCTGGTGCAGCTTACTTCCCCGGCTCTCGCGGTACGGTCCTACGCCTTGCGCGACATTGCGCTGTGGATTACACAGCGTATCGAGCTCCCGGATCCCTGGCAATACGAACTGGCCGCGACCCTGTGTCTATTAGGCTGTGTCGCCCTGCCGGAGGAAGTCTTTGAGCGGGGGTATTTTGGCAAGAATCTCTCGCCCGAAGAAGCCCGGATGTTTCAGGCCCATCCTCAAAGGGCTGCCCGCCTGGTTTCGAATATCCCGCGTCTGGAGATCGTCGCCGAGATGATCCGGTGGCATCACACGCCATCGGCCAATATCTCTGCCTGCGAACCGGCAAGTCTCGGCGCTCGCATGCTGCACGTAGCGGTCGAGCTGGATCGAAGACTCTACCGGGGCGCCGCCGCCGGTTCCGTGCTGGCGGAGCTGGAAGCATCCGGCCGCTTTGACGTCCCCCTATTGCGTGCTCTCTCCGGTTACGCTCCCGCCCACTTGGATTACGAAGTTCGGAAACTGCCGTTGAGCGAAATTCAGGAGGGGATGGTTCTCGAAGCGGATGTCCTGAGCAAGGATGGCAAGCTGCTTATTCTCAAGGAAGGAACAGTGCTCACCGAAACGTGGGTTGAACGCTTACAGAACTTTGCTCGAACTCGCGGCCTCCCGGATTCGATAGAGGTGCGCATTCCCACGCTCGCATTCGCCGATAAAGGATTCTTTCAATGCCTCGAAGCGACATCATAATCGTGGATGACAATCCTGCCAACCTGAAACTGTTGGAGGACATGTTGCGGCAGCAAGGCCATGAAGTGCGCTCCTTTCCGCTCGGCCGGTTGGCGTTGACGGCGGCCAGCAGAAATCCGCCGGATCTGATTCTGCTGGACATCAATATGCCGGAGATGAACGGTTACCAGGTTTGCGATCAGCTTAAGAGCTCGGAAACGCTTTCCGGCATCCCTGTCATCTTCCTTAGCGCGCTGAATGAAACCGAAGACAAGGTGAAGGCCTTCCGGTCCGGCGCGGTGGACTACATATCCAAGCCGTTTCAGTTCGAAGAGGTGCATGCCCGCGTCGAAACCCATCTCAAACTGCACCAGGCGCAGCGCGCATTGCAGCGTCACAATGAGCGCTTGGAAGAAGCCGTTGCCGCCCGCACCCGCGAACTGGCGGAAGCCAACCTCCGCCTGACCATTCTGGATCGTTCCAAGAGCGATTTCCTGCATTTGATCTCGCACGAGTTGCGCACGCCGCTCAACGGATTGGTCGGCGTCGGCGAAGTCATCCTGGAAGAAATGTCTTCCTCCGAAGGGAACACCGAACTCCAGGAGATCTTCGCCCACTCCCGTCAACGCATTCTATCGATCCTCGACGACGCCTTACTCTTGACCCAGATCGACGTGAACGCTGAGCAATTCAATGCCGGTCCCGTCTGCTTGGAGGCCGCCCTGAGGCGCGCCTTCGAGCAAACCTGCGAATTTGCGGCATCCCGCAGTGTCTCGCTCGGCCTGCCCTCGACCGGTCTGGGCTCGGTTCTGGCCAACGAAGATTTGCTGGTGAGAGCGTTGCAGGCATTGTTGGAGACGGCCGTTCGGTTCTCGCGCGAACGGGAAACGGTTCGGCTCACGCAGGAAGGCTCGCCACGGTCCCCGAAAATCATCCTCGAGAGTTATGGCAAGACAATCCCCCCTTCCGCGCTGCCCGGATTCTTCGAAGTCTTTTCGGTCGGGGAAGCCAGCACACCCGGCAGGGACCTGGGATTGGGCCCCGCCGTCGCGTTCCGCATCCTCT
The DNA here is from genome assembly GCA_963838455.1 of Bryobacterales bacterium. Classification (GTDB taxonomy): domain Bacteria; phylum Acidobacteriota; class Terriglobia; order Bryobacterales; family Bryobacteraceae; genus Palsa-187. The sequence goes on from CAWISY010000137.1 coordinate 17,559, forward strand.
CGTTGTTCGGGGCTTCGGTCGATGTTGCGAACCTGGACTCGCT
>CAWISY010000138.1:0-55152 GCA_963838455.1 Bryobacterales bacterium
ATCGAGCCGAATACACCAATGCGATCCGCGATCTTCTCGCCATCGAAATCGATCCGGGCAAGTTCCTGCCGGCCGACGATTCTACACGCGGTTTCGACAACGTCGCCGCGGCGCTGAGCTTATCTCCTGCATTGCTTGAAGGATATGAATCTGCCGCGGGAAAGATCAGCCGCATGGCGCTGGGCGATGTGACCACCCCGGTCGAAACCACCTTCCGCGTTCCGGAAGATACTTCGCAGGACTATCACATCGACGGCATGCCTTTCGGCACCCGCGGCGGCATGATCGTGAAGTATGAGTTCCCCGCGGAAGGCGATTACGGAATCAAGATCACGCCCATCAGCAAGGGCAACATGGGCAACACCAACCCCTTTGGTGAAATACGTAACGAAAAGCTGGAGTTCCTGCTCGATGGCGAGCGCCTGAAGCTGTTCAACTGGGATACCGAGCGCCAGCGTCCGGACGGGACGTTTGATTTTAAGTTCCACTCGAAAGCCGGTATGCATACCGTGATCGTGACGTTCCTGGCCACCAACTACGCGCCGGGCAACGATCTGGATGAGCACTTCCTGCGCAGCACCATCGAGACCGGCGGCCTTCCCGGCTTCAACTTCTTCCCGCACGTGGGCAAGCTCCGCATCGACGGTCCGGCCAATCCGGAAGGCGCAAAGGACACGGAAACGCACAAGAAGATTTTTGTCTGCACGCCGGCGGCTCAGGCCCAGGAAACTGCGTGCGCCAAGCAGATCGTGAACAACATGGCGCGCCGGGCCTGGCGGCGGCCGGTCAACGACCAGGACACCGAAGTCCTGATGGGCTTCTTCCAGCAGGGCAAGAACGAAGGCGGGGATTTCGATCATGGCGTGGAGATGGCTCTGCGGCGCGTTTTGATGGACCCCGAGTTCTATTTCAGACGCGAAATCGAGCCGGCCAATCTGGCTCCCGGCAAGTTGTATCGCATCAACGACCTGGAGTTAGCCTCGCGCCTGTCCTTCTTCCTGTGGTCGAGCATTCCCGACGACCAGCTTCTGGCCGTCGCTGCGCAGAACAAGCTGCATGAGCCGGCGGTGCTGGAGGCGCAGGTCAAGCGCATGCTGGCCGATTCGCGGTCGGATCAACTGGTGATCAACTTCGCCGGCCAGTGGCTGAGCCTGCGTGCTCTGCCGACGCAGATTCCGGTGACGGCGGACTTCCCCGATTTCGACGACAACCTGCGCCAGGCGATGCGTAAGGAGACCGAGATGTTCGTCGACAGCGTGGTCCACCAGGATCGCCCCGTGACCGACCTGTTGACCGCCAATTACACCTTCCTGAACGAGAGGCTGGCCAAGCACTACGGCATTCCGGGCGTTTACGGCAGCTATTTCCGCAAGGTGGAGCTGACGCCGGAGTTCGACATGCGGCGCGGTCTGCTGGGCAAGGCTTCGCTGATGACTATTTCCGCCAAACCCAACGGAACCATGCCTCCGATTCGGGGAAAAACGGTGATGCAAGTCTTCCTGGGCGTCGAACCGCCGCCCCCGCCGCCCAACGTTCCTCCGCTGCCGCCCCAGGCTGGTGTCGTGCATGGCGGCCAAAAGCCGACCATGCGCCAGCAGATGGAATTGCACCGCGCCAACGAGCCCTGTGCGAGCTGCCACAAGATCATGGATCCAATCGGCCTGGCGCTGGAAAACTTCGATGCCGTGGGCGCATGGCGCGTCACCGACGATGGCAGCCCCATTGATCCCTCGGGAATGCTGGTGGACGGCACCAAGCTCGACGGCGTGACCGGCCTGCGCAACGCGCTGGTCAAATACTCGCCGGAGTTCGTGCGCGTGGTGACTGAGAAGCTGCTGATCTACGGCCTCGGCCGCGGAACCGAATATTTCGATATGCCCCTGGTCCGCTCCATCGTTCACGATGCCGAGAAGACCAACTACAAGTTTTCGTCGCTGGTGCTAGGAGTGGTCAAGAGCGAGCCTTTCCAGATGAATCAGAAGCTGATCAGCGCCGGTTCGGAAAGCAAAGAGGCTCCGGAAAACAAGAAGATCGCGCAACGGTAAAGCGACACTTGATTTGAGATTCGTTAGGAGATAAGCGGAACCATGAACTTCATCACCAAAAAGCACATTCCCCGGCGAGCGTTTCTGCGCGGGGCGGGCGTCACCCTGGCGTTCCCGCTGCTGGATTCGATGATTCCGGCGCAGACGCCGTTATCGAAGACCGCAGCCGTGAATCCTACGCGCTTCACCGGCATCTTCGTGCCGCATGGCATGGCCCCAGGCTACTGGATTCCGGAGAGCCCCAGGCTGGAAGCCGGCAAGATGCTCTCGATCATGCAGCCGCTTGACCGCGTCCTCGACGACAAAGGGCAGGTGGTACGCGAATCGCTGCTCGAACAGATTGTGATCATGAGCGGACTGTGGTCGAAGTCGGCCGAGCCGCCTCCCGGCGTCACCGGCGCGGACCACTGGGTGGCCGCGGCCTACATGTGCGCCAACAAGCCCAAGAAAGCCACCGGCGCGGACATCTACGACGGCACCACCATCGATCAATTGATCGCCAACAAGATCGGGCAGGAGACGCCGGTCCCCTCGCTGCAGATGGCGATCGAAGATCCCGGCGCCAATTCGAGCAATTGCGGGGAAGGCTATAGCTGCGCCTACACCAACTCGATCTCCTGGTCCTCGCCCACGCAGCCTCTGCCGATGGAACTGAATCCGCAGATCGTGTTCGAGAAGCTGTTCGGCGACGTGCAGGCCAAGAGCCCGGAAGAGCGCGCGGAGCGCCGCGAGCAGGACCGCAGCATTCTGGATTCGGTTTCGCAGAAGCTGGCCAAGTTCCAGAAGGATCTGCCTGCCTCCGACCGCGCCAAGGTGGATGAATGGGCCACCGACATTCGCGAGATCGAGCGGCGCCTGCAGGTGGCGAAGCTCGCCAGCGGCACGGTGACCGATGAGAACGTCGCCGTACCCGCGGGCATTCCGGAAGCCTTCGACGATCACGTGAAGCTGCACTTCGACTTGACCGTGCTGGGCTACAAGATGGACGGCACGCGCGTCGCCAGCATGCTGTTTGCCCGCGACCTGACCGGCCGCAACTATCCCAAGAGCGGAACCAACACCAGCTTCCACGGCGGCTCGCATCATGCCGAGAATCCGGACCGCATCAAGGATTACTCCAAGATCAACCGCTACCACGTCGATTGCCTGGCTTACTTCCTGGACAAGCTGCGCAGCACCAAGGAAGGCAACGGCACCCTGCTCGATCATTCCCTGGTGCTGTACGGCACCAACATGGGCGATTCCAACCAGCACCTGCACTACGACGTGCCGCACATCCTGGCCGGCGGAGCCTCGGGCAAGCTGCAGGGCGGACGCCACCTGGCTTTCCCCACCAAGACCGTGACGACTGGGAACCTGCTGTTGAGCATTCTGGATATGTACGGCATCCATCAGGACTCGATCGGCGATTCCACCGGCCGCCTGGCAGGGTTGGCGTAACAGATAGGCGCAAGGATAACGAGGAGGAGACGATAAATGCGCGTTCGTTATATCATCGCAGCGTGCGGAGCGGCGCTCCTGGCGGCTCTGGCGGCCTTCAGCGCCGACAGCGGAAGCCCGGCTCCCAGCCCGGTTGCCGACGCCGCCCAGAACGGGGACAAAGCGGCTATCCGCGTTCTGATCCAGAAAAAGGCCGACGTGAACGCACCGGAGCCCGACGGAGCCACCGCGCTCCAGTGGGCCGCCTATCGCAACGATGTGGATGTGGCGGACATGCTGCTTGCGGCGGGCGCCAATCCCAAGGTGGCCAACCACGACGGCTTCACTCCTCTGATCCTGGCTAGCATTAACGGCAGCGGTTCGATGATCGCTAAGCTGCTCAAGGCCGGCGCGGATCCCAACGAGAAGGATCCCAACCAGGAGACTCCCATCATGTTTGCCGCGCGCAGTGGCAGCGTGGATGCGGTCGCGGTTTTGGTCAACGCCAAGGCCGACGTGAATGCCAAGGAAAAACTCCGCGGCACCACGGCGCTGATGTGGGCGGCGGAGCAGGCCCATCCGGAGACGGTGAAGGCTCTGATCGCGGCCGGCGCGGACGTCAGTGCGGCAACCAACAATGACACCAAGGGCGCCCGAGCTTATCTGGCCCCTTCAGTCGCGGCGCGGCGCAACTCGGCGCAGGGCGCGGGCGGTCTGGGGCAGGGAGGTCGCGGACGCGGTGGCGCCGGAAAGGGTGGTCCGCAAGCCGCGGTAAATCCGGATGGGACGCCGGTGCCGGGTGCACAGGGAGCCGCGGGTGCAGGTGCAGGACGAGGCCGGGGACGCGGCGGACGCGGTAGTGCTGGTGGCCCTCAGGCTGCAGCCGGCGCGAAGGGCGCCGACGGGGAGGTGGACGTGGCGGCTCTCGATGACGCCGCCGCGCAGGCGTCCTTCGGGCGCGGCAACGACACCGATGGCGGCGGCCTGACTCCGCTGGTCTTCGCCGCACGCCAGGATTGCCTGAAGTGCGCCGAGGAACTGCTCGCGGCCGGAGCCAACGTCAATCAGGTGACGCATTACGGCTGGACTCCGTTGCTGACCGCGACGCAGAACCGCCATTACAAGGTTGCATCGTACCTGCTCGAGCACGGCGCCGATCCCAACATCCTGAACCACGGCGGCTGGAGCCCGCTCTATATCGCGACCGATAACCGCAACATCGAGGGCGGTGACTATCCGGTGCGCAAGCCGGACATGGACCATCTCGACTACATTAAGGAGCTGCTCGACAAAGGCGCCAACGTGAACGTGCGCATCTGCGGCGTGCGCTCGACGCCCACAAACTGCTCCGGGGACTCAACCGAAACCCGCACTAACTTCACCATGCAGTGGCTGCAGGAAGACGGCGCGACGCCGTTCCTGCGCGCTTCACAATCCGGCGACGTCGAGCTGATGAAGCTGCTGCTGGCGCACGGCGCCGACCCCAAGATCGAGACCTCGCATCATGTTACAGCCCTCGCTGTCGCTTCGGGCATCGCCTGGGTGGAAGGCGTGACCTATGAGTGGTCGCCGGAGCAGAATCTGGAAGCGGTCAAGATGCTGCTGGACCTCGGCATCGACCCCAACATTCAGGACGAGGACGGGCGCGCCGCATTGCACGGCGCCGCTCACAAGGGCCGGAATGCGGTGGTTGAGACGCTGGTTGCCCGCGGAGCCAAACTGGATCTGCATGACTTCGGCAGCCGCGACACGGTCAACGGCGACATGAAGGGTGTCACCTGGGAGCCGGTACAGTACGCCGAAGGCCTGGTTCGCGTCGGCGTGCAGTCGGCGATCGCGCATCCGGAAACGGCCGCTCTGATGAAGAAGCTGATGGCGGAAAAGGGTCTGGAGATCCCGCCGGACATCACTTCGTCGATTTGTCTGACGAAGGGCCTGAAGGGTTGCCAATAGTACCGCTTCCTGCGGGCGGCTGTGTAATAACGTCACGGCTCCGTAAACAGAGCCACGACCGAAGGGAGTGGGCGTTCACTCGGCCACGCGGCGATACTCGATCTGGTGGGTGATCACGCCATCGGCGCCAGTGAGCGAATGAATCGCCCTGGTGCGCCCATCCGACCATTCGGTGCACCTCAAATTGCCCACCGAACCCGCTTTTTCCGAGACCGGATCTCCGAAGGTCTTCTTGAGCAACGGCTCAATAGCGCGGTAGTCGGCGATGAAGTCGTTCGATTCCTCGTGCTTGGCGGTGAATAGGTAGCGCGCGGCCGTCAGCTTGCCGTTCGAGAAGATATAGGTCACCCGTGCGACATGCCCGCCGAACTCGCCGGGATAGTCGAACGCTTGGTTGAACGGGCCGAACTGCTCGATCATAGGCGGCGTGGCGGCCTCCGCCGCGATGACCTCTTGCGGCGTCATCCCCCACCAAACTCCTCGGAAGTCCGGAGGTTGGGCAAATGCCAATACAGCCAAGACACTACAGGATAAAAGCATCGGGGCAGCCTGCAGTTTCATCTCCCTATTGTAAAGGATAAGTGTGGGAAAGCTCGTTTTTTCCGGGACGGCATGTAACCAGCGATGCACCCGACGCAGTATTATATAAATGGGTGACATGGAATCGGTCACCGATACCAAGCCCGGCTTTGTGGGGCTAGGTACGTCCAGAGCGGGGCAGGGTGGAAATGCAACGTAGCGTAGAAATCATTTCATTACTAGCGGTTACAGCGCTTTCTTTAACTGCACAGACTTTAACTGCGCAGACTCCAATACAATTCAGCAAACAGGTGCAGCCAATCCTGGATAGCAACTGTACCCAATGCCACAAGGGAACCAGCGCGCCAGCCAGCTTACACCTGGACACAGCCGCAGGTGTGATGGCGGGAAGCTCCTCGGGGGCCGTGATCCTTCCTGGTAACTCCAAGGATAGCTTACTGATACAGAGAATTTCGGACACCACCGGCAACCAGATGCCGCCTACCGGGCCGCTGGCGAAGGAGCAGATCAAGCTGATCACCGACTGGGTGGATCAAGGCGCCAAGATGGACGTTCCTGTCGAGTCGGTCAGCGCAGCGCCAGCCGCTCCGCCGATTCCCCAGCCGCCCTCGGCCAGCCTCATCTCCTCGTCTACCGCTGAGAAGTCCTACTTCCAGTACTACTGCTACAAGTGCCATAGCGGTCCCGGCGCGCAGATGGGCATGCACATCGACCAGCTCGACACCGCCAATGTGGAAAAGAACGCGGAGCGCTGGGAGAAAGTGGTGCGCAAACTGCGCGCGGGCATGATGCCGCCATCGGGCCAGAAGCGCCCCGACCACAAGACTTATGAAGCGATGATCGAGTACCTGGAGACGCAGCTCGACAAGAACCGCATCACGGAGCTTCCGCCTCCCGGCATCCATCGCCTGAATCGCACGGAGTACGCCAACGCGATCCACGATGTGCTGAACCTGGATATCGATCCCTCCAAGTTCCTGCCCTCCGACGATTCCACGCGCGGCTTCGACAATATCGCCGGCGCGCTTTCACTCTCACCGGCTCTGCTTGAAGGCTACACGGCCGCGGCGGAGAAGATCAGCCACCTGGCCATGGGCGACACCAATGAGGCCACATCCAAGATTTGCCGCGTTCCGGAAGACAGCTCGCAGGACTATTACATCGAAGGCATGCCCTTCGGCACCCGCGGAGGCCTGATCTGCAACTACGAGTTTCCCGCCGACGGCGATTACGTCTTCAAGGTCTACCCGATCAACCAGGGCCTGATGGACAACGATCGGGCTTTCGGCGAGATCCAGCACGAGAAGCTGGAACTGCTGGTCGACGGTGAGCGGGTCAAGTTGTACGATTGGGACACTGAAGTCGGCCGCGGAGCTCCGGTGCACGGCGGCACGGCCGACGTACACTTCCATGTGACTGCTGGCGAGCACAAGGTTGTGGTGACGTTCCTGTCCACCGACCTGGCGCCGGGCAGCGACCTGAACGAGCACTTCAAGCGCTCCACCATCGAGACCGGCGGATTGCCCGGTTTCAAGTTCTGGCCGCATGTCGGCAAGCTGGACATTCTGGGGCCGGTCAAGCCGGAAGGCGCGACCAGTTCGCCCACCCTGAGCAAGATCATGATCTGCAAGCCGGCCACGCCCGCTCAGGAGACTTCCTGCGCCAAGCAGATTGTGACCACCCTGGCCAAGCATGCCTTCCGCCGTCCCATCACCCCGGCCGAGACCGATACGCTGATGAGCTTCTACGCGCAGGGTTACAAGGATGGCAAGTTCAATGTCGGCATCGAGCGCGCTCTGGAGCGCGTACTGGCCGACCCCTCCTTCGTGTTCCGCACCGAAGCCGAGCCAGCCAATGTCTCCAATGGCAAAACCTACCGCATCAGCGATTTGGAGCTGGCCTCGCGCCTCTCGTTCTTCCTGTGGTCCAGCATTCCCGATGACACGCTGATCAACCTGGCGGCGCAGAACAAGCTGCATGAGCCGGCGGTGCTGGAAGCGCAGGTCAAGCGCATGCTGATGGACCCAAAGTCGGACCAGATGGTGGTGAACTTCGCGGGCCAGTGGCTGAATCTGCGCGGCATGGCCAGCGTGTTCCCGATTCCCGGCATTTTCCCGGACTGGGATGACAATCTGCGCGCCGCCCTGCGCAAGGAGACCGAGCTGTTTGTCGGCAGCATTGTGCATGAGGATCGCAACGTGATGGATCTTCTTGACGCGAATTACACCTTTCTGAATGAGCGGCTGGCCAAGCACTACGGTATTCCGGGCGTCTACGGCAGCAACTTCCGCCGCGTGGATCTGACGCCGGATTTCGATTACCGCCGCGGTCTGCTGGGCAAGGGCGCGATCGAGACGGTTTCGGCGTATCCTAACCGCACCACCCCGACGGTGCGCGGCAAGGACATGATGCTATTCTTCCTGGGCATCGGCCCGCCGGATCCTCCGCCCAACGTCAACTTCCCGGCGTTCACCGCCAGCGCGACTCACTCGCTGACCAAGCCGACCATGCGCGAGCAGATCGAGATGCATCGTGCGCAGGAGCCGTGCGCCACCTGCCACAAGATCATGGATCCGATCGGCCTCGCTTTGGAGAATTTCGACGCCATCGGCAAGTGGCGCGTCACCGACGACGGCAGCGCCATCGACCCGTCGGGCACCATGGTCGACGGCACCAAGATTGACGGGGTCAAGGGTCTGCGCAACATCCTGATCGGCTACAAGCCCCAGTTCATGCGGGTGATCACCGAAAAGCTGATGATCTACGCGCTGGGCCGCGGGACCGAATACTACGACATGCCCGAGATTCGGGCCATCGTCCACGATGCGGACAAGAACAACGACAAGTTCTCGAGCCTGGTTCTGGGGGTGGTGAAGAGCCCGCAGTTCCAGATGAACGAGAAATTGATGACGGAAGCGGTCCCAGGCGGCCCGCAGCGGGCTTCGCGGTGAAGCTCGCGCGAACCCCCCGGCCGCGAAATCACTTATCATGCGAAATCACTTATCAACGGTAGCAACTTATTGAAGGCGAAAGGTTAAACTTAGGCAGAGGCGGAAACAATGTTCATTACCAAGAAGCACATTCCACGACGGACGTTTCTGCGTGGCGTTGGAGTAACCCTGGCGTTGCCATTGCTGGATTCGATGATTCCGGCGCAGACGCCACTAGCAAAGTCGGGCGTGGTGCCACCGACGCGGTTCACCGGCATCTTCGTGCCGCACGGCGCGGCCCCCGGCTACTGGATTCCGGAATTCGGCGGCCCGGGCGAGCCCAAGCGCGCCGCGGGCGAAACCAAATTCAAATATCCGATGATCATGGAGCCGCTGGAGCCATTTCGCGAACACACCGTGATTCTGAGCGGCCTGTGGTCGAAATCGGCCGAGCCGCCTCCCGGACAGACCGGGGCCGACCACTGGGTCGCCGCGGCGTACCTGTGCGCGGACAAGCCGCGCAAGACCACCGGGGCTGACGTCTACGACGGCACCACCATCGACCAGATCATCGCCAACAAGATCGGCCAGGAAAACCTGCAGCCGTCGATCCAGTTCGCGCTGGAGGATCCGGGCGCCAATTCAAGCAACTGCGGCGAAGGCTATAGCTGCACCTACTCGAACACGATTTCCTGGAGTTCTCCGACGCAGCCGATTCCGATGGAGCTGGACCCGCAGGTTGCCTTCGAGCGCCTGTTCGGCTCCGGCGGCACCGATCCCAAGGAGCGCGCAGCGCGGCGGGAGCAGCGGCGCAGCATTCTCGACTCGGTTTCGCAGAGCCTGCCGGCGTTCAAAAAGAGCCTCGGTCCGGCCGACCGCGCCCGCATGGATGAGTGGGAGACCGACATCCGCGAAATCGAGCGGCGCCTGGACCTGGCCAAGAAGTCGACCGGCCAAGCCGACGCCAACGGCTTTGTCGCGCCGGCGGGCGTGCCGGAGTCTTTCGACGAACACGTCAAGCTGCATTCCGATCTGCAGGTTCTGGCGTACCGCGGCGATATCACCCGCGTGTCCACGATGCTCTACGCCCGTGACTTGACCGCCCGCCGGTATCCGGAAAGCGGCGTCAGCTCCGGTTTCCATGGGGCCTCGCACCACGCCGAGAATCCCAAGAACATCGAGACCTATTCGCACATCAACCAGTACCACGTGAAGTGCCTGGCGTACCTGGTGGAAAAGATGAAGGGCGTGACGGAAGCCGACGGCAAGACCCTGCTGGATCATTCGCTGATCCTGTACGGCACCAACATGGGCGACTCCAACCAGCACCTGCACTACGACGTGCCGCACATCCTGGTGGGCGGAGCCTCGGGTAAGCTGCAGGGCGACCGGCACCTCCATTACGAGACCAAGACGGTTACCACGGGTAACCTCTTGCTCAGCATTCTGGATATGTACGGCATTCATGAGGACTCGATCGGCGATTCGACCGGGCGCCTGTCCGGACTCGTGTAACGGATAACTGCTCAACACGGAGACACGGAAGGCTACGGAGAAAAAAGATAAATGCGCTTTCGATACCTTATTGCAGTAGGCGCTGCCGCAGTGGGGATTTACTTCACGGCGGCCGCGGCGCTGCCGCAGAGCCCGGTGGCCGACGCCGCCCAGAACGGCGACTTGGCCGGGGTCAAGAAGTTGATCCAGGAGAAGGCCGACGTCAACGTGCAGCAGGCCGACGGGGCGACCGCCATTGAATGGGCCGCGTACCGCAATGACCTGGCGCTGACCGACGTCCTGATCGCTGCCGGAGCCGACGTAAAGAAAGCCAACCGCGAGGGCGCCACGCCAATGTACCTGGCTTCGATTCGCGGCAGCGCGCTCATGCTCGACCGGCTGCTGAAGGCGGGCGCGAACCCCAACGAGACCGGGCCGCAGGGCGAAACGCCGCTGATGCTGGCCTCGCGCGCGGGCAACCTCGACGCCATGAAGGTCCTGCTGGAACATAAGGCGGATGTGAACGCCAAGGAAGAGCTGCGCGGCACCACTCCTCTGATGTGGGCGAGCTCCGAGTCGCATCCCGAGGCCGTGAAACTGCTGATCGAACATGGCGCGGACGTCAACGCAGCCTCCAAGGCCGACACTGGCGGGAAACCGCGTAACAACCTGGCCAATCCGCGCAGCCAAAGGCTGAACTCGGCCTTCGGCGTCAATGGCCGGGGTCGCGGAACTGCAGGAGGCGGAGCCAATGCAGCGGCGGGCGGCGGAGCTAACGGCGGGGGGCGTGGTCGTGGCGGACGGGGCCGGGGAACGAATGGCGGTGGCAATGCGGCACCAGGCGCGGCCGCTGGAGCTGAAGCCGCTCTACAGAATGGCGAAGCCGGCGGCGATGAAGCTCCTGGCGGGGCCGGAGTTGCAGGCGCCGCTGGAGCCGCTCGTGGTGCCGCAGGCGGACAGCGCGCCGGCGGATTTGGCGGATTCGGGCGCGGCGGCGGAGCCACCGACGGCGGCGAACTCACTCCTCTGGTTTACGCGGCTCGCGAGGATTGCCTGGAGTGCGTCAAGCTGCTGCTCGATGCCGGCGCTAACGTCAACATGATCACCAACTACGGTTGGACTCCGCTGCTGACGGCGACCCAGAATCGCCACTACAAACTGGCGGCGTTTCTGCTGGATCATGGCGCCAATCCCAACATCGTGAACAAGGGCGGCTGGTCGGCGCTGTACCTGGCTACCGACAACCGTAATATCGAAGCGGGTGACTATCCGGTGCGCACGCCCGACATGGATCACATGGACTTCATCCGGCTCCTGATCGATAAGGGAGCCAACGTGAATCAGCGGGTCTGCGGTCCGGCATCGACCGCAACCAATTGTGTGGGCGATTCCACCGAGACGCGCACCAACTTCACCATGCAGTGGCTGTTTGAGGAAGGCGCTACGCCTTTCCTTCGCGCCGCGCAGTCCGGCGACGTGGAGGAGATGAAGCTGCTGCTTGATCATGGGGCCGATCCCAAGATCTACACCGCTCACAACGTGACGCCGCTGGCCGTGGCTGCGGGCATCGGCTGGGTGGAGGGCGTGACCTATGAATGGTCCGAACCAGAGTCGCTGCAGGCGGTCAAGATGTGCCTGGACTTGGGCATCGATCCCAACATCCAGGATGACGAAGGCCGCGCGGCCTTGCACGGCGCCGCCCACAAGGGCGATCCCAAAGTGATCCAAGTGCTGGTGGATCACGGAGCTAAGATGGACATGCACGACGGCGGCAGCCGCGATACGGTCAACGGAACGCTGGTGAATGAAACCTTCATTCCGCTGGATTGGGCGCGCGGGCTGGTGCGCGTCGGCGTGCAGTCGGCGATCGCGCATCCGGACGCCGAGAAGCTGCTGGTGAAGCTGATGACGGAGAAGGGGATTGCGGTTCCTCCTCCGCCCAAGAATTCGCGCTGCTTGACAGTTGGCATCAAAGGCTGCTCGTAAACTTCAATCCAGTTCTTTCAAATGGCCCGGCGGCTTCCTCCACGGAAGTCCCGGGCCTTTGGTTTTTGTCTGGCTACTCCTCTAGGGCCTTCCGCCTAGGCCGCCAGTGCTAGCACCCCCGGTTGACGCGGGGTGTTATGTTCTTGTTAAAATTGACGAATTAATGCTCATGCGAAGACTTTCGCAGTGCCATGTCTTAGGTAGAGTGGCCGTCGCGTCCGCGTGTGTCTTCGCCTCGGTGGTGGCGTCGAGCTGCGCTGTCACCAAGCCCCGCCCGCAACAGTTCCGGAACTATTTCCTCCCGCCATCGCCCGTGACTCCGGTGCCGGTGTATCAGCCGGTGGCCGATGCGCCGGTCTTGTCGGCAGCGGCCTACGCGAATGAGGTCCCGAACTTCGGTTCTTCCCTCACGGTGATTCCGCGCTCCACCGATACCGATTACATTCTGCGCCGAGCCGAGGATCGCTTCGCGGCGGGCAAGAAGGCGATTCAGGATGGCCGCTACGAGGAAGCGCGCGGGGAGTTCGATAAAGCCATCGAGATTCTGCTGAGTGCTCCCGAGGACACCGCGGAGCGTCCCAAGCTGGAGCAGCGCCTGGAGGATATGACCGACGCGATCTACCGCTACGACGCCGGTGAGTTGGGCGCGAGCGAACCGTCGGCCGAGGCTCCGGCGGACGGCCGTCCCATCGATGACATCGTGGACATGACTTTCCCGGTCGACCCGGCGTTGCGCAACAGGGTCAGCGAGCAGATCAAGGCCACCACTTCGCAGCTTCCCTTGGAGGAGAGCGATGCGGTGATCAGCTACATCAACTACTTCTCCTCGCCCAAGGGAAAGAAGACCCTGGAAGCGGGTCTGCGCCGCTCCGGCCGGTACAAGGCGATGATCGAGCGAGTGTTATCCGAAGAAGGTCTGCCGCAGGAGCTGATTTTCCTGGCGCAGGCCGAATCCGGCTTCGTTCCACGGGCGCTATCGCCCAAGGAATGCGTGGGCGTGTGGCAGTTCGCCAAGTTCCGGGCCGAAGAGTACGGTCTGCAGGTGTCCCCCACGCTGGATGAGCGCATGGATCCGGAGAAGGCCACTCGCGCGGCCGCGCACCACCTGCGCGATCTCTACGAGCACTTAGGCGATTGGTATCTGGCCATGGCGGCTTACGACTGCGGACCCGGGTGCGTGGACCGGGCCGTCGCCCGCACCGGTTACGCCGACTTCTGGACGCTGCGGCGGTTGAACGTCCTGCCTGGGGAAACGGCCAACTACGTTCCCATCATTCTGGCGATGATCATCGTCTCCAAGAACGCCCAGGACTACGGCCTCGAAGACATCGAGCCGGACAGCCCCGTCGACTACGAAACCGTGGAGCTGGAGGGGCCCACCAGCCTGTCGCTGGTGGCCAATGCAGTGGACCGGCCGATCGCGGATTTGAAGGAGCTTAATCCGGCGCTGCTGAAACCGGTTGCTCCGTCCGGATACCAGTTGCGGATCCCTGTGGGAACCGGCCGTGTGTTGCGGCAGGCCTTCGCGGCGATCCCGCCAAGTGAGCGCGATTCCTGGCGCCTGCACCGCGTCGAGACCGGAGACACCGCTGCATCGCTGGGCAAGCGTTACGGGACCAGCGCGGCGCTAGTCGAATCCGCCAACCGCGGCGAATTACCGGAGCCGGGTGCTTTCGCGGCCATCCCGGTAAGCTACCCCGGAGACCATGTGCAACCCAGGCGCAGCACTGCGACGGTGAAGAAGGCGGTCGCCGGGAAATCGAAAGTGGCGGCCAACCCGTCGTCGACGCATGCAGCCCGAGCCGTTCCAGCAGCGGCGGTCAGGACCGCTTCGTCAAATCCCGCAAGGAAGCCCGCCGTGGCGCAGGCTGCCAAGAAGCAGGTGACGCGCAAGCCGGTCACCGTTTCGCACACGCCCGGCGTGTAGGGAAGCGCGCTCGCATGCAAGCGGGCGTGACATTTTTCTTGCCTTCCGTGTAAAACGCGTTATTCTAATCTCTGGTTACTTGCGCAGCAGGGGTTGTGCCATATCAGAAGCGAGGAGGCAGAATGCTAGAGTATCGACTTTCAGTCGATGACGATGAAATCGACGACTACGATCAGGAATCCAGTATCAACGTGGACGACGATCTCGGAGAGTACGGAATGGATGATGACGACGTCGAAGAGGTCACGGTAGTCACCGAGACGGTGCTGGTGCCCGTGGTGATTTCTGCCGAAGCTGCGCCCGCTGAGCCGCCTGCGGCGAAGAAGCCCGCCAAGAAGGCGTCCGCTCCGGCTCCTGCAAAGAAAGCAGCGGCCAAGAAAGCTCCGGCAAAGAAAGCTCCTGCCCCGGCTGCCGCCAAGAAGAAAGCCCCTGAGAAAAAGGCCCCGGCCAAGAAGGCAGCCGCCAAAAAAGCTCCAGCAAAGAAAGCAGCGGCCAAGAAAGCTCCGGCCAAGAAAGCTCCGGCAAAGAAAGCTCCGGCAAAGAAGGCTCCTGCCAAGAAGGTAGCGGCGAAGAAGGCGGCGGCCAAGGCCCCCGCCAAGAAGGCTCCAGCCAAAAAAGCCGCAAAAAAGGGTAAGAAGAAGTAGCCAACCCGTACCGGGCTGAATGCCCCATCGTGCGGGGGAGTGGGCCGCACAGGGCCGCAGGCTCCGTTGTGCGGCAGTAATAAATAACGGGCGGGCGGCGTTAAGCCGCTCGCCCGTAACTGTTACAGCCCTCGTGTGGTTTCAGGAGTGCTTGCCTACCGAGGCCCGGCAGCGCTCATACAACTGCAAGAGCGCCTCCACCTGCTCCTCGACTGTCCTCGGCGCACCAGTCTTCCCCGCGAAGCCTGTGCCGGAGGTGGTCTTGCCGAGTCCTGTGGTATTGGCGATGAAGCGTGTCAGCTCCAAAGCCACTTCGTCTTTGTTCATGCCCGCCGGAGCGTTGCTCCCGGCCGGCGGTTGGGTTATTGCTTCCTTGTCGTCCGTCATATAATCTCTAAGTTACTCCACGAATGCCGGTTGATGCGCGCCGTCTGGTGCGGAAGATGCGCGGCGGTGCGCAGGCACATCTTCTTGAAGCCTCGGACGGGAACACCTACGTCGTCAAATTCAGCAACAATCCGCAGCACCGGCGCATCCTGGTGAATGAGTGGATCGCGGGCGTTTTTCTGCGCCACCTGGGCCTGTCGAGTCCGGAACCGGCGATGGTCCGGCTCACGGAGGACTTCGTCGGCTCCAACCCTGAGGTGTATCTGCAACTCGGCCGGGAGCGCCGGGCGCCGGAGGTGGGCTGGCATTTCGGGTCGCGCTTCCCCGGCGATCCGTTCCGCACGGCGGTGTACGATTTTCTTCCCGATGCTCTGCTCGATAAAGTCGAAAACGTGAGCGAGTTCGCCGGAGTGCTGGCGTTCGACAAGTGGGCCGCCAACGCCGACTCGCGCCAGGCTATTTTTTTCCGCGCCCGCATCTCGGCATCGCGCCCGAGTCAGCCCGAGCCGGGACGCTTGGGATTCGTCGCGCAAATGGTGGACAATGGTTATGTATTCGACGGCCCGCACTGGAGACTTAGCGACTCTCCGGTGCAAGGACTGTACTTCCGGCCGCTGGTTTATGCCCAAGTACGGGGTTGGGCCGATTTCGAGCCATGGCTCGACCGGATCCGGCACTTTCCCGATGAGATCGTGGATCAGGCGGTGAAACAGATTCCGCCCTCGTGGCTGGAGGGTGGAGGCGGCGAACTGGGACGCGATGAGCTGGAACGGCTGCTGGAGCGGGTTCTGGCGCGCCGCAAGCGAGTTGCGGACCTGATCCTGGAATGCCGGTCGGCTCGCGGGGACCCGTTTCCGGCCTGGAAGCGCAGTTAAGCCCGGAAGCGCAGTGTAAGATTGGAAGCGCAGTTAGCATTCACGTCGCAAGTTAGAAGCCCGCAAAGGGCCGGTCGCGGCCCTCGATGATACGGGAGTAATAGCGGGTCTGGCCGCGACTTGAGGCTCCGTTTTGCGGGCTGTTACTTAGAAGCCCGCAAAGGGCCGGTCGCGGCACTCGATGATACGGGAGTAATAGCAGGTCTGGCCGCGACTCAGGCTCCGTTTTGCGGGCTGTTACTTAGAGAAGTGAGGTTTATGGGGATAACCACAGCGCCGGCGCGCATCGCGGAGTTCCGTCAGGCACTCGCGGCCGGCGTTCTGACCACGGATGGCGGCATGGGCACGATGCTCCGCTCGATCTTGGACGCCAGAGGCAGAGGCGTGGGGCCGCGCGGCGCGTTCCAGTGCCTGGAGGAATTGAATCTCTCGCTGGCGGCGGTGGTGCGCGACGTCCACCAGGAATATCTGCGAGCCGGCGCTCAGGTGCTCGGGACCAACACGTTCGGCGCCAACCGCAAGCGCTTGAGCGAATCCGGATTCGGCGACAAGACGCGCGCCATCAATCAGGCCGGCGTCCGCATTACACGCGAAGCGGCGCGGAGCATCCGGAGCATCACCCCGGAGGCTTTTGTGGCCGGTGTCGTTGGGCCGTTGGGGGTCCCGCTGGAGCCGCTCGGCCTGACCACTCGCGCGGAAGCCCGCGCGATATTCGGCGAGCAGATGAACGCGCTGGTCGAAAGCGGCGTCGACCTGCTGGTGCTGGAGACGTTTCAGGATTTGGCGGAACTGGAAGAGGCGATAGCCGCGGCGCGGGAGGCCGCCGGGACGGAGATGACCGTGGTGGCGCAGGTGAGCGTGGAGGAGGACGGCAGCCTGCTGTATGGGACCGCGTCTTCCAGAGGCGAAGCCCGAGGCGGAGACACGACCGGCGGCACAGGCCTGCGTGGGACGCCGATTCTCGAGTTCGCCCGGCGCCTGGAAGAATGGCCCGTGGACGTGATCGGGGTGAACTGCTCCTTCGGTCCCAGCGTGGTTCTGGAGACGATCGAGAAACTGGCTGTCTGGACCACCAAGCCTCTGAGCGCAAAACCGAGCGCAGGCCTTCCCGCGCTGGTGGACGGCCGCGCGGTGTACCCTTGCACGCCGGAGTATATGGCCGAATACGCGGTGCGGTTCGCGCAGACGGGCGCGCACATGGTGGGAGGGTGCTGTGGAACCACGCCCGAGCACATCCGCCACATTCGCGTTGCGCTCCAAGATGTCGTCCCGGAGCCTTTCCCGCGGGTTCTCCGGGCGGTTCAGATTCAGGATACGGCTACGCCGGAGGAGCCAGCCACATCCGGCCCCGCAGCCACGCGCAGCGACCTGGCCACCCGGCTCGCCGCGGGGCAGTTCGTTGCGATGGCGGAAATGTGGGCTCCGCGCGGCATGGATGCCTCGCAGGAGATCGCGGCGGCGATCGAGCTGAAGCGCAGCGGCATGGAGTTCGTCGCGGTGATGCCGGCTCGCGGGCGGATGAGCGCGCTGGCGGCCTGCCACGTCATCCAGCAGCAAGGCGCGCTGGAGTGCGTGCTGGAGGCGCCCGGTTTCGACCGGCGTTTCTTCGATTTCGAAAGCGCGCTGCTGGGGGCGTATGCCCTGGGGATTCGCAATCTCGTTTGCGGCGTGGAGGGGGTGGGCTCGACGGGGGTCGCTTCCAGTCTCGGTCTGTTCGTGGGAGTCAGGGTGAACCCCGGCGCGCCCGATCCCGAGCAGCAGTTGCGCTGGTTTGAGCGGCACGTGAACTCCGGCGCGGCTTTCGTTCTCACCGATCCGGTCTTCGACGCGGATGTGCTGGAGGAGTTCTTGAAGCGCATCGAGCCGTACCAGCTTCCGGTCATCGCCGGTATCCGGCCGCTGGCGGGAGTGCGCGATGCGATGTTCCTGATGAATGAGCGCCGCACCCCGGTTCCCGCCGCGTACCTGGAACGCCTGCGCCGGGCCGAACGGCAGGGCGGGGAAGAGGGGGCTATCATCGCTCGCGAAATGGTGGAGATCGTTGCGGATATGACGGCCGGGATCTGCTTGAGCGGACACGCCGCTCCATATCAGTTTCCGGGGCAGGTGGTGGATGCGATCGCAGCACGACGATAACCCCAGCGATAAACCCCAGCGATAAACCCCAGCGATAATATGGAGTCCGGCGCTACACTATAACTTCCCATGGCCACCGACTTGATCGAGATCGACCCGGAGTCACCGGGTGATGCGGCCATGGAGCGAGCCGCAGCCGTGATCCGGCGCGGAGGCATCGTCGCCATCCCCACCGACGCCCTGTACACGCTAGTGTGCGATCCCATGAATCTGCATGCAGTGGGGCGCATCTTCGCGGCGAAAGGCCGCAAAGAAGAGCGCGCGCTGCCGCTGCTGGTGGACGGCATGCTGATGGTGGATGAGCTGGCGAGAGACATCCCCACGCGCTTTTATCTGCTGGCCCGGCACTTCTGGCCGGGGGCGCTGACCATCATTCTTCCTGCGTCCTCGCGCGTGCCCTTGAAGGTGACCGGCAACACCGGAAGGCTCGCTGTGCGGCAGGCGAAATCGAAGGTGGCCAACGCGCTGCTGGAGAGGCTCTCGACACCGCTGATCTCGACCAGCGCCAACATCTCCGGCCAGCCCACCTGCGCCAGCGGGATCGAGGTCTTCGGCGCCATGGATGGCTTACTCGACCTGGTGGTCGACGGCGGCCATGTGCTGGGGGCGGGCGCGACCACGGTGGATGTGACCGAGCCCTATTGGCGCGTCATCAAAGAGGGCGCTGTCGCGGAGAAGGAGATCGCCGAGGTCCTCAAGGGAGCGTAAGGCGTCTTCTTTCGGGTCCACAGCAACGTTTTTTCACCCTTCGGGTTTCAATATCCAGGTGCTTGAGCGCAGGAGCTTGAGCTTAGATCGCCGCGCTTCGCGCGGAATTCGGGGAAGGGAGAAAACGGTCATGACACGGAATTGGACGCGGAACCTGCTTCACATACACGGGGTGCTGGCGGTATTCCTGGCGGCTTTGGCTTTGCCGGCCTCGTCGTTTGGCGGCGTGTTTGTGAACATCACCATCGCGCCTCCGGCGCTGCCGGTGTATGTGCAGCCGGTTTGTCCCGGTCCGGATTACATCTGGACGCCGGGCTATTGGGCCTACGGTCCGGACGGCTATTTTTGGGTTCCGGGAACGTGGGTGACGGCGCCGCGGGTTGGGCTGCTGTGGACGCCGGGTTATTGGGGCTTGGCGGGCGGAGTCTACGGCTGGCATGCCGGCTATTGGGGACCGCACGTCGGCTTCTACGGCGGCGTCAATTACGGCTTCGGGTACTTCGGCGCGGGGTTCGGAGGCGGCGCCTGGGTTGGCGGGCACTTCAGCTATAACACCGCGGTGGCGAACGTGAACACCAGCATCATCCACAACACCTACGTCAATCGAACCGTGATCGTGAACAACAACGTTCACACCAGCTTCAACGGACCGGGCGGGATCACCCGCGGGCCGAGCGCACAGGAAGCGGCTTTCGGCCGGGAACAGCACGTGGCGCCGAGCGCCTTGCAAGCCTCGCATGAGCGCGCCGCGGGCATGGATCGCAACAACTTCGCGTCGTTCAATCACGGGCGGCCGGCAAATACCGCGATGGCGCATCCCATGGGCGAAGCCCATACTAACTCGGGAGAAGGCCATACCAATGCGCCGGCGGGCCGCTCGAATCCTCCGGCGCAGAACAATCACGCGGCAGCGCACAATGCTCCGCGGAAGCCAGCTCCGGAACACAACGAAGAGCGGCGATAACGGCGGCAGTTTGAAAATCCGCTTCCTTTGGTTGCGGCTCAGCTTTTGAACCGCGACCCTTTTGGCAAACAGAGCCGCGACCCAAAGGGAGCGGAGCTTACTCAGTGCGGAGCCGTTAGTGGACCGCGATCGTGACGCCTTGCTGGCTGGTCGCCGTTCCCACCTTGATTACCACCGGTACCGCGCTACCGCTGACGCTGAACGGAACCGCGACATCCAGCCGGATCATTCCGGGCGCGAGGCCGTTGTCTCCGCCGGCGTAGATGACGGCAGTGGAGACGCCCCCGATGGTCGCGGTCACCGTCGCCAGCGGATGCGCGAAGCCGGCGTTATTGGGTGCGCCATCGGGAACCGCGGGCGAGACCTCGCCCGCCCCGGTGAGGTAGAGAGTGATGATGTCGCCGGCGGCGACCGGACTCGACGTGGTGTTGGTGATTCCGGTAGCATGATTCACGGCCATCGCCTGTCCTGTTCCCGAGCCGTTCGCCGTGTATAACCCAGGCGCGGCTGCGACGATGGTGACGGGAAGCTCCAGCGATACCGCATTGCCGAATTGCACGGCTGCCAGAGCCGTACCGGGCGTGGTCTCATAGGGAACCACCAAACCGATCTGCTGCGACCAGGTGTAGACGATGGGAGCGGGCACGCCGTTGAAATAGACCACAGACCCGGCCACCTGCACCGGCGTGTTTCCGAATTGATCCGGCGTGGACTGCGTGAGCGTGGCGGGTCCGATGCCGGAGCCGAACAGGGTCACCGCTTCTCCGGGCGCCACCGCGCTGATGACGTTGGAGGCCGCATTGGCCAACTGTCCCGTAGCCGGAACCGGCGAGACCAGTTGCAACATGCGAACGGCGTTATTGCCGGAGTCGGCCACGTACAGGTCGCCTTCGACGTCCAGGCCGATTCCCGAGGCGGTGTTAAAGGTGGCCTGGTTGGCCGGCCCCCCATCGCCCGAATATCCGGTGGCCCCGGTACCGGCGACGGTGACGATGAGCGCACCGGGCGTCACCATGCGAACTCCGTTGTTCCCGCTATCCGAGATGTAGACGTTGCCGCTTGAATCGATGGACAGGCCGACGGGTGTGGAAAGGACAGCGCTCATGGCCGGGCCGCCATCGCCTGCGTAGCCCAGGTTGCCGTTGCCCGCAAAGGTGCTGATTACGCCCGAAGGAGTGACGATTCGGACTACGTGATTGGCGGAGTCGGCGATATAGAGATTGCCCGCCCCATCCAGCGCCAACCCCATGGGACCGTTGAGCTGTGCGGAAGCGGCCCGCCCGCCGTCGCCGGAATAGCCTGGCGTACCGCTGCCGGCGATGGTGGTGATCACACCCGACACCGACACTTTCCGCACCACAGAGTTGCCGAAATCGGAGATATAGACGTCGCCGGCGCTATCCACAGCCAAGCCCGTCGGGAGGTTGAGAGTCGCGGAAACGGCCTGGCCGCCGTCTCCGGAGTAGCCGGCTGTGCCGTTGCCCGCGATGGTGTTGATCACTCCGTTGACTACCTTGCGAATGCGCTGGTTGCCGCGGTCGGCGATATAGAGGAACCCCGATGCATCGACAGCCACCGCGCTGGGGTACAGGAGCTGAGCGCTGGCGGGCGCGCCGCCGTCGCCTCCATAACCCGGCGTTCCGGTGCCGGCCACGGTAGAAATCGTGCCGTTGGTGGAGATCTGCCGCACGCGCTGATTGTTGGTATCGGCGACGTACAGGCCGGTGGAGGAATAGGCCACCGACGAGGGGTTGTGCATGATGGCGTTCTGCGGCGCGCCGCCGTCGCCGGCGTAGAAGACGGCGCCGTCGCCCGCCACCGTGCTGATGTTCCCGGAGGACGCAACCACGCGGACTCGAGCGTTGTACAGATCGATGAAGTACAGGTTGCCGGAGGAATCGATGGCCAGGCTGGTGGGCGTGTTGACCAGCGCCTGGTTGCCCGGGCCGCCGTCACCGCTGAACCCATACACGCCGGTGCCGGCGTAGCTGTTGATGTGGTTGGTGGAGGCGGTGACTTTGAAGACGCGATTGTCGTCGGCATCGGCGATGTAGATGTTGCCGGCGGGATCGGTCACCACGCTGTGCGGGCCGGCCAGCGCCGAGGCCAGCGGGAAGCCACCCTCGGTGTAAGTGCTTCCTCCGCCCACAACGGTGGAGCAGATCCCGTTGGTTCCATACTCGCGTATGCGGCCGTTGCCGTAATCAGCGATCCATAGGTTCCAGTTCTGATCGAAGAAAATATCTTCGGGATTGTTCAAGGCGATCTGCCCGGTGGTGTCGCCGGCGAAGCCAGGCGTGTAGTCGCCGAGGTAGGGAACGATTAATCCGGTGGCCGGTGAAACCTGGCGGATTTCATTGTTGGCGGAATCGGCGATGTACAGGTTGCCCTGCTGGTCGACTGCGACCGCCGTGGGAAGGTCCAACACAGCTCTGGTAGCCGGGCCGTAGTCACCGTTCTGTCCCGCTGTGCCGTTGCCCGCGACGGTGGTGATGATGCCGGTGGCGGCAGAGACCATGCGAACCACCTGGTTATTGGTGTCGGCGATGTACATGTCGCCGGCGGCATCGAAAGCGACGCCCTGCGGCTGGTTGAGCTGGGCCGAGGTGGCCGGTCCTCCGTCGCCTGTATATCCCTGCCGGCCATTTCCGGCGATCCGGGTGATCACGCCATTGGAGAGCGCGAACACAGAGTTCAGCGCCGTGAAATACACGTTGCCTTTCGAGTCCACACGGACCCGGCCGGGGAATCCGATGGCCGAAGTGGTGGCCGCGGCGTTGGCGGGCGCCGGACTTCCACCGGCAACTGTCGAGATCACATAGTTTTGCGCGACGAGCGTGCCCGGGGTGCCCAACATTGCACACCCCACGAGCGCCAAGAAAACCTTCATTTTCTTCCTTTTGTGTTCCTTGCCGGGACGCGACGGCAAACCTGTCCTAGGAGCCTGTCTGAGTAATCAAAAATCGCTCTGTCTAACCACAAGGTCTTGTGCTCGAAATGCTCTCGCATCACAACATGCAGCCTCGAAAAGCATTTCTCGGACAGGCTCCTAGGGTTCAAGGTGGTTTGACGTGACGAAATCTACCTGAGTTCCATTGTAACTTGTTGTGGTCCTGGTATGATCGTGGAGGGAGCGTTCCTGCCGCGTTTGAGAGCGGCTTCCAAAAATTGATCCAACAGTCAATGTCATGGGGTCCGGCTCGATTACGTGCTGGTGAGCAAGCTCCGGCGGGAAACCGCCATGGAGAAGCCTGAAGGCGCGCGGAGGACTCCGCCCTACTGAGTTTTAGGGTCAAATGACGGGAGCAGGTACGGCGCTGGTGGTGCGCTCCTTTATTCCAACCCGCGCGAGATTCCGATTACTAATCTTCTTTTCATTGGCGATATCTTCGCATCCACGGGCCGCCAAATTGTCGCCCGGCAGTTGCGCGGAATCGTCGCCGAAGCAGACATTCACCTGACCATCGCCAACGGCGAAAACTCGGCCGGAGGCTTCGGCATCACTCCGCCGTTGGCCGATGAATTGTTCGGTTACGGCATTGACGTGCTGACCAGCGGCAATCACATCTGGGACAAGCGCGAGATCTACGATTACCTTCCGCGGCAGCCGCGCCTGTTGAGACCCGCGAATTATCCGGAGGGATTGCCGGGCTCCGGCATGGCGCTGGTGGAGGCTCGCAACGGCGTGCGCTGCGCCGTGCTGAATCTGCAAGGGCGGGCGCAGATGCCCGCGACCGATTGCCCGTTCCGCAAGGCTGATGCGCTGCTGGCGGTGCTGGACCCGGCGGTGCGAGTCCGCTTCGTGGACTTTCACGCTGAGCTCACCAGCGAGAAGACGGCGATGGGCTGGTATCTGGACGGCCGCGTCTCCGCCGTGGTGGGAACGCACACGCACGTGCCCACCGCCGACACGCGCATCCTTCCCGGCGGCACGGCGTACCAGACCGACGCGGGGATGACCGGGCCCTACAACTCCGTGATCGGAGTCGAGAAGCAGCTCATTATCGAGCGATTTCTGACCCAATTGCCGGTGCGCATGGAAGCCGCACGCCACGGAGCGGAGCTGCACGGGGTGATCGTCGAAGTGGACGAGGCGACGGGGAAGGCCGCGTCGGTGCGACGGGTCGAGGTTCAGGAATAACCGCTCCCTCCGGTCGCGGCGCAGTTAATTCCGCGGACTTTACCGCAGTTCCGACGAGGTCAAGAAGAAGGCGGTTCCGGCTTCGGGCTTGCGACTTCGATACCATGTGATCCATGCGGTTACTGATTCGCTTCAGCGCCATTTTCACGATCATCTTCGGGACCGGGATGCTGGTCGCGGGCTTCCTTACGTACCGGCGCCTTCAGGACGATGCGCGGACCGAAGTTCGCGACCAGGCGCAATTGATGATGGAGGCGATGCGCGGGGTGCGCAGTTACACCAATCTGCAACTGAAGCCGATTCTGATTCCCGTAGAGGAGCGTGACAAGACGTTTCTCCCCCAAACGGTGCCGGCGTTCGCCGCGACCGAGAATTTCGGGTACATTCGGTCACAATTTCCGGAATACAGCTATAAGGAGGCGACCCTGAATCCGACGAATCCCCGGGACCGCGCCGTAGATTGGGAGGCCGATATCATTTCGTCCTTCCGAAATTCATCGAACCTTCAGCAGCTTACCGGGGAGAGGGAATCGCCGACGGGGCCCTCGTTGTTTTTCGCGCGACCCATACGGGCTTCGGCAGATTGTCTGCCCTGCCATAGCCAACCGGAGAAAGCGCCCGCGGCGATGCTGGCGCAGTACGGGCCTTCCAACGGGTTCGGCTGGAAACTGAATGAGGTGGTTGCGGCGCAGATCATTTCGGTGCCGATGACGGTGCCCCTCCGAATCGCGCACGATGCGTTCCGGCAGTTGCTGGTCGATCTGACGCTGATCTTCGTGCTGGGCCTGGCGGTGTTGAATTTGACCTTGTATTTCATGATTGCGCGTCCCATAGGCCGCCTTTCCCACATGGCGGACCAGATCAGTCTGGGCCAACTGGATGTGCCGGAGCTGCCGGCGGAAGGCCGCGATGAAGTGGCGCAACTGGCCAGTTCCTTCAATCGCATGCGGCGCAGTCTGGTCACCGCGATGAAGATGCTCGGCGAGCAGGGGAGCTAGACCCTGGAGCCAAAGAGTGACGCTAGATCTTGAAGCGGTCGCGGAACGCTTTCCGCGCGCGTTCATCGGGTAGATCCGCGGCAAGAACATCGGCCAGCTCCTCAGCGGAGCGGACGCCTTTGGCGGCGCGGCTGACGACAATTCCGGCCATGGGACCGAGATGGCCAGCCAAAGCCTTGCGCGCGGATTCGATGGTCGCTTCCGTGATGCGGGTCTGAGAAACGGAGCCGCTCGGCGCTGTGGAGATTTTGGGGTTGCTTCCCGGATCGGGCGAGGCGCCGAACGCACGCAGAAAAGTGGCGCGGTGCGCGGGATCGGAAATTTGGTTCGCCAGGTCCTGGTAAAGCAGCGGAAGCGAGGTGTGACGTTGCGCGGCTTTGGTGACCAGATTCTTTGCGATGGGTCCGATGGCGGCCGCCAGATGCTTCTCCACGCGCTGGAGTTCGGCCGGCGGGAGGGTGGATGGAACCGTCCCGCCTGTCACCGGAGCCGGGATCGGGCGGTGCGGCGGCGAAGTCGCGGGTAAGATCACGGTGCCGGTCACTTGCTCGCCAAACAGGCCGTTGCGCAGCCCGGTCTGGAAGGCCTGTGCGGAGTGATACCGTTCGGAGGGCGTCTTGGCCAGGGATCTCATGATCACATCGGAAATCTCTACGGCCAGACCGGGGACGAGTTGCGCGGGCGGGACGGGGGTGGTGTCCCTGTGCGCCTCCATCAGCTCATACAGAGTCCGGCCCTCCACCGGCAAGCGGCCGGTAAGCATCTCATAGAAGGTCACTCCCAGAGAATACAGATCGGAGCGCTCATCCACGGCATTGGAACGGATCTGTTCCGGCGCCATATAATTCAACGATCCGACGGCGACGTTGGTTTGGGTGATGCGATCTTCGCTGGCAGCGCGGGCGATTCCGAAATCGGTAAGCTTGGTCTGACCGCGCGAAGTGACCATAATATTGTCGGGCTTGATATCGCGATGTACGACGCCGTGTTGATGGGCGTAGGCCAGCGCGCCCAGGATATCGTCGATCACGCGAAACGCGATCTCAAACGGGAGCCGGCCGAGCTTGAGTTTGGCCGCGATGCTTTCGCCTTCGATGAGCTCGAGGATCATCAGGGCGTGGTCGCCCACGCGCACGGCGGTGCGCAGCTCGGCGATGTTGGGATGCCGCAGGCTGGCCTGAACACGAATTTCGCGCAGGAAACGTTCGGCCGCCTGGGAATCGGCCTGGACGTCCGGCAGCGCAATCTTCATCGCCTCTTCGCGATGCGACAGGAGATTTCGAACGCGGTATACGGCGCCCATTCCGCCCCGGCCGAGAACGCCAAGGATCTCATAATCGCCGATGGTGTCGCCCACGCTGAAAGACATGAAGATTAAGTTTCATGTTACACGACGTTGAGTCCCGCATTCACCGGATGGGCGGCCGCTCGGTTGATGTGCCGGTGCTTGAGGCCGCGTGGAACGGCCGTCGAACACGCCCTAAAGGAGCTCGGCGGAGCTAAAGAAAAAAGGAATCTCCACCGCTGCGGTCTCCGGCGCATCCGAGCCGTGCACGCAGTTGCGCTCAATCGACGTCGCGAAGCGCTTGCGGATGGTTCCTTCGGCGGCGTTGGCGGGATTGGTGGCGCCCATGGTCTCGCGCCACTTCTTGATGGCGTCCGGCGCTTCCAGCACCATCACCACTACCGGTCCTTCGGTCATGAACTTCACCAGCGATCCGTAAAACGGACGTTCCTTGTGCACCGCGTAGAAACCCTCGGCTTCGAGCGTGCTCAGCCGCTTCATCTTCATGCCTACCACCTTGAAGCCGGCTTTCTGAATGATGGAGATGATGTCTCCGGAGTGCCCGTCCGCCACGGCGTCGGGCTTGATGATTGCGAATGTTCGTTCCATTGGTTGTTTAAAGTCTACTTTTAACTTTCTCGCCGATGTCCGCAGGCGTGTCGCACACGGTGATGCCCGCGGCTTTCATCGCGGCGATTTTATCCGATGCCTTGCCGCTGCCGCCCGAGATGATCGCTCCGGCATGGCCCATCCTGCGGCCCGGCGGCGCTGTCTGTCCGGCGATGAAACCGACCACCGGCTTCTTCACGTGTTCTTTGATATACGCTGCGGCGGTTTCTTCGGCGTTGCCGCCGATCTCGCCGATCATCACGATGACGTGCGTGTCGGGATCTTCATTGAACAGCTTGATCGCGTCGGTGTGCGTGGTGCCGATGATGGGGTCGCCGCCGATGCCGATGCAAGTGGATTGCCCGATGCCCAGCGCGGTCAACTGGCCCACGGCTTCGTAAGTCAGCGTGCCGGATCGCGAGACCACGCCCACATGACCCTGCTTGTGGATATGCCCGGGCATGATCCCGATCTTGCACTTGCCCGGCGAAATGACGCCGGGACAGTTCGGCCCGACCAGACGAGTGTTGGGGTGGCCCTTCAAGTACGCCCACGCCTTCACCATGTCCGCCGCCGGAATGCCTTCGGTGATGCAGACCACCAGCGCGAGACCGGCGTCGGCGGCTTCCATGATGGCGTCCGCCGCGAAAGGCGGAGGGACGAAGATGACGCTCGCGTTCGCGCCGGTGGCCTTCACGCCTTCCGCGACCGTATCGAACACGGGCAGGTTCAAATGTTTTTGCCCGCCCTTGCCCGGCGTGATGCCCCCGACTACTTTGGTTCCATAGGCGATGGCCTGCTCGGCGTGAAACGTGCCTTCGCGGCCGGTGAATCCCTGGACCAATAAACGAGTATTTTCGCTGACTAGAACGCTCATGCCGCGGCTCCTTGGGCGGCCTTGACCACCTTCTCCGCCGCGTCGCGCATGCCGTCCGCTACCGTAAAATTCAAGCCCGATTCCATCAGAATCTTTCGCCCCAGTTCGACGTTAGTGCCCTCCATGCGGACCACGATAGGAACCTTTACGCTCAGCTCGCGAGCCGCGGTCACCACCCCTGTCGCCAGCGTGTCGCAGCGCAGGATGCCGCCGAAAATATTGATCAGCACCGCTTTCACTTCCTTGTCGGAAAGCAGGATGCGGAAGGCGTTGCGAATCTGCTCCGTGTTGGCTCCGCCGCCGACATCGAGAAAATTCGCCGGGCTTCCGCCGGCGTACTTGATGATGTCCATGGTGGCCATGGCGAGGCCGGCTCCGTTCACCATGCACGCGACCGTGCCGTCGAGCTTGATGTAATTGAGCCCGAAGCGCGAGGCCTCGACTTCCAGCGGATCTTCCTCATTGAGATCGCGCAGCGCCGCCAGATCCTTGTGCCGGAACAGAGCGTTATCGTCCAGGTTGATCTTGGCGTCGAGCGCGAAGACCCGGCCATCGGTGGTGGTGATGAACGGGTTGATCTCGGCGAGCGTGGCATCCAGCGCGTCATTGGCCCGCGCGAGCGCAACCATCGCCTGCGCCGCCAGATTCGCCGTCGCGCCGGTGATTCCGATGCCGAAGGCCAGCTTGCGCGCTTGAAACGGCGTGAGGCCGAGGCCCGGCTCGATGGTCTCCTTCAGTATCCGCTCCGGGGTTTTGGCCGCGACCTCTTCGATCTCCACGCCGCCATCGGCCGAGGCCATGAACACGTTCTTGCCGGTGACGCGATCGAGCACGATGCCGAGATAGTATTCGTGCGCGATGGGCAACGTCTCCTCGACCAGCAGGCGCTGCACCACCCGGCCTTCCGGTCCGGTCTGGTGCGTGACCAGCGTCATGCCCAAAATCTTGTGGGCAATCTCGCGGGCCTCTTCTACGCTGCGGGCGACTTTGACGCCGCCGCCTTTGCCTCGTCCGCCTGCGTGGATCTGCGCTTTGACCACCACGCTGCCGCCGATCTGCTTGGCTGCCGCCTCGGCTTCATCAACACTGAGCGCCAGTTCGCCTCTGGGCACAGGAACTCCCCGCTGTGCCAAGAGCGCCTTGGCTTGGTATTCGTGGATTTTCATGCGATAAGCTGAAGAATCTCCACTATAGCGCATGTCACTTGTTCCCTTCCTTCACCGCGCCTCCTCCGGCGAGCACTTAACCGCCGAGGAAGCCTACCAGGCCATGACCGCGCTGCTCACCGGCGCTTCCAGCGAATCCGTGATCGCGGCGTTCCTGGTGGCGCTGAAGATGAAAGGCGAGACCGCGGCGGAATTGGCCGGCTTCGCGCGAGCCATGCGGGAGCGCATGGTGGTGGTGGATGCGGGCGCCGATGTCATCGACACCTGCGGCACCGGCGGCGATTCCTCCGGCACGTTCAACATCTCGACCGCCGCGGCGCTGGTGATGGCCGGAGCGGGCGCGCGCATCGCCAAGCATGGCAACCGGTCGCTATCGAGCTCCAGCGGGAGCGCGGACGTGTTAGAAGCCTTGGGCGTGCGGATTGCGCTTACGCCCGAGGAATCGGCTCGGGCTGTGCGCGAGATCGGCATCGGATTCCTGTTCGCGCCGCAACTGCACCCGGCCATGAAGTTCGCGCAGCCGGTGCGCAAGGAGCTCAAGATGCGGACGGTGTTTAATCTGCTGGGACCGCTGGCGAATCCGGCGGGCGCGCGCCGGCAGTTGATCGGCGCGCCGTCGGGGAAAGCCGCGCGGTTGATGGCCGAGGCTCTGGCGCAGCTCGCGTCTTTTGACGAACTCGCCGGCCCTGTGCCGGCCTTGCGAGCCTTCGTGGTGCATGGGCACGGCGGCCTGGATGAAATCAGCACCACCGGTCCGACGCAGGTGTTCGAAGTGTGCGATGCGGGCGTTACGGAGTTGGAGTGGACGCCCGACAGCTTCGGGCTCCCGACCGATCCGCCGGGGAGTCTCGCCGGCGGCGATCCGGCGCACAATGCTCGCATGATCGAGGGGATTTTGCGCGGGGAGCCGGGTCCGCCGCGCCACATCGTTCTGGCCAACGCTGCGGCGGGATTGGTGCTGGCCGGGCTGGCTCCGGATTTAATCGGCGGTGTCAGCGTCGCAACCGAAGCGATTGATTCCGGGCGAGCTTTGGGCAAGCTCGAGCAGCTCAAAACAAGCTTCCCCGTTTCCTGATCCTCTTTTCCACAAAATTGCGCGGGAAAGGGTGTCGGAGGAACGTAGGGCGGGTAACCGCTCGCCGCAGGCCGGCTGGGTAGGGGAGCTGCCCAGCCGGTCATATAACTGCTTTATAATCAGAAACGCAACCAGGCAGACTCTTGGCCTTATCTCTGGCAGCGCCGAGGGCGAGCAGCGGTATCCGGGAAGCCGTAGGCGATCTCGTTGGCGAGTTTCTCAACGCCTACCTGAGCGTGAGACCGACGTAACCAGATTATGTTCCAGTTCTCGGACGGAGCGATAGTCGCTGTATGCTCGGGGATTGGTGCGTACATCGGTGCCTACCTGAAGAAAAAGGGCGAGAACTACGCAACCAAGGAAGACGTTGACATTGTGGTACAACAGATCGCTGCTGTGACCGCAACGGCGAAGAGAATTGAAGGCAACATCGCGCACGACTACCGCCGATGGGAAGTCAAGAAAGAAGTGCTATTCGAGCTTCTTGAAAAATACGGAGTCGTGGACGACGCCTTAAATCGGTTGATCGCTGCCACAGGGGCTCCAATTTTTGCACCGGATGAGAAGGGGAGTGGCCCAAATGCTACGGCCGTTGCCTTCACTAACGTCAATCGTGAATTTATGGTCGCTGCCATGAAGGTTAAGGTTACGTGCGGCCATGAACTGGTGGATCAGGTCATGAAGACCGGAAGCATGATTTCCTTGGCGGCTTCATACGCTGCAAACGGCCAGTTTCAAGAAGCTCAAACAATGTTCGATGAGATGCGGAAGGGGCTGAAGAAACTGAACGAACTCGTCACTGCGGAGTTGGAATCGCTGTCGAACCAGTAGCAACCGGCCATAGCCCATCAAGGGAACCTTTCGCCGTGTAGTTGCTCCGCACCACCAACCGTCCTACTATCGGAATTGGGGGCGGCACCGGTCATGGAAAAGTTTCTGATTTCAAATCAGGTCTGCGAAATTCCAGAATTCCCTACTGTAACCGTCATCGACGGCTGTCTTCATCGGACCTCGAACAAAATTGTTTTTCGATGGGAGCTTGATAACGGTGACCTGGAGTGTGAAAAGTGTGGGGAAGGGTCGCGGTTCATCATCCCCAAGGGGTACGTCAGGCGCATCGAGCGACAGCTACACGGCGAGACGAAACTTTTTCTTTGGGCACCCGTCGATAGCGTCAGGGACACTGAAGGATACGGCTACTACTGGAGAGTTCGGAGGATTGTGAGCTGGTCGGCGTTGTCTCCAAATTGTCTCCACACCCCCGCATTTTGGGGCATTTGAGGCGATCTGTAGGCCATTGAAACCTTTGTTTTCAATGCCAGCTTCATCTAGGGAGCAGCCCAAGCCGGTCATCCATTATTTACTCTAGAAGAATGGCGCGGATTCGCCTGTTCCACTGGAAGGCCGAGGAGGCGAAACCTCTCTTGGCGCTGCTTGAAGGAGCCGGGCACTCGGTCGACCATCACGAGAAAATTACATCGGCGCGGGAGCTGCGCAATGACCCTCCTGACGTGTACGTGATCGACTTGTCGCGAACGCCTTCGCATGGCCGCGAGGTCGCGGTGTACCTGCGCGGAACCAAGTCCAGCCGTCACGTGCCGATCGTGTTTGTCGGCGGGACACCGGAGAAAGTCGAGTACGTTCGACGGGCGCTCCCGGATGCGGCGTTCACTACGCAGGCCAGGGTTCGCGGCGCACTCAAAGAGGCAATCGCCAATCCTCCGCGGAATCCGATCCGGCCCGCCCAGATGATGGAGCGATGGGGGCACCGTACCATTGCGCAGAAGCTCGGCATCACGAAAGGCGGGCCCGTCGCGGTGATCGATGCTCCGGCGGATTATGCGCAGGCCATCGGGGCGCTGCCTGAGGGAGCCTTCTTCGAAGAAGAATCGGCGGAAGACTGCGCCATTGCGCTGTGGTTCGTCCACGGGGTCGCCGAGTTTCACGCGGCTCTGCCAAAGATGCGCAAATTGGCGGCGAGGTCGCGCCTGTGGATTCTCTGGCGCAAGAATAAACGCGATGGATTGGATGGCAACCTCGTCCGCGCCGGAGCGAACGCGGTCGGGTTGGTGGACTACAAAATCTGCTCGCTCAGCGCTGCGTGGAGCGGGATGGTGTTTGCGGTGAAGAAGGCGAAGTAGCCCCGACTTCAGCGGCGCCTTTGGAAACCAGCGCGCACAACCCGTCCGACTCAATCCCCAACGGACGATTCGTAAGGTTGTAGAAGTTCTCCAGCGCGTTGAGCATGGTGATCTCAGCGATGTGGGTGTCGTTGAAGTGCTTCTTCAGTTCGGCGAAGGTGGCATCGGAACAGTCGTGGGTTTGCGAGACCTCCTCGACGTAGGCGAGCGCAGCACGCTCGGCCGGAGTGAACATGGGGTCGGTGCGATAGGATTCCAGTTTATTCAACTTCTCGAGCGACCCTCCCTGCTTCAACACCATGGCCTTCCCGATATCGATACAGAAGTGGCATTGGTTGACCTCGGAGATGTGCACGTGCAGCAGGAACTGCAGGTCGTGCGGGAGCGTGAAGCCGTGCTCCATCATCTTGGCGATTTCATAACTCATGCGCATCGATGTCGGCACACGAGCGGTCACCACTTTCATCGGCGTGATCACTTTGCCGAAGGTGCGTTGGGCGAACCAGAATCCGATTTTCATCATCAGTCCGTTCGGATTTTCGACCGGTTGTAAACGCATGATTTTCTCCTATTCACATTGATGAAGTTTGCGGCGCAAAAGTCGCCGCTCCGGCTCGGAGCAGCGTTGCGCCAGGGCCCCGCGAAAACACGCCGCAGCTTCTTCGCGGCGGTTCAAATCCAGCAGGAAATGCCCGCGCGCGGCGAGCAGCAAATAATATTCGCGCAGGCTGGGGTCGGTCGCGAGCGGCTCGATCGCCTCCAGCGCCCGCTCCGGTCCATGCACCTTCGCCACGGCGACGGTCCGATTCAAAGCCACCACGGGCGAGCCGCTCATCTCCAAAAGTTGATCGTAGAGTTGTAGAATGGCCGGCCAGTCCATGGCGCCGGCGATGCCGCCGCGAATGTGCTGCGCGCCGATCGCGGCCTGTACGTGATACTCGGACACTTCCTCGCCCGCCATCGACAGGTCGAGGTGATGAAAGCCCAGCGCGATCAATTCACGATCCCACAGCGAGTGATCCTGATCCTCGAGCAGCACCAGGTCGCCCAGCGCGTCGACCCGCGCGGGCAGGCGTGCGGAGTCGAATGCCATCATCGCCACCAACGCGTGGGCTCGCGGGGAAGCCAGCGGCGAGGCCGCGATCAGGCTGGCCAGGCGCAGGGCCTCGAAGCACAGGTCGCGCCGGATCAGGTCCTCGCCTTCATGCGCGGCGTAGCCTTCGTTGAAGATGAAGTACAGCACCTGGAGCGCGGCGTCGAGGCGGGCTTTCAACGCCTCACCGTGGGGCAGGTCGAGGGTCACGCCGCGGTCGCGGATCTGGCGTTTGGCGCGGACCAGCCGCTGCGCGACGGCCGCTTCCTCGGTCAGGAACGCGCGGGCGATCTCACGCACGCTGAAGCCGCCAGCGGTCTTGAGGCTCAGCGCGATGCTGGCCTCGCGAGGGATCTCGGGATGGCAGCACATCAGGATCATGCGCAGCTCATCGTCGCGGACTTCATTGTCAAACTCAGGAAGTTCGGGAGCGGTGGAGGACGCGGCTCCCAGCTCGGTGTGCTTGCGCTCCAGCATGCGCTCCCGCCGCAAATGGTCGAGCGCGAGATTCCGAGCGGTGCGGAACAGCCACGCCGGAGGGTTTTCCGGCACGCCCTGAAACGGCCAGGCTTCGAGCGCGCGCAGCATAGCTTCCTGGGAGAATTCTTCCGCCAGGTCCAGCCGCGCGGAGCCGAGCAGCCGGGCGAGATGAGCTGTCATCCGCCCGGCCATCTGCCGGAACAAATGTTCCAGCAACTCTCCCGTATGATTCACGGGCGTTTCGTTCACGGGAATTAAGTCCCGTACACGTGCCGCACTTCGATCACCCCGCCGTACTCCACATGCGGGTTGCTCGCCGCCAGTTCGACCGCCTGATTGTAATCGGAGGCCTCGATCAGGTAGAACCCGCCGAGGGCTTCCTTGGTCTCGCCGTAGGGCCCGTCGGTCACCTTCGGCTTGCCGGCGTGGGGATGCAGCACCTTGCCGGGATCCATCCCGAGCCTCTTGCCGGCTTGGGTGAACGGCATCTTGGACCAGGCCATGTATTTCTCGGTGGCCTTCTGCATGTCCTCCGGGCTCAGGGCCCGCAGTTGGGCGGAATTGTCGTACAGCAGTAACAGATATTGGGGCATTGTTTTCTCCTATCGTACGCGAGTGCATACATCCTAATAACGAACGGCGCCCCGGAGAATCGACAACGCGGGGGAGATTTACAGGAGATTCATCAGCCGCCGCAGTTTTTCGTCGAATGCGTCAAGCTTTTCGCGGATGTGGGCCATGCGTCGATTGTGGAGCTCCATGCCGGCCTGGAAATCAACCTTTACGTCGCCCGGCGCGACCATTCGTTCAATGCCGGAGAGGATCCCGAGCGTCTCCCGGTTGAGCGCCTGGACATGGGCCATCGCCTCCTCGAAGTTCTTCTCGCGTTCAGTATACCCACTACAATCGAAGTAAACATGCGTGAGCCGCTTCAAGCGACGCCTGCCGAGATCGATTCCTTGCCCGATCAGCCCGCAGTATTCCTGCTGTGGGCCAGCGCGGGAACGCCGTATCTGGCGCGCACGGTGCTGCTGCGGCGCCGGTTACGGCGACTGCTCTCGAATCGCGACCGCGTCTCGCGCGTGCTAAACCTGCAAGGCGTGGCCGAGCGCATCGAATACTGGCCGGTGGGCTCTACTCTTGAGGCGGCGCTGGTTCATTTGGAACTCGCCCAGCGCTATTTTCCAGAGGATTGGCCGCGCATCACGCGCCTGCACGCTCCGGCCTTCGTGCGCCTCACGCTGGACAATCCTTTTCCGCGAACCATGATTACCACGCGGCTGGGGAAGGGTTTGCAGTACGGACCGTTTGCCAGCCGCGCTGCGGCGGACCGCTTCAATGAAGCCCTGCTCGACCTATTTCAAATTCGCCGCTGTGAAGAGAACCTGGCGCCGGCGCCGGATCATCCCGGCTGCATCTACGGCGAAATGAATCGCTGCCTGAGGCCGTGCCAGTTGGCCGTGTCAAAGCAGGAGTACCGTGGCGAAGTGACGCGCGTGGAGGAGTTTCTGCGCACCGGCGGAGCCTCGCTTCGTCATACCGCGGAGGCGGCTCGCGACCGGGCCAGCGCGGAGATGCGGTTTGAGGAAGCCGCGCAGTTGCATCAGCGCGCGGCGCGCATCGGCGAGGTGCAGGCGCTGTCCAGCGAGTTGGCGCGTTCGCTCGACGCGCTAGCGGGAGTGGCTGTGACGCCGTCCGCCGAAAAAGATGCCGTCGAGCTATGGTTCCTCGCGGGCGGACGCTGGCAGGAGCCGCGGCGCGTAACGCTATCGGAAACCGCTGGAGCGGGGCAATCGCTCGACCGGCGCTTGGGCGAGATTGCGTCGGGAATCGCGCCGCCTGTGGATACAATTTCGGCCGCCGAGCCCAGTCTGGAGCATCTTGCAATCTTGGTTCGCTGGTACAGTTCGAGCTGGCGCGACGGGGAATGGATCGGCTTCGAATCGTTCGACAAACTGCCGTATCGTAAGCTGGTGAACGCGGTGGGGCGAGTGGCCGGTGCACGGCCGGAACGGCCAAATACGGTGCCGGCATGAATCTCGACCAGTGGCGCGAACATCTGCATCTTCCCACCGGCCGCCAACAGGTGACGGCGTCGGGACTGGCGTTTCGCCTGGCGCTGGCGCTGATCGCGGTGACGGCGTTCCTGCTGGGCGACAAGGGAAATCTCCTGTTCCTGATCGTCGCGGCGATGTTCGCCACGCTGCTGATTTCGAGCTTCGTAACGCGGCTGGGCTTGGCCGGCCTGGAGCTGGATTTCTCTTTGCCGGACCACATCGCGGCGCGGCGCCAGGTTCGCGCCGTGATCCGGGTGAGGAATCTGAAGCGCTGGGTTCCGTCGTTCAGCGTGCATCTGGCCGGCGCGGCGGAGAGCGGGTTCACCACCATCCTGAATTTTCCGGTGATCCCCGGCGGCGCGACCATCGAAGAATCCGTCACGCTGTATTTTCCGCGGCGGGGAGCCCAGCGCCAGCGCAGCTTCCAGTTCTCGACGCGATTCCCCTTCGGATTCGCGGAGCGGCGCGAGATGGTCACCACCCGCAAAGACATCATCATCTACCCATGTTTGGACCCGCAGCCCGGCTTCGAAGCGCTGCTGGATTCGGTCAGCGGTGAGATCGCGGCCATGCAGCGCGGGCGCGGCAGCGATTTCTACCGCATCCGCCCGTATGAATCCTCCGAAAGCGCTCGTCACGTGGACTGGAAGGCTACGGCGCACACCGGCGTTTTGCAGGTGCGCGAGTTCGCCCGCGAACAGGACTGGCGCGTGGTGATCTTCCTCGACCTGGACGTGCCGCTTGAAGCGGAAGCGTGGTTTGAGCATGCGGTGGATTGCTGCGCGTTCCTGGCTTACCGGCTGAGCGTCCGTGGCATCGCGGTCCGGCTGCGCACGCAGGAGCTGGACATGCGTCTCCCGGAGCAAGGCGACATTTACGCCGCACTCAAGTATCTGGCCTTGGTGTCGCCGATGCGCGGAAAGGCGGCCGCGGCGCCGGACGACAAGGAAAGTTTCCAGATCGTGCTGACGGCGCAACCCCGCAACATCGAGTCGTTGGGATGGGGGCCGGGGGAGGGGCGCGGCTCTCGCGTGCTCAGCCCGGACAAGATGATCCCATAACCCCGCTCCCTTCGGTCACGGCTCTGAAAGAAAAAACGCCGAGCAACGTCACAGGTTGTCCCGTCCGGTCCCACCGGAGGCAGGGCTGAGCCGCGGCCGGGGTGCCCCTGGGCCCAGCGGTTTTAGAACATCAACTTCAAGGCGAACTGGATCT
Source organism: Bryobacterales bacterium (assembly GCA_963838455.1). GTDB lineage: Bacteria > Acidobacteriota > Terriglobia > Bryobacterales > Bryobacteraceae > Palsa-187. Next base: position 37,146 of record CAWISY010000138.1, read on the forward strand.
GCCGTGAGTTGGTCGCGGTGGCATTGATCAATCCCACCGAAGCGTTGAAAGCCGTGCCCGAAAACACGGTCTGGTTGGGCACGCCCCAGTTGGGGTGGTTCAGGATATTGAAGAATTCGGAGCGGAACTGCAGCCGCATGCGCTCGGATAGCCGGGTCATCTTCATCACCGAAACGTCCAAATCGGCCAGGCCTGGTCCGCTATAAACGCCGCGGCCGACGTTTCCATAAGTCCCCGCCACCGGCAGAATGAAGGCGCTGGGATTGAACCATTGATACGGGTTCCCGGTGACCACTGGACCGGTGAACGCCGGATTCAGCGAGGGCCGGTCCGGGTTGCGAGTGTCGCCGTCGCCGGAGCGGTTGGCGCCGATCACTGGCGTAAAGGGGAATCCGGCCAGTAGCGTGGTGATCTGGTTCACCTGCCATCCACCCCACAGTTTGCCTTTACCGAAGGGGAGATCGTAGCTGGTCGACAGGCTCACCTGCTGCGGCGAGTTCAGCGCGGAAGGACCCCAGTCGCGCGGTAGATCGGTGCGGTCCATGATCATCTGGGATTCATTGTTGGCTTGCGCGCCGGTGGGCGCGGAGTTGATGTCGAGACTCTTGGACCAGGTGTAGTTGGCGCGGAAGGTCAGGCCGCGGCTGAGGCGTTTGCTCAGGTCGAGTTGCAGCGCGTTGTAGCTGCTGTTGCCTTCGCTGTAGTAAAAGAAGCCCGCGCCGAGATACGGATTCGGGCGCGTGGCCGCCGGGCCCGGGATGTACTCCTGGCCTTGCGTGACCGTATGCGGCGCGCTGGCGAGGCTGGCCGCGGTGGCGACGCCGCCGGCCGAACACGTGGCGCTCTGGCAGATTTGCGTGGCGATGTCGTTGGGATCGACGCTCACCAGACCGTAGTAACCGTGCGAGCCGTTATAGGAGACCCGCAAAACCGTGCTCTGGGTCAACTGCTGCTCGATCGAAAACCGCCACTCCTGCACGGTCGGCGTCTGCGCGTTGGATTGCACGCCGTAGGGGGCGTAGGTGCTGCAGGGCGCCGGGACGGTGGGGCTGCACTGCGGCGCAACGGGCGCATTCGGAATGATCGGAGTGAACGAAGACAGCGCTCCGGCGTAGGAGACCGTGCCGTTGTAAGGAGGCGCCGAGTTGAGCAGGAAGCTGAGGTCGTCGATCAGCGAGTAAAACATTCCGTAACCGGCGCGGATCGCGGTCTTGCCGTTCTTGAAAGGATCCCAGGCCAGGCCGGCGCGCGGCCCCAGCAGATGCTTGGCGTTGTTGGCGGTGAAGATGGAATTTCCCACCATCGGGTTGGTCTCCAGCACGCCATTCGAAGCGAGATAATTCGAGGCTTTGACGCCGTTGGCGTTCCAGCCGTCGGTGAACTCGACGCGCAGGCCGGCTTCAAAGGTGAGATTGGGGCGCAGCTTCATGGTGTCGTCGACGTAAACCGCGCCAAACCAGCTTCGCCAGCCGACCTCAGTCGCCGCCGGCACTGCCTGGAACGTGCTGGTGGTGCCTTGCAGGAACGTCGTCAGCGTGGAGAAGGTCGCCTGTCCGAGCTGGCGCGAAGCGCTGTCTTCGTTGTCCTGAACGCGCTGCAGCCACGCGCCGTAGGTGATCTGGTGAATCCCTTTGCTCATGTGCACGCCGTCGGTGAAGGTGTACAGATTGCGGCGATTCCAGGCTCCGGCGGCGTTGTTGGGGCCGGCGGACGTGATTCCGGCCAGGCCCGTGGTGGTGACGCCGCCGTTCACGATGATGCCTCCGGGCCCCAGGCCTTGAACGAAGTCCAGATTCGCGGGGAAGCTGGACAGCAGCGAAGATTCCAGCGCGTAGGCCCCGCGCGAGAATCCGGCGCGGAAAGTGTTCAGCGTGCTCGGGGAAAAAATGTGCGTTTCTTCCACGCTTCCCACTTGCATGCCCAGATCCGTGGTGGAAGCAAACAGGGGATCGGCCAGCGGAATCAGGCTGGCGCCGTCGTCGTTGGTGTAGGCAACCGAAAGGCTGTCCCGATTGCTCAGCAGGTAGTCCGCGCGCATGGTGCCGAAATCTTCGTGGATGTGCTGGTTGGGATAGTTCAGCGAGAAAGCGGTGCCGCTGGCGATGCCTTTGGTCAGCAGTTCAGCGCCATTGGCCGCGGGCCAGTACGAAAAATAGGGCAGCATCGCGGGGTTCACATTGGCGACCTGGGTGTAGACGCCGCTGGAGTTCGGGAACAGACCCTCGCGCACCTGCGCATCCGGCACCACGCTCAAGCTGGTCTGGGTCAGGGCCTGGCGGAATCCTTCGTAGTTGCCGAACAGGAAAAATTTGTCCTTTTTGATGGGCCCTCCCAGCGCCGCGCCGAACTGGTTTTGATGGAAGGGAGGGTTGAAGTTCTGCGCGAAATAATTCTTAGCGTCCAGGTCGTTGTTGCGCAGGAATTCGTAGAGCGAGCCGTGCAGTTGATTGGTGCCGGATTGCGTCACCACGGTGACCTGCGCGCCGTCGCGCTTGCCGTATTCGGCCGAATAATCGTCGGTGAGGACGTTGAATTCGCGCACGGCTTCGACCCCCAGCATCAGGCCGCTGGCGCCGCCGGGCGTGATCTGGAGCTGGCTCGATCCGGTGTATTCGATGCCGTTGAGCAGCACCAGATTGTCGGCAGGCCGCCGTCCATCGACTGAAAATGTGTTGCCGTTGCTGGTGCTGGTATTGGCGCTCTTCAGCTCGTAATTGATGGCGCCGGGATTGAGCGTGATCAAGTCGTCCCAGCTACGGCCGTTGAGCGGGAGATCCTTGACCTGCTGCTCGCCCACCAGTCCCGATTCGGTGGAGGTGGTGGTGTTCACGATCGGAGATTCGCTGGTGACGGCGATCTGCTGCACCAGGTCTCCGACCTCCAGGGCCAGGTTCACCACCGCGTTCTCGCCGACCGTCAGGTCGACGCCGGTGCGCACCACGGTCTTGAAGCCCTGCTTTTCGGCGCGTACCTCTTGCGCGCCCAGTGGCAGGGAGATAATCCGGTACGATCCGTCGTCTCCACTGGTGGTGCTGCGGGTCGCACCGGTTTCGAGACTCTTGACGGTGACCGTCGCGCCGCTGACGCCTGAGCCGCTTGCGTCCACCACTTTTCCCGAAATTGCCGCCGTCACCTGCGCCGAAGCGGGCGCAAGACCCACAGCCACTATGCAGCAACTGATGACGAAAGCCTGGAACAACCTCAAAATTCGCATACGCTCCACTCAGAGCCTCCCTGAAGATTTCGAGGCAGGAACCGCGGTCCGACCACCTGATCGTATTGAGTTTACACGATTTCACCAGTCCGTAACCGCGCTCCGCGCTGCGGCTGGAAGGACGCCGCGCTATAATCCGCAACATAAGCGATGGAAGGATCCGGCGAAGTAACCAGGCTGCTGGCAGAGATCGGGCGCGGGCAGAAGGAAGCGATCAATCAGCTCCTGCCGCTGGTTTATGACGAACTGCACCGCCTGGCGCGATCCTACTTCCGGCGGGAGCGCGGGGAACACACGCTGCAGGCCACCGCGCTGGTCAACGAAGCTTACATCCGGCTGGTGGATCAGCGGGCTCCGCTCGAAAGCCACGGGCATTTTCTGGCGGTCGCGGCCACGCAGATGCGGCGCATCCTGCTGGATCACGCACGCAAGCATCGCGCGGCGCGCCGCGGCGGGGCGGGGCAGAAGGTGGCTCTCGAAGACACCATGGCGATCTGCCAGCAGCGGCCGGTGGACATGATCGCGCTGGATACGGCGCTGACGCGGCTGGGCGAGCTCGACCCGGAGCAGGCGCGCCTGGTGGAGCTGCGATTTTTCGGAGGGCTCTCGGTGGAGCAGACGGCGGAGGTGATGAACTGTTCGCCCGCCACGGTCAAGCGCAGTTGGAACTCCGCACGCGCCTTCCTGCATCGCGAAATCAGCGGAGGGAGACTTGACGCCGGAGCGATGGGCGCAGATTCGCAGGATTTTTGACGGCGCGCTAGAGCGCCGGGCACAGGAACGCGCTGCATACCTGCGCGCAGTCTGCGCCGGCGACGAGCAGTTGCGCCGCGAAGTGGAAAGCCTGGTGATCAGCCACGAAGACGCCGAGGAATTCATGACCTCGCCGGTTGCCGACCTCAACCAGATCGGCATCGACGTCAGCTCCGCTTCCGTGCCGCGGGTTCCGCGCGTGGGCCCGTACCAGTTGCAGAAGCGGATCGGGCGCGGCGGCATGGGCTCGGTCTGGCTGGCGTCGCGCGTCGATCAGGAGTATCAGAAGAAAGTCGCGGTAAAGATGGTCAAGCGCGGCATGGACTCCGTCGAGATCCTGCGCCGCTTCCGCATGGAGCGCCAGGTGCTGGCCCGGCTGGACCACCCCAACATCGCGCGGCTGATCGATGGGGGCTCAACGCCCGAAGGTTCGCCGTACCTGGTGATGGAATACGTGGAAGGCACGCCCATCGACCAGTATTGCGAAAGCCGCCAGAGCACCATCAGCGAGCGGCTCACCCTGTTTCGCAGCGTCTGCGCCGCGGTGCAGTACGCGCATTCGAACCTGGTGGTGCATCGCGACATCAAGGCCGGCAACATCCTGGTGAGCAAGGATGGCGTGCCGAAGCTGCTGGATTTCGGCGTGGCCAAACTGATCGACCCCGAATTCTCCCCGGCGGCTGCGGCCGAGACTCGTCCGGAGCTGCGCGCGATGACGCTCGAATACGCCAGCCCGGAACAGGTCCGCGGTGAGCCGATCACCACGGCCACCGATATCTACTCGCTGGGCATGCTGCTGTTCCGGCTGCTCACCGGACGCTTTCCTTTCGCCGGCGCCGACACGCGGTCGCGCATGGCGCTGCAACAAGCCATCTGTGAAAAGGAGCCGCCCCGGCCCAGCAGCGTGGTGCTCGGCGGAGACTCCTCGATTCCGCAGCCTACGCAGAAAATCGACCCGGTGATGGAAGAGAGCCGCGACAAGGCGCGGCGCCGGCTGCGGCACAAGCTGTCCGGAGATCTCGACGTCATCATCCTGAAGGCTCTGCGCAAGGAGCCGGAGCGCCGCTACGTTTCGGCGGAGCAGTTCTCCGAGGACATCCGCCGGTATCTCGAAGGCAAACCAGTGAAGGCTCGCGGCGATACGCTCGGCTATCGCTTCCTAAGATTCGTGCAGCGCAATCGCACTGCGGTTGCCGCGGCGGCGGGGGTGCTGGCGTTGCTGCTGGCCAGCCTGGCGTGGCTGACGGCGACGGTGCGGCGCGAACAATCGGAACTTGCGATGGCTCGCGCGCGCGAAATGACGGTCGAGCCCGCGCTGGTCCGCGCCTATGACCGGCTGGGCGACGCGATCAAGCCGGCTGACTTGAGCCTTGCGGCGGCCGATTACCGCCAGGCCGTGGATACCGCGCACCGGTTTTTGGCGAAGCATCCGGAGGAAACCGATCTGCGCCGGGATCTCGGGTGGGCGGAGGTAAACCTCGCCGATCTGGAGCCGTTAGAGGCCGAGCCGCTATACAACGACGCGCTCGACCAGTTTGAGCGGTTTGCCAAGGCCGGCCCATCCGATGCGGCTCGCCAAAAGGATGTGCTGTTGGTTTCGCGGAAGCTGGGATTCGCCGAGTTCGCCGCCGGGAAAATGGACCTTGCGCTGATCAGCTTTACGCGCGCCTGCCAGATTGCGGAGGCTCAGCCGGCGAGTCCGGAGCGCGCCGCGTGCGACTTCGAAATGGGCGAGGTGCTGGCGGCCGAAGGCCAGTGGGATACGGCGCTACCCAAACTGCAACGAGCTCTGGATCTGTACCGCACTTTGGCGGGCTCAGCCGAGCGCAGCGTGATCAAGGATCGCTCTGCGGCGGCTTTCGAGCAGGCGCTGAGGCAGGTTGCGGAAAACGCACCGGGGGGATTGAGGGAGGAAATGACGGCGGATCTGGACCGGATGAAGCGGTGAATTAACGCTCGTAATGCTTCAGGCGGGCATCGAGAATCTGCTCCACGCGGTGCAACTCGGATCGCCACAGGTCCTTCACATCGTCAAACCGTTGGTTCATGTCGGAGCGGAGTTCGGCGATCCGGGAGTTCAGGTCATTGAAGCGGGCGTTATTAATCATGATCCCAATCAGAACCGTGATCATGGTCGGCACAGTGGTTAAGGCGATCGAGAGAAACTGTTGTTCATTCATGCTGTGAATGTGCCAGGAACCCGCCTTTATTCTCCCAATCTCAATTGACGAACCGGTCGCGATCCTGGCCGTGCTTGCGCAGGTACACCTGAAACTTGCGTTTGGCGCGGCGCAGCTTCCACGCCTTGTAGCTCGCCTCCATTCGTCCCAGCGGGTTGAATCCGCTCACCACCCGCGGCGACTTCACATAGAAGTAGCCGATCACGAGGCCGCTCAGAAGCATGATCTGGCCGAGGCCGGCATCGTAGGAGAGCAGGAAGTCGATCACCGCGATGAGCATGACCGCATACTTGACCTTCATCGGAAAGATGAAGAAGATCATCTGCCGGTCCGGCCAGTACGCCGCGTACGCAGCCAGGATTCCGTATACGGCGGGGATGCATCCGAAGGTCAACGCGTTCTGATTGCGCACCAGGTATTGCGCCAGAACGACCAGCACGCCGGCGCCGCTGCCGCACAGGAAATAGAAGCGCAGGAAACGCTGGGTGCCCCACATCTCCTCCAGTTCCCGGCCGAACATCCACAGCGCCAGCATGTTGAACACGAAAGCCAGGATGCCCACGTTGACGAACAGAAACGTACCCAGTTGCCAAATGTTGAGGGATTCCACCGCGCGCGAGGGCGTCAGAGCCAGCAGCGTAAGTATGGTGCTGACGCTGCTGCGGACCAGGGTGAGCAACAGGAACAGGACGCCATTGGCGATGAGCAACGCCTGGACGCCTGGCGGAAGGCCGCCGCGCGAGCCGTAGGGCCGGACATAAGGCCGTGAGCTGATGGACATGGTTCCTGAAGCCAGAATAGCGTATCCTGTGAATGGTACGGCAAAGGAGGAATTATGGAGGATGACAGCAAGCTGTCGTATTTTTTCCTCGGATTGGGTTTGGGGGTCGCGGCGGGTGTCCTGTTTGCGCCCAAATCAGGGGCGGAGACGCGTGATTTTATCCGCGGCAAGGCCGAAGAGGGCGTGGATTTCGTGAAGGAGCGCGGCGACGAGCTTCGCAGCACTGCCGCGGAAACCATCGACCGCGGCAAAGAGACGCTGCGCCGGCAAAAAGAGAGCCTGAGCGCGGCAATGGAGGCTGGCAAGCAGGCCTATCGCGACGCCGTCACCAACCCCTCGGCGGACTAAAGGCCGATGCGGCGCGGAACGCGAGCGGTTACATCCCGGAACGCACTCCCCATAACTCCATCCCCATAAAGCCATCCCTATAAACCCACCATGGACCAACCCCTGCTGATCGTCCTGACCGTGTTTGTAGCTGTTTCGACCATTGCGCTGGTCTTTCAGGCCATCATATTGTTTGGAGTGGCGAAATCCGCGCGAGCTGTGGAGGAGCGGATTGCGAAGCTGGCGCCGAAGGTCGAGGCGCTCGTGCCGAAGGTGGAAGCGCTGGCGGAGACTTCGCGTGCCGCCATCGACGAAGGCCGGGCTAACATGGCGGAAATCACCGCGCGCACCCGGGAGATCCTGGAAACCACCCAGCGCCAGCTCATGCGCGTGGATCATGTGCTGGAAGATGCCACAGAGCGGATGCGCATCCAGTTCGACCGCGCTGAGGCGGTGGTGGACGACGCGGTGAACCGGGCGCAGCAGACCGTGGCGATCGTGCATGGGGGCATCATGAAGCCCATTCGCGAGATCAACGGCGTGGCGGCGGGCTTGCGCGCGGCCATCCATTACTTCATGCGCGGCGGCCGTCCCACGCCGGACCAGGTTACCGCAGACGAAGAGATGTTCATATAGAAGTGCCCCGCGGGTCTGGAGCTGTCGTTTCGGGGCTGGCGCTGGCATTCGTGGCGCTTGCGGCTTCCCCTGCCTCCGAACTGGCCGCGCAGGTTCGCTCCCCGGCGCTCGATCCGGAGCAGTGCTATCGCGTCCGCGACCTTTCGCTCGCCAAAGAAGATCTCAAGCTCTACTTCAACGACGGTTACCTCATCTTCTCCAAGCCGGTGAACGGCGAACGCGTCTCCGCCGTGTTCTCAACGGACGTGGAAGGCGGCGATGGCGAGGTGCTGCTGCTTCCGCCGTATCGCGGCGAGCGCCTGTCGCTGGCTCGCTTCACCAAATCCCCCAATCTCGACGAACATTTTCGCGCAGCCGTTCTCGTGTTCAGCGACGGCTCCGCGCAAACCCTGCTGGACGCCATCGCGCAGAGCGGCGCGCGCAAGGACGTCGCGATGGGCGCCCTTCTGGCCGAGCAGGGAACGCCGGTATTGGCCAGTGTCGAGTCGGAATTTGAGCTGCGGCTGGTGGAGGATCTGATGACGCCGGCGGCGAACCGGCGCGGGCTCCTCTTTGCGAGCCTGGCCGGCAAGACGCTCGGGAACTTCGATGCGTTCTACGACAGCCAGTCGGAGAACCAGATCACCTTAGGCCGCCTGGTGCAGCGCGAGGGCCGTGCCGCTTACGCTATCTGGACTAGCTTCCCGGCCCGCAGCCTGCGGAGCGAAATGGCAAAGACGCCCGAGAATCCGGTCACCGAGCAGAGCTTTCGCATCGACGCCGCACTGGCCGCGGACCTGAGTTTACGGGCTACGGTTCGAGCCACTGTACGAACCGGCCCAGCGCTTTTTGGGTCCGCTGCGGTGCGCACGCTGGCGTTCGAGGTCGCGCACGCCATCGAAATCAGCTCCGCACGAGTGGATGGAGAACCGGCCGAACTGCTGTTCGCGGCCTCCTTCCACGGTGGCGACGCGCCGGATACCGAAAACGGGCCCTTTCTGGTGATTCCTGCCAAGGAGCTCGCGCCCGGCACGCATGTGGTCGAGTTTGAGGAACACGGATCGATCATCTCGCCGGCGGGCAACGATGTGTATTTTGTCGGCGCGCGCGCGAACTGGTATCCTCGCGCCGGGTCGGGTCTCGCGTCATACGATCTCACGTTCCGCTATCCCAAGCGGCTGACGCTGGTCACTGCCGGCGAGGTGACCGAAGACCGCACCGATGGCGACTTCCGCGTCACCCGGCGTGTCACCGCCGTGCCGATCCGCATGGCCGGCTTCAACCTGGGCGATTACCAGAAAGCGGTCGGCTTGCCGGATGCCGAGAAGGCTTCCGGAGTGCACGTCGAGGTCTATGGAAACCGGCGGCTGGAGGCTGCGCTGCAGCCGCAGCAGGCGCCTGCCGTTACCACGGTCCCGCAGCCGCGCGCCGGGCGTGGCGCTGGGGGCGGGCTGGCGGACCTGCCGGTGAGTCCTCCCGCGGTTGCGCCGGATCCGCTCGCGCGGCTCGAGGAAGTGGCTGCCGATGTTTCCTCCGCGGTGCAGTTTTACTCCGGCTTGTTCGGTCCGCCCGCGCTGAAGACTCTTACCGTTTCGCCCATTCCCGGCGGGTTCGGACAGGGTTTCCCTGGATTGGTGTATCTTTCGACGCTCTCGTATCTCGATCCCAACCAGAGACCCGAGGCCGAGCGGGGGTCGCGCGCCCAGGTGTTTTTCTCGGACCTGATCGAAGCGCACGAAGTGGCGCACCAATGGTGGGGCAACATTGTGCGGCCCGCCGGTTATCAGGATGAATGGCTCTCTGAGGCGGTGGCCAATTATTCTTCACTGATGTACGTGGAAAAGAAAAAGGGCGCGAAAGCCATGGAGGATGTGCTGGAGGATTATCGCGATTCTCTGGTCAAGCGGGATTCCAAAGGCGCGACCACCGAATCGGCCGGGCCCATCACCTGGGGTTTCCGCCTGGATTCGAGCGGAAATGCTTCCGCGCGCAACGATATCACCTATTACAAGGGAGCATGGGTGCTGCACATGCTGCGCCGCCGCATGGGCGATGCGCCGTTTACAAAAATGCTAGCGGAACTGCGCCGGCGCTACGACTCGCGCGCGGTCTCGACGGCGCAATTCGCCGCGCTGGTCAAAGAATTCGCCAAAGAATCGCCGCCGCTGCGCTCACCCGGCGCGTCCGGGGTCAATGCCGCGTTCAATACCGACTCCTTCTTCGACAACTGGGTCTACTCGACCGGCATTCCGGAGCTGAAACTGGACTACACCGTCAAGGGCGCTGCCCCCGCTGTGAAACTGTCCGGGACCATCCAGCAGACCGGCGTGGACGACGATTTTTCCGTCGAGGTGCCCGTGGAAGTGCAGTTCGCGGCGGGCGCCCCGCAGACGATCTGGGTCCTGACTTCGAGCGACGGGGCCACATTCGCGGCGACGCTAAAACAAATTCCCGTGAAAGTGTCGATTCCATCCGGACGCGGTGTGCTGGCCGTCAATAAGAAGTAACGTAGCGAGGGGAGAAAGTGGTGCGGAAGCGTCCTTCACGCAATCGTAACCCTGGCGATGCGACAATAGGGTCGAATGGTGATTTATGGCTACACCTACGCCGGAGGGCTGCTGGCGGGCGCCGCAGCCGTCACGTATCTGGCGGGCTGGCCGTGGGCGCTGCCCTTCTACATTCTGGCGGCGTTTTGTTTGAACTTTTTCCGCGACCCGGAGCGCCACGCGCCTCCCGGACCCGTGGCGGTTTCCCCGGCCGACGGCAAAGTGGTCGCGGTGGTTCCCGGCTCCAAAGGCGGCAGCCGGATCAGCATCTTCCTCAATGTTTTCGATGTGCACGTCAACCGCACGCCCATCCCCGGAAAAATCGTCTGCGCCACTTACAAGAAGGGCCAGTTCCTGGTAGCGAGCAAGGAAGCCGCCAGCGACGCCAATGAACAGAACATCCTTACTGTGGAAGGCGTGATTGGCGGACGGCGCACCCGCGTGGTGTTCAAACAAATCGCCGGGCTGATTGCACGGCGCATCATCTGCTACAAGCGCGTGGGCGACATCCTGGATCCAGCCGAGCGGGTCGGGTTGATCAAGTTCGGCTCGCGCGTGGACGTTGTGTTCGGCTCCGAATGGGAGGTCACGGTGAAACCGGGGGAGCGCGTTGCGGCCGGGTCGAGCGTGATCGCGCGAATGGTTGACGCCGGACCAAATGAGGATCTCCCCGCATGAGCCTGCGCGATCGGCTGGTGGATCCGAAGTCGCTGGACCGGCGGCCGCGGCGCGCCGCTTATGCCCTGCCCACGCTGTTTACCGCGGGCAACGTATTTCTCGGCTTCTACGCGATCATCGAGATTATTCAAGGCGCCCTGGCCATGCTGCAAAACGCGGCTGGAGCGCATCTGCACTTTCAGACGGCAGCGATTTCCATCGGCGTGGCGGTGTTTCTGGATGGCCTGGACGGCCGCATCGCGCGCATGACCAACACCACCAGCGATTTCGGGCGCGAGATCGATTCGCTGGCCGATTGCATCACCTTCGGCATCGCTCCGGCGGTGCTGGCCGTGGTGTGGGGCATCCAGTTTGTGGACCCTCCCACGGATCTGGTGACGCTCGACACGCTGCGCCATATAGGCTACGCCTTCTGCTTCTCTTTCCTGTTGTGCGGCGCCGCGCGTCTGGCGCGCTTCAACATCACTAAGAACCCGATTCCGAAGAACCCTGGAAGGCCGGATAGGAAGTACTTCGTGGGCCTTCCGATCCCGGCGGGCGCTGCGGTAGTGGCATCGGTCGTCTATGCCTGCAACGGCGAGCCCCTGCGCTGGTGGGTGTTTTCCGCGGGATGGCTGCTGCTGCTGGCGCTGCTCGCGTTCCTGATGATCAGCACTTGGCGTTATCCCAGCTTCAAGGACATCCACCTGATGCGTCCGCGATCGTTTCTCATGGTGATTGCGCTGGGCGTGGCGATTTACTTGATCCGGTTCTTTTCGCAGCCCGTGCTGCTGGCCATGACCGTGGCGTACTTGATGAGCGGGATCGTGGTCCGCATCGGCGGCATCCTGCGCAGGCGGCTGCGCGGCCGGCAAGCCCCACCGCATCCGGAGCGGCAGCTTGGCTAAGGCGATAGATCGGCCGCTGGTCGGCATCGTCGGCGGCGACACGCTGCTGGGCCGGGAAATCCGGGAACTGCTCGGCGAATCCAAGCCTAACCCGCGCATCCAACTGCTGGCGGCGACTGCCGATGGATCCACGGTTCTTGCCGCCGAAGAAGATGAGGCGCTGGTCATGGCGCCCATGAACGCCGAGAGCCTGGAGGGCAGCAAAGCTGCGTTCCTGGCCGCGACGCCGTCCGCCAGCCGCCGCGCCGCGAAGGTCAATCCCAAATCGGGTCCGGTGCTGATCGACCTGACCGGCGCACTCGAAGATCAACCGCAGGCCCGATTGCGAGCTCCGGGCGCGGAGCCGGCAGCGTCCATTCACACCACTTCAACTCACGCCCCCGCGGCCTCGAGTCACGCCCCGATTCAAGTGATCGCGCACCCGGCCGCTATCGCGCTGACCATGTTCTTCGCCAAGCTGGTGAAGGTGACTCCGGTGCGGCGCAGCCTGGTGCATATCTTCGAGCCGGCCAGTGAGCGCGGGCAGCGCGGCATTGAGGAGCTGCAACAGCAGAATCGCGCCCTGCTCGCGTTCCAGAAGCTCAAAACCGACGTCTTCGACGCGCAACTCGCCTTCAATATGCTGGCGCGCTACGGGGAAGAAGCGCTGGAGGGGCTCGAACTGATCGAGCAGCGAGCGGAGCGTCATCTGGCCTCTTTGCTCGCAGCCTGGCCGGGTATCCCGATGCCTTCGCTGCGCATGATTCAGGCTCCGGTGTTTCACGGCCACAGTTTTTCGGTGTGGGCGGAGTTTGAGAATAATGTCGATGCCGGCTCCATTGCCCGCGCGCTGGCCGCGCAGGGAATGGACGTGCGTCCGGACGATCCTCCCACCAACGCCGCCATCGCCGGACACGGCGGAATCAGCGTAGGCGCGATCTCGGCGGATCGCAACCACTCCCGAGCCTGCTGGTTCTGGCTGGTTGCGGATAATCTGCGGCTGGCTGCGGAAAACGCGGTCGCCGTATCCCTGGAGCTGTTATAAGGATGGAGCTGTTATAAGATTGGACCTGTTGTGAAGTTGCATTACTGCCTGCCCGCTGCCTGTGTCGCGATGCTTGCTTCTTGCGGCTATCACGTCGCCGGCCACGCCGATTTGCTGCCCAAGACCATCACCACCGTGGCCGTTCCCGCGTTCGCGAACGCCACCACGCGCTACAAAATCACGGATTGGCTTCCGCAGGCCGTCGCCAAGGAATTTATCTCCAGTTCGCGTTACCGCGTGGTCCCTGCGGATCGGGCTGACATGATCCTCAAAGGCTCAGTGCTCACCTATACAGCCAGCGCGGTGCTGTTCAACCCGCAAACCACTCTGGCCACCAGCGTCGAGGTGCACCTGGTTCTGCAAATCACCCTGGTGGAGCGAGCCACCAACAAAGTTCTTTTCAGCCGTCCGCGTCTCGAAGTAGTCGACAACTACGAGATCCCACAGCAGGAGGCGCAGTACTTCGACGAGAGCGACAGTGCGCTGCAGCGCGTCAGCCAGCGCGTGGCGCGGCAGATTGTTTCGAGCGTCCTGAATAACTTCTAAGCGATGACTCCCGAGCAATTTCTGGATCGGCTTGCCAAGAAGGGACCGGAGAGCGTTTACCTGTTCATCGGACCCGAAGCCTACAATCGCGAGCGTTGCCGCAAGGCCCTGCTGGACGCTGCTCTTAAGGGACTTGCCGAAGAGGAACGCGAGAGCGCGTTCACGCGCCACGATCTGGATCAGATGGCGCTGGCGTCGGCCCTGGATGACGCGCGATCGTTATCTCTGTTCGCCACGCGCCGTTTAATCTGGATGGCGCGCGCCGAAGCAGCGCTGCCGCGCGGACGCTCGGCGGAGACCGAAGAGGAATCGGGCGCCGGCGGGAACGCTGCCGCGCTCGAATCGTATCTGCGGCATCCAACGCCGGACACGGTGGTCGTCTTTGACTGCTCGCGTTTTGAATTCGACGGCGAGGACCGCGCGCGCTTGGAGCGTGTGCAGAAGTTCTACTCCGGCGTTCCGTCGCAGGTCGAGTTCCGTCCGTTCACTCCAGACGCCTCGCGATCCCTGGCGCAGACTCTGGCTCGCGCCGCGCGCTTGCAGTTGGGACTGGCGGAGTTGGCCTTGCTGCTCGAAGCCACCGGCGGCGACGCTTCCCGCATCGCGGTCGAAATCGAGAAACTGAAGCTGCTGACCGGGGATCGCAAGGTGACCGCGGACGATATTGCGGCTCTGGTGCCGGACGCCCAGGCGTCCACGATTTTTGCGCTGGTCGGCGCGCTGGGCCGGGGCGACCGCGCACGGGCGCTCGAAACTCTGGACACGCTGGCGCGGTCTGGTGAATATATGCCGCTGGCTCTGACGTTCCTGGCCACGCAGTTCCGCATGGCTCTGGCGGCTCGCGAGGCGGGGCTGCGCAGCGCGGGGGAGATTCAGGCGCACTTCAGCCGGTTGGGCGCGCGCATCTGGCCGGAACGGGCTCGCGAGATCGGCGCGACTATGGAGGCTTTCCCGAAGGCTCGCCTGGAACGCGCGGTCGCGAAATTGTTTGCGGCCGACCGCGACCTGCGCGACGCCCGCCCCGACGACCGGATCATCATGGAGTCGATGATTCTGGAACTGACCGCGCGGTAAGACCAAACCGTCGCGTAACCTTTTCCGCCTTTCCGCTATTAATGGTCATGAAGAATGTCGCGGTGATGACAATGCTGATCGCGGCGCTGCCGCTGGCGGCGCATCATTCCACACGCGCGGAGTTCGATGACAGCCGGATCGTGACGATGAGCGGAACGGTCCGGGAAGTGACCTGGATGAATCCGCATGCCAATCTGTTGGTCACGGTCACCGATCCTGCCGGCGACGTTCCCGGGAACGCGGCGGAGTGGCGGATTGAGCTGCCGTCGCCGAACAGCCTGGTGAGGCAGGGATGGAAGAGGGAGGACCTCAAAGCTGGGGATCGTGTGACGATGGGGCTGTGGCTGGCGAAGGACGGCAGCAAGACAGCCGCGATGCGAATGATCACCTTCCCGGACGGCCGCGTGATCTCAGGCGTCAGCTCTTGGGATAATCCGATAAAGCTACAGTAGAGACCAGTGACCGACGAGCAACTCATCGGCAGAGCGGCGCGCGGCGACCAGACCGCGTTTGAGCTGCTCTGGGAGCGCTATTGGCACGCCGTTTACGGCTATGCCTGGCTCCTGGCTCGCAACGTCTCCGACGCCGAAGATATTACCCAGGAAACGTTCTTGGTCCTGATACGCCGGCCGGCGGCGTTCGATCCGGCTCGCGCGCAACTGCGGACGTGGCTGATCGCGGTGGTGCGCAGGCAGTATCTGAACCGCCGCAGAGGCTCTAACCGGGAATCCGTCGGGGAAAGCCCGGCCGAGGATCTGGACCGCGCCGGAGACTCGCCCGAAATCCTAGAAGATCTGATTCTCCTGGAACGCGCCGAAGCCGTTCGCCGCGCTGTGAGCTCGCTGCCTCAGGGGCAGCGCGAGGCCCTGTACCTGTTCGAATTCGAAGAGCTCAGTTTGGCAGAAATCGCCTCGATTCTCGATATCGAGGCGAATGCAGTGAAAGCGCGCCTGCACCGGGCACGGGAACAATTGAAGCGCTTGCTTGCGCCGCTCAACCCCGCCAAAAATGAGAAAGGAATGTTATGAGCGACGAACAGCGAGATCCGGAGTTGAAAACGTTGAGATCCGAATGGCAACCGCCATCGCCGAGCCCGAAATTGGGCGCTCGTGTAGTCGAGGCGTTTCAACAGGAGTTCATGCGTCCGCCGTGGTGGCGCAGGCGATTGGTGATTTCCGCCGCAGTGGTTGCGGCCGGCGTGACGATGGCCGCGGTTCTGCTCTATTCCCACCGCCCTGCCCATTATGAACCGGTGTCTCAACCTCACTTCATGATCGTGAGCGCAGGGGAGCATCCATGATGAAGTGGTTGCTTTTGGCTGTGTGTGCCGGCGTAACGGCGGATGCGCAAGCGGTCAAAGAGTACGATTTTCGGCTCAATAACGGCGCCGAGGTGCTGTATCAAACGTTCGCTGAGGCGGATTCGAAAGCCCCGTCGCCGAATCTAGGCGCCGCTTACGGGGAAGGTGACTCCATCGTGCGCACAGTCACTGACGCATCGAAGATTAGGACGCTAGGGTTCCGGCTGCGGATCGAAAAAATGCCTGGGGATCCGATCCGCTTCCGCGTCTCGATGGGCCCCCTGGACTCATGGACGTTTTTCGGTCAATCCGCGCCTCAGCGGGAGATCCAGAATGGCGACCGGGTCATGCTGGATGTGCTCGAAGATCCTGTCACCAAACGGAAAATCTTCGATTCCTTTCAGGTTGGGATCGGTGTGGGTCTGCACGCCATGCCCGTTGCCAAGACAAATCCACGCGCGCCTGTTGCGGGCACGGTGATTCACCTGCAAACTCCGGAGCTGAGCGAAGGGAAAACGCTGCTGGGCAGCAATGCTTCCCTGATCAGCGGAACTTCCCTCAGCGTGCACCTATCGGGCAAGCCGGCGTTCAGTTTTTCGACGCAGTCGCAGAACGGCTTTCGGATGGAAGCGATCGCCGAAGGGAACGTGCTGATGTTCGTCTCAGGAAGCGAGAGCTATGAGATTCAGTGTACGGCTCCGATCATCGACGGCACAGGCGTGTGGTATTTGTGGGTGCGGCGCGATGCGAGCGTGGCGCCGAATCTCCCCGCATTGAATCTGGTCGCGCCGTAGCCCGGCAAAAAACCGCTCCTTGCAGTCGCGGCTCCGTAACGCACCGCATCTACCGAGCCGCGACCAGAGGGAGCGGTACTCAGATCAAAATCGCAGCACGTGCCAGAGGCTCGAGAAATCGTCGGTCCAGGTGAGCGGTGCTTCTTTGAGCGCAGTCCATCCTGACGCGTGCGTGTAGCGCGAAATATCCGAGCCGAGGATTACCCATTGCGCCGCGCTCTCACCCAGGTCCGGGTCGCGGTCGGAGATAATTTGCGCGGCCTGCCAGCCCAAATGCTGCGCCATGCCTCGCGCGACCGGCTCGAGGTCGAGCGTCTTGTTGGTGACGTGAAGCAGAAGTATGCCGCCGGATTTGAGGCGGTCGCGATAAATATCGGCGCATTCGACGGTCAGCAGGTGCAGCGGAATCGAATCGCTCGAAAACGCATCCACGGCGATGGCATCGTAGTCGTGCGATTCGCCGCGCGCCAGCTCCGCGGCAACCTGAACCCGGGCGTCGCCCAGCACCGTCTCGACGTGTGCTCGAGAATCTTTCAAGTACGTGAACCATGTGCTGGCGATGCGAATCACGTCGGGGTTGATCTCGTAGAACTGGATCTCGTCGCCCGGCTTGCCCCATGCTGCGATGGTGCCGGTGCCGAGCCCGACCACGGCAATCCGGCTGGGCGAGGGCAGGGAAGCCAGCGCCAGTCCCACGCCGCTGTGAGGGCCGTAATAAGAGGTCGGCCAGTCGCGATGCTGCGGGTCCTGGTATTGGAAGCCGTGATCGATGCGTCCATGCGTGAGCTTGCGCTTCACTCCGATCCGATCGCTCTCTTCGCTCACGCGCAGAATGCCGTAGAAGTTGCGGACGCTCATCAAGCTGCCTTGTCCTCCCGTCACCAGGATGAAAGCGCCCGCCGTGAACAGGCCGAGCAGCAAAGCGGACAGCGGAACACGGGCATCGAAGCCTTTCCATGCCCCCAGTCCCTCCTGTCCCAGCCAGCAGATCAAGCCTAAAGCGCATGCCGCGCCCAGCCCGATCGGATACTCGTCGAACTCGGTGAAGACGTGCGGAGCGATCAGTGCGACGAAGACTCCGCCCAGCGCGCCTCCGGCTGCGATGGTCAGGTAGAAGGAGGTGAGATAGCGCGCCGGCGGGCGGGTACGCACCAGCTCGCCATTCGCCAGCATGCAGGCGAAGAACAGCGCTGCCAAATACACGCCGAGCTGCCACAGCACCGGAATGGAGTTGGCCGCGGCCGATACGGCGCACGCCACTGCGGTGAACATTCCGGCGAATCCGGCA
>CAWISY010000139.1:0-7608 GCA_963838455.1 Bryobacterales bacterium
GCTTCAGTCCCGCCGAAGCCGCATCGCCAATGTGGCACGCCGCGCATTCATTAAAGATAGGTTGAACCTGGCGCGCGTAATCGACGGTGGGCGATTGTTGCGAGGGCAACCGCGTGGCGAACACTACTAGAAGGATACCGGCGGGAATCAGCGTGGATCGCATGGTGCGTGAACAGTCTCCCTTGAATACGCGAACTCGCAATAACTACAGCAGTTTATCCAAGATTTTGATGGAGTACAAGGGTGTTTGGACTGGGTGTCCGGCGCGTGGCGTTAGGGAGCTGGCGGCTTTTTATACCGCTCCAGCATCGCCGCACTGATTTCGGCGCTGCTGGGCCATTGCCCGCGCTTCTGACCGGCATGGGTTTGATAATCCCCGAGGCGGCTCGGATCGGGCTGGACCACGTGGCTGCCCTTCAAGAACAGAAGCCCCACTTTATCGGTCGGCATCTGCGTCACAAAAGCCTCGGCCTCTTCGAGCACTTCCCGAAGGCGCATCATAGTCGCGGCGGGATCAACCGGCGGATCGCTGGCAATGCGCCGGAAGTCTTCGGCTGTATAGCGCGCTGTTCGCCTGATTTCGTTGACGATACCCTCCGGCGTAAAACCAACCGCTTTGCCGGCTGAAGCCCAGACCGCCGCGCCCATCGGCAAAATCTGGTCATGAATGGTGAGCAAATCAACGATGTCGCGCGGCTCGCGGCGGCCGTAGGCTGCGGACACCTTGTTGGTGGCGAGGTCGACAGGATGCAGGATGTAGCCGAATGTCTCGTCCTTGATGGTCGGGAAAAACCGGAAATCGCTGTCGGCAACCCACTCCATCTTCGTTGTCTCGCCGGCACGTTCCACGAGAATCGTATAGATCAGCGGGTCACGCCGGAGCCACTTGAGCGTAAAACCGTGCTCTTCAAGAAAGGCGCTGTCGTCCTGAGCGGCTTTCGCGACACGTTCCTCGCGATCGTGGAAGATGTCGATGTCGCCGGAGTAACGCGACGTGGTGCGTGTTAAGGGCGTGCTTCCTGCCACGTAGCTCTCCGGATCGCGATGCGAGGCCAGCAAGCGGAGAATTTCGCTCTGAATTTTAGAGAGCGGCACGGCAGGCCTGCTCGATCTGTTCCGCCAGACGCCGCGCCTTGAGGTCGCCCTCAACCCGCAACGTATAGGTGATTGCCAAAGCGTCCGCCGGTGTCGGGTCGGGCACAGCTCGGCTGCTCCACAGCGCAGAAGCCCCAAATTCCTCAAAGGCGCGCCGGTAGAGGCTCGCAAAATCGGCCGGACGTGGTATCGGTTCAGTCATCACAGGCTCTCTTCCCTAGATTAACCGCCAAGGGTGTCTTCAAGGGATCCTGCCTGACGCAAGATTTTACTCTTGCCATCCACCTAACCTTGTAGTATTTCTGATGACGAGATTAGTAGACCCACGCCGAACGCCTCCGGACACAAAGTCAGAATCACCCGTTTTGAGCTGGAGCTGCTGGAGCAGTTACGGAAGCTGGGCGCAGCCTCCGTCCGGGAAATCCAGGACAGCGTTCCCGAGCAAGGCCGGCCCGCGCCATCAACAGTTCCAGGGCGTAGAATAATGGACAAATGACCACGCGCGGCGCACTCGCACTCGACAAGCTGCTGCCGGCCACCTTCACTGCTCCAGGATTGTCGGAAGCCGAATTCCTGGAACTCTCCGACCAGTTTCCGGATGCCACGCTCGAATACACCTCGGACGGGACGGTCATCGTAATGCCTCCAAGAGATCTTGAGACAGCAGCGTCTGCCGGCGAAGTTTTCGGACAGTTGAGCAACTGGGCCGAGCGAAACGGCAAGGGGATCGTGACCGGCCCGGACGTAGGCTTCTATTTTCGGGAGGGGTCGCGAAGGTCGCCGGATGCCGCATGGTTCGATAAGGCTCGCTAGCGCGAAGCCAAGAAGGAACAACCGGACAAGCGCTTTCCAATGCTTGCTCCCGAATTCGTGATCGAGGTTCGCTCGCCGGGGGATCGCATCCGCAAACTGCGCGAAAAGATGGAAGAGTACATCGCCAACGGAGTAAGGCTGGCGTGGCTGATCGACCTCCAGGAACGCAGTGTGACGCTCTACCGCGCCGAACATGCAGAGGAAATCCTACAGAACCCGGCTACCGTTGCCGGGGATGGTCCCGTGGCGGGATTTGTGCTGACTCTCGGTCGGGTTTTCGATCCGCTGGGGTAACCTAGCGCCGGCTGTTGATCTTCGACAGCAGCCGCAGGATCTCGACGTACAGCCACACCAGCGTGACCATCAGGCCGAACGCGCCATACCACTCCATGTAATGCGGAGCGCCCTGCGCCGCACCCTGCTCAATGAACGCGAAATCGAGGATCAGGTTCAGCGCGGCGACTCCGACGATCACCAAGCTGATCCCGATGCTCAGCGGCGAGTTGCCGTAGACAATCGGCACATTCACGTGGAAGAGGCCCAGCACCATCGTGATCACGTAGAAGAGCGCGATGGCTCCGGTGGCCGCAACGACGCCCATTGTAAACTTCTGCGTGGCGCGGATCAGGCCGCTTCGATACGCCATCAGCATGCAGAACGCGGTGCCGAAGGTCAGCGCGACGGATTGCATCGCGATTCCGTGGTACTTCGCCTCAAACATCGCGGAGATGCCGCCTAAAAACAATCCCTCGAGCAAAGCGTACATCGGCGCGGTTACCATCGCCCAATTCTTCTTGAACACCGTGACCAGAGCCAGCACGAATCCGCCGAGCGCGCCGATCATCGCCAATCCGGACGCTGCGCCGATGTCGTGCGTGTCGTTGTAGGCGTTCCAGGTGATGCTGGAGGTTGCGATGGCGCAGAGCAACAGGATGACGGTCTTCATAATCGTCCCGTTGACGGTCATCGTGTCGCCGTAGGCGCCCGGTACGGCGAAGGCCTTGGCGTTCAAAGTGGGATTGCTTGTCCGCATACCTTTATTGTAATCCTTTGTGCTGATACACTTGCCCTCATGCGAATCCCCTATTTTCCACTCGGCCATTTCTCACTTGGGTGGGCCGCAGCGGCGGCGCTGGCCGGGGTCATGCTGGCCCAATTTCCGGCCCAGGCCCCGGCGGTGATCCGAAAAACCGTGCAAACCACGGACGGCCGGTCGATTGAAGGCCAGGTGCTGGGCGAGGGCATCAGCGATCTGCAACTGCGCACCGACGATAAAAAGATCGTGCTGCTGCGCAAAGAGGGCACGAAGGCCCGTGTGGTGACCTCGCAGGCGGATTGGCCCACTTACAACGGCGATCCCGGCGGCAATCGTTACTCCAAACTGACCCAGATTGACGCGTCCAACGTGAAGAACCTGGGGCCGCGGTGGATGTTCAATATCCGCAACGCCACGCAGATCGAGAACACCCCGCTGGTGGTGGAAGGCATCATGTACGTGACCATGGCGAATGAGTGCTGGGCTCTCGATGCCGGCTCCGGCCGTCAACTGTGGCATTACCAGCGCCAGCGCACGCGGGGCATCGCAGGCAACGCGTCCATCGGATTCAATCGCGGCGCGGCGTGGTCCGGCGACCGCATCTTCATGCTGACCGACAATGCTCACATGATCGCTCTGAACCGGTTCAACGGTGAGCTGCTGTGGGAGACCGAGATGGCCGATTGGCATCAGAACTACAACGGGACATCCGCACCGCTCACGGTGGGGAATCTCGTGATTTCGGGAACGGCCGGTGGCGATGAGGGCGTGCGCGGCTTTGTGGCCGCATACGATCAAGCTACGGGTAAAGAGGTCTGGCACCTGTGGACCGTTCCCCTGCCGGGCGAGCCCGGTTCGGAGACGTGGAAGGGCAAAGACACCGAGCATCGCTCCGGCGCAACGTGGATGACCGGAACCTACGATGCCGGGCTGGATACGCTGTACTGGCCGGTGGGCAATCCGGGTCCGGATTACACGGGCACGGAGCGCGAGGGTGACAACCTCTATACCGATTCGATTCTGGCGCTGGAACCGAAAACCGGCAAGCTCAAATGGTATTACCAGTTCACTCCGCACGACGTCCACGACTGGGATGCGCAGGAGCCTCCCGTGCTGGTGGATGCGAACTGGCAAGGGCAGCCGCGCAAGCTTCTGATGGAGGCGAACCGCAACGGGTTCTTCTATGTGCTGGACCGGACCAACGGGAAACTGCTGCTGGGCAAACCGTTCTTGAAGAAGCTGAATTGGGCGGAGGGGATCGGCGCGGACGGCCGCCCGATCCTGAAGGATCTGCCCAAGGACGCCAATGGCAACACCTACGTTTGCCCCGGATTCCAGGGCGGCGCGAACTGGTTTTCGAGTTCCTTCAATCCGCAGACCGGCCTGTTCTACTTCAACGCGCTGGAGCGGTGCAACGTGTTCTCCTCGAACCACGGCGAGTGGGTTGCGGGGCGAGGGTACATGGGAGGCTCGGCTCGGCCGGCTCCGGGCGAGAGCTTCGAGAAATTCCTGCGCGCGATCAACATTCAGACCGGCGAGATCGCCTGGGAAGTTCCGCAGGTGACCGGAACCGCGACCGCCACGGCCTCGGCCGGAGTGTTGTCCACGGCCTCGGGTCTGGTCTTCTTCGGCGAAAACAGCGGATCATTTATGGCCGCCGGCGCCAAGGACGGCAAGGTGCTGTGGCAGTTCCCGACCAACCAGGTGTGGAAAAGCTCGCCGATGACCTACATGTTCGACAACAAGCAATATGTGGCGATCGCGGTGGGGCAAGACATCGTGGCGTTCGGGCTGCCGTAGGCGGCTCAAGTACGGACGGGCTTACGGTTCAGCCGGGAAACCCGATACTGGTCGTACGGGACATTCTTTTCCTTCCGCCGCGACTCCGAGACGAGGCCATCCCAAAAGTCCTCCCATACCGCTCGGTGCTTCTTGAGGTCAACGAGCACGCCGACCTTACGGCCTTTGTCTTCGGTAACGAATTGGACTCCGGTCATGGCTTCATTTTCACCCAATTTGGGGACGCGTCCCGCTGGTGGTCGCATGGTGACTACAATTGAGATATAGGCTCGATATGAAGACCGCCACCAGGACTGCCGACACTTACGTTCGCGCTCGCATCGATAGCGCCACCAAGGAGCGCGCGGCCGACGCGCTGGCGGCAATGGGACTGTCCATTTCAGACGCGATCCGCTTGCTGATGTTTCGCGTGGTGGATGAGCGCCGGTTACCCTTCGAGGTCAAGGCTCCAAACGCGGCGACGCGCAAAGCGATTGCCGAGCTTGAGGCAGGAAAAGGCAAGCGCTTCACCAGCACCAAAGCTCTGTTGGCGGACCTGAATGAGGACGATTGAGCGCTCATCGGCGTTCAGGCGCGACTACAAACGGGCGAAGGCAACGCCGCGCTACCGCAAAGATCTGGATTCGCTTCTTTCGGCCGTCCTGGCAGTGTTGCTGTCGGATCAAGTCTTACCGGCGAATTATTATGATCACGGCTTGATGGGCGCTTGGGCGGGCTATCGCGAATGCCACATCAGGCCAGATCTGCTCCTGATTTACCGCAAGCCCGACGCCCACACGCTGCGTCTGGCGCGGCTTGGCTCGCACAGCGAATTATTCCGCTGAGCCGGAGTCGCGCGGTGTTCGGGCTTACCACTCAATGAAAAAAGCCCCAGACGCCAACGACCATGAAAACGCCACAGACGCAGCTGATGCTGAGGACTGCGGCTAGCGGCGTAGGCCTAGAGATGGCCCGCGGCTTGTCCAGCCTGAAGAACGGCTCATTTGTCCTCTCGCCCTGACCGATGTCCCGACTTCAGATGGCGGCTTTCCAGTGTCTCGCGAGGCTTCGATACACATCTGCACCCGCGTCCACCAAGTCCGGAAGATTAGCGAATACGCCACCGGTCACGACTTGCCTGTGTGCAATGATCGATGTCTGTACGGACCGACGCACCAGATCGAGTGCGACCAATGCCTCTACAAGATCTTCCTCATGTGGACGGCCGGATTGGATCAACCGAACGAGTAGATCCCCGCACAGTTGGCCCAGGTCCCATTCGTTGTGCTCGTAGTATTCGGCGGCCTTGTCAGAGAGGTCATTGCTTCCAGGGTTCGGTGTCGCTCGCAGTAGCGAGGACAAGGAAGATAACCCTTCAACGGTCCGTAAGTCCGGCACGTCCCGACCTTCCAGAATCGAGGTCATTGGCCGGCAATCGTTCAGGGCTAGATCAACGAGGATCTGCGCCATGGCATCGCAGAGATGCGCTGCAATCGCCCGATATGTCAGGAGAGCGGCAAGCCCCGTTCTCCTGGGGCCACTGACAGCCGACTGAATCGCGTGACTCAACCTGGCCTCCAGTGTCTTCCTTTCGGCGGATCGATCCTTCTCCGCCCTCGTCATTCGATATGGAATAGTCCTTCGCATCTTGAGATCGAAGGGAAGCTGGTCGAGTCGGCCGCTGGCTTCGTTGAACACCAAGATCAGACGATTGTCACCAAGCGCGTGAAGGGCGTATCCGACTTCAATCAGCACATTGGGATTTGGGGTCGGACGCCCCCTGCGTCGGCCCGCCACAATAGATACATCAGCGACGAAGGCCTCTGCGGCGAGGATCTTGTCAAAGATCGTGTGAGCTATATCCGGCGCGCCCGTGACGCCTTCCGTGTCGCGATCTATGACTGCCTCAATGCCGAAAGTCACGTCTGCGGAGATGGCTTTCACCGCATTTGCCAGGGCTTTTTGAATAAATCCCCGATTAGCCCGGATATCTCACCAGGCTGTTGGCAAAAGGCCGTCCTTCATGGCATAACTGAGTTTCCAGACAGCAGTTAGAGGCAAAGAGAGGACGGCCTTCGCTATGACAGAGTGTAACCAATCGAGCTTCGGATTTGAAGCGTTGGGAAGACGGGAGATTGTGAGCCGTTTCGATGGCGGGACGATCAGTTCCGACGGCGGGGCATTGCTGTTGCGCCAGACGGACAAGCGTCTGAACCTGCTGCCGCGTCTGGCGGGATGTTTTCTGGACGGCCGGAATCAGAATCTGGTTGAGCACCCGGTGCAGCAGATGCTGTCGCAGCGGGTTTACGGTCTGGCTCTGGGCTACGAAGACATCAACGATCACGAGCAATTACGCAAAGATCCGGTCTTCGGCATTCTGGCGGGGCGGGAAACACTGGAGGAACCGCTGGCGGGCAAGAGCACATTGAATCGGATGGAACTGGGTACGGGGAGCGCGGACCGTTACAAGAAGATCACCTACTGGAAGGACTCGCTCGACGAGCTGATGGTGAAGGTGTTCCTCGAATCGCACGACGGCGTTCCCGGCGAGATCGTTCTGGATGTGGACACCACCGACGTGCCGCTGCACGGCAGGCAGGAAGGCCGCTTCTTTCACGGCTACTACGACAACTATTGCTATCTGCCGCTGTACGTGTTCTGCGGCGATCACGTTCTGTGCTCACGATTGCGGGAAGCCAATCACGATGCCTCTTTCGGCTGTCTGGCGGAGATTCGCCGCATTGTGGAGCAGATTCGCGCAGCATGGCCGGAAGTGAAAATCGTGCTGCGCGGGGATTCCGGTTTCTGCCGCAACGAGCTGATGAGCTGGTGCGAGAGCAATGGCGTGGACTTCGTGTTCGGGTTGGCACGGAATCAGAGACTAC
>CAWISY010000140.1:0-4370 GCA_963838455.1 Bryobacterales bacterium
GAAGACCAGCGCGCCACCGCCTGCTACGAAAAGTTGCGCTCCGCGCTGGAGGAAAAAGGCTACCTGCCCTACCGGCTGGGAATTCAATCCATGTCCGCTCTCAACACCGGCGGCGCCTACGCGCGATTGCTGGAGGGCATCAAGCATGTAGCCGACCCCGCCGGAATTATCGCGCCTGGCCGCTACGGCATCGGCTGGCGTAAGGCGGATCAGCCCGCCGGCTCCGGCGCAGCCCCCACCGTTTGAGCGTTCATGCCGGCTCATTTCGGGATCATCACGCCGCCTGTTCCGGGCCACATCCATCCGTTTGGCGCGCTGGGGCGGGAACTGATCGCGCGCGGCCATCGCGTCACCTGCTTCCAGGTGGCGGATGTGGAGGCACAGATCCGCGCTCAGGGAATCGAGTTCGTGCCCATCGGCTTAAGCGATCATCCGCCGGGATCTCTCGCGGAATCGCTCGCCCAGCTATCACGCTTGCATGGTCTCGCCGCGCTGCGTTTCACCATTCGCGCCATCGAGCGCACCACAGAAATGGTCCTGCGGGATGCGCCGGAGGTGATCCGCACAGCGCGTGTGAGCGCACTGCTGGTGGATCAAATGGAGCCGGCCGGCGGGGCCATCGCGGAGCATCTCGGCCTTCCCTTCTTCACCCTCTGCAACGCCCTGCCGCTCAATCGCGACCCGCTCATTCCGCCTCCCTTCACCAACTGGCGCTATCGCACCGGCTCGCTCGCCGCACTGCGAAATCGGGCCGGTTACGCGGTTTCGGATCGCATGCTGCGCGGCATCGCTACGGTGGTTGCGCGTTACCGGAAACGCTGGAACCTGGAGCCGCTCAGTCACCATGGAGCGGACGCGCCGCTCCATATCAGTTCGCCGGAGCAATCTTTTTCGAAGCTGGCCCAGATCTCGCAACTCGCGCGTGAGTTCGACTATCCACGCACACGGCTTCCGCCCGCGTTTCACTACGTGGGTCCCCTGCGCCGCGACACGCTGACGGCCATCCCATTTCCCTGGGAGAAGCTGAACTGTAAGCCGCTGATTTACGCGTCCCTGGGCACGCTTCAAAACCGGCGCGAGCCTGTGTTCCGCTGCTTTGCGGAAGCCTGCCGCGGGCTGGAGGTGCAGTTGGTCATCACTCACGGCGGAAGCCTGGATGCTGCTCAGGTTGCTGCGCTGGCTTCATTTCCTGGCGATCCGCTGGTGGTCCCCTATGCGCCGCAGCTTGAAGTGCTGCAGCGCGCGCAGTTGACGCTGACTCACGCCGGCTTGAATACGGTGCTCGATTCGCTCGCCCATGGCGTCCCCATGGTGGCGATTCCCATCACCTATGAGCAGCCGGCCATCGCGCGCCGAGTCGAATGGACCGGCGCAGGGAAGTCCCTGCCTCTCGCCAAGCTCAACGCGGCCGGTCTGCGAGTGATCATTCGCGAGCTTTTAGACGACCCGCGCTATCGCCAGGCCGCGCTACGGATGGCGGGCGCCATTCGGAATGCGGGCGGAGTGAGTAGGGCCGCGGACATCATTGAAGGAGCGCTGTGAGCGCTGGAAGCCGCGCTACGAGAGAAAGACGAGTGAGCATCAGTACCGCGGAACCGACGTGTCGACCAGCGCGCTCCACGCATCAATGCCGCCGGCCATGCTCTGGCAGGCGGTTACGCCTTGCTCCCGCAGCCAATGCACTACGTTCAAGCTGCGCACTCCGTGATGGCAGAAGACGATCAATGTGGTTTCGTCCGCCTTGGCTTCCAGTTGTTGCAAGTTGGCTGGGATGCTCCGCATGGGGATCAATGTCGCGCCTTCGATGCGCGTGATGGCGAATTCTTCCGGCTCGCGAACGTCGATCAGCGTCAGCGGCTCGCCGGCGTCGATGCGGCGCTGGATGTCTTGCGGGCTGGTTTCTAGTGCGAGAATGGTTTCGCTCACGCATTTGAGGATAGCGCAGCTTAAGTCTGGGGCAGCAAAAAGGAGGTTCAACCAATGCGAGGCACCATCGCGCGCGGCGTCATTGCGATGGTGGCGCTCGCGTCGCCCTTCGCGACCGCGCAAGCCATCAAGTTCGATACCGCCGAAATCAGCCTGAGCGCTCCGGACACGGTCCTCATTATGCGTAAAGGATTCACGAAGGGCCGCTATGAACTGCGCATGGCCAGGCTCACCGATCTGATTCGGACGGCGTGGGGTGTCGACGAGGGTAATGTGGTCGGCGGGCCGGAATGGCTGGATCAGGATCGCTTCGACGTGATTGCGACGGCTCCGGCGAATGCGAATGAAGAGACGCTGCGGAGCATGCTGAAGACGCTGCTCGAGGAGCGCTTCCAGTTGGTGGTTCGTCAAGACACGCGCAGCCTTCCCAGGTATGCGATGACGGCGGGCAAGAGGCCGCAGCTCAAGCGCGCCGCCAGCGCAGAGGAGAAGCAAAGCGGATGCACCATTCAGGCGGGCGCCATCCTCCAGCCGGTTATCTTCACCTGCCACAGCGAGATCATGGCCGATTTCGCGACCTATCTGGGCGAGCAATGGCCCGCGACCGAGTATCTTTTCAACTATCGGGTAGCGGACCGGACTGGGTTGAAAGGCGCGTGGGACTTCACATTTCAGTGCTCCCGGCCCAATCCCAATCAATCCGCATCGGGCGCGATTACGACACTGTTCGATGCTCTCGAGAATCAACTCGGGCTGAAGCTGGAGTTGACGCGCGCACCGACGCCGGTGGTTGTGGTCGAGAGCGCCAGGAAACCGGAACTGGCGAAGCCATCAGCTCGTCGAGTGGAATTCGAGGTTGCAGACATACGGCCGGACGAGCCCGGCCCGATTCGATCGATGGTGGCCTTCCAGCCGGGCGGGCGCGTGACGGTTCGGATGACTTTGAAGGGCTTGATCTGGG
This sequence comes from Bryobacterales bacterium, assembly GCA_963838455.1. Lineage (GTDB taxonomy): Bacteria > Acidobacteriota > Terriglobia > Bryobacterales > Bryobacteraceae > Palsa-187. Next base: position 2,888 of record CAWISY010000140.1, read on the forward strand.
AGGCGTGGGGCAACGTGGACCCAACCCGGATCATCGGCGGACCGAAGTCGATGGACACGACCGGCTGGGTGGTGGTGGCAAAGGCGCAAACGCAGGAGGGTCCCGTAGTCGGATGGAATGGCGTCGACATCAACGCGGAGCGGGAGATGCTGCGATCCCTGCTGATCGATCGATTCAAGCTGCAGGCGCATACCGAAGACCGGCTGGTGGACGGGTATGCCCTGGTGGCGGGAAAGCCGGCGGCCAAGCCGAAGTTGAAGCGCGCAGCGCCTGGAAATCGTCCGGGTTGCAGAAACGGTCCCGGCGCGGAGAGCCGAAGCGCGAATTGGAAGGATCCGAGAATCGAGAATCCGGCGGCGTCGCGGCTGGTGACCTGCCAGGATGTGACGATGGCGCAGTTCGCCGCCAGACTGAGCACGTTCACCACCGAGGAGAATCCGATTTTGTCCAACTTCCCGCCGGTGGTAGATGCGACCGGAATCGAGGGCAGCTACGATCTGACCATCAACTTCACGCCGCCAGTCATGGCCGCGGCCGGGTTTCCGGGCGGCGGCCCAACAACCGACCCCGACGGTGCGATTTCGATCTTTGAGGCTCTATCGAAGCAGCTCGGCCTGAAGCTGGAGGCTCGCAAGGTGATGGGGAAGGTGCTGGTAGTCGATCACGTGGAAGAGAAGCCGACCGAAAATTGATATGGAACGGAGCCGATTCCCTGCCCGCGCTAAACGCCGGCGATGGTGCCGGTGCTGTCGCCGAACTTTTCGCGCTCGACTCCGACCTTCTGCAGCAGGGTCAAGTGGAGATTGGCGATGGGCGTGCGCTCCGCCAGCACCAGGTGCTGACCGCCCAGCTTCATCTTGCCGTTCCCGCCGCCCACCAGTATGTTGGGCTCCGGATAATTGTCGTGCCGGTCGCTGTTGCTCATGTTGGAACCGAACATGAGAATCGAGTGATCCAGCAGCGATCCGTCGCCGTCCGGCGTCTTGGCCAGCTTCGCGACAAAGTCCGTGAACTGATCCAGGTGCCAGGTCTGGATCTTGACCAGCTTGTTGATCCGATCCAGATCGTTGGCGTGATGCGATACGGGATGAAAAGAATCCGGAATCCCGATGTGATTGTACGTCCGGTTGGTGCCTTCGGCCACCTGGATGTAAGAAACCACCCGCGTCAGGTCCGCCTGATAGGCGAGAGCGATGAGGTCGAACATCAGCTTCACCTGCTCCGGGAAGGAATCCAGTTCGCCCACCGGCGCTTCGGGAACGGTGAGTCCGGAAAGATCCTTGGCCTCCGCCTTCTCGGTGCGCCGCTCGATCTCGCGAACGCTTTCGAGATATCCGTCGAGAACTGCTTTGTCCTTGCTGCCCAGATCCCGCTGCAGGCTCTTGGTCCCGTCCAGGATCAGGTCCAGAAGGCTGCTGGTTTCGTGGATGATCGCAGCGCGCTCGGCCGGCGTGTCGCCTTCACCGAACAACTGCAGGAACAC
>CAWISY010000141.1:0-19948 GCA_963838455.1 Bryobacterales bacterium
GGGCCGCGCCAGCGGAGTGCATTATCTCCGCAATGGGCAGGAGTTCGTGCAACCGGCCAAGGTGGTGCTGCTTGCCTCGTACACATATGAGAATTCGCGGCTGCTGCTGCTTTCGAAATCGGCGCAATATCCGCTTGGGCTTTCCAATCATCACGGACAGGTGGGGCGGCATTACTTCGGACATTGGGTCGACACCGTGGGTGCGCTGTTCCCCTTCGACGTAAACATCTGGTACGGACTGCCTGCGCAGGGTACGGCCGTGGACGACTGGGCCGACGATCAATACGATCATTCCGGCGTGGGGTTTATCGGCGGGAGCAGCCTGCATGTGCGCACGGAGCGGCATCCGATCGAGGGCGCGGATGTGAGCACATTCGGCCGGACGCGAAATTGGGGCTCGGCGTGGAAAGCGTTCGTACATGAGAATGCCGCTCGGTACGCGGTGACTTACCTGCAAACCAGCAGCTTTCCTTACGAAAGTTCGTACCTGGATCTTGACCCCACGGTGAAAGATCCGCTGGGCGATCCGGTTTGCCGGATCACCACGGGAGGTCCCAAGCAGAACGAGCAACGGGCCGCGCAGTACGCGCAGCAGAAGATGGAGCAGTGGTTCCGGGCGGCGGGCGCGGTGGAGGTGCTGAAGAATCCGCTGAACGGTCCCGGAATTTCGACCCACGCCTTCGGCGGGACACGGATGGGCGACGACCCGCAGACCAACGTGGTCGACCGGTGGGGCTTTTCGCACGAGGCGCCGAATTTGGGAGTGCTCGGGGCGTCGGTGATGGGGACCAGCGGGGCTCGCAACCCGACGCTGACGGTGCAGGCTCTGGCGTGGCGGACCGCGGAGCGGCTGGTTAAGGGGTGGAAGGGATAGTCGGATTAGTTCGGGTCTGGCTTCTCGACGTGGTCGATGACAAGAATCTGTATCGGGGCTTCGGTCGATTGGAGTTTTAGGCCGAGCTGCTCGCGCACGGCATCCACGAACGACGGTCCCTGCGGATCGGCATTGGCTGGCTGAGGGCCGCTCGGTTCCGGCACCCACTGAAGGGTGAAATCAAACCTTCCGCTTAGCCCGGTTTGGTCCACCACGGGGCGGTCCGACGCAAGACTCGATGCAAGCAAGGCCATGCTCGTATCCCGGGAGCCCAGCCTCTCTTGGTTGTTGTCCGACCCTATTTTCATGGTCACGTCGCAAAGGGGCGGAAAGACACCCTCACCGCGGGCCAGGGAGGCGAAGTTTGGCGGAGCCGAAGGGGCATCGCAGGGCGGGCCGTCAGCGTGCGGATGGAGATTTGGCCCTAGCGTGCCAGGCTTGACCAGAGTTAGCGCAAGCACGGGAACCTGGCGGGTCTCGAAGTGAACCGCTAACTTGAAACGATCCGCCAGCAGAGATTGCATCATCAGACGCATCTGGTCCTTGGTCGGATTGCCAGCGGCCCGCGCCTGAATTTCGAAATAGTCCGTAGAAACCCATTTCGGCAAGCGGGCGAGCATGGACTGAACCTGGTCCTGGGTGAGCATGAGTTTGTAGGCGAAGGTGATGTAGGTTGACAGGGTCATTGTAGCCGCGAGACGGTTGCCTGCGGGCGGACCCAGCCGTCCGTCGACCATGGAGGCAAATCCGTCTCCGGCATCCAAGGGAAAGTTGGGAGGCCGGAAGGAATCCGTGGGTTTGACCGAGGCGACCTCGAACGCCATCTTTCCTCCTGCGGCGGTCTGCCAGTCAGGTACCGGGGATTGAGCCGCGCCGGCAGCGACGAGAGCCGCCAACGCTGCTGCAATAACGAGGCTCTTTCCAGACGTCATGTTTAATATGACGGGCGTTCGCACAGTTTGTCTGACCGGCTTGTACCCGCACCGCGCTCAAGATATGCTCCTGAGATGCGGATTGCGCTTTGGATGATTCTGGCCTTGACCCTGGACGCCGCCGACGATCCTTATGCGGCGGAGGTGTTCGCCAAGAACTGCGCGCAGTGCCATCAATCGGAGGCGGGGGCCAATGGGAGGATTCCGCAGGTCGATGCGCTGCGCAAGATGTCCGCAGCGGCGATTCAGAAGACGCTCGATAACGGTGTCATGAAGGCGCAGGCGGAAAAGCTTTCGGCCGATGAGCGGTCGAAGCTGGCGTCGTATCTGGGAATCACGGCGACGCTCGAAAAAAAGGAACTTTCGAAGCCGTGTCCGGCGAATTCGGGCGGGGCGAATACAGAATGGAGAGGCACGGCAGCCTATGCCAACTGGGGCGGCGATCTCAACAACTCTCGATTCCAGACGGTGCAGGATGCCCGGCTTGCCGCAGAGGACGTGCCGAAGCTGAAACTGAAGTGGGCATTCGCGTTTCCGGATACCTCTACGCTGCGGTCACAACCGGCGGTGTATCGAGGGAGGGTTTTCGCCGGCGCGCAGGACGGCTCGGTTTATGCTCTCGACGCGCAGACGGGGTGCGTATACTGGGTGACCGGAGTGGAGTCGCAGGTGCGGTCGGGGATAGCGGTGGGGGAAATTGGCGGAAATCCCGCACTATTTTTCGGCGATTCAGCCGGATATCTGTACGCGCTTGATGGAATGAACGGGAAGCAGTTGTGGAAGATGCGGCCGGAGGAGCATCCGGCGGCAACCCAGACCTCCACGCCGGTCTTTTATCGAGGGAAGTTGTATGTGGGCTCGGCGTCGCGCGAAGAGTCGCTCTCGATTTCCCCGGGATATGTATGCTGCACCTTCCGCGGAAGCGAATCGGCGATCGATGCTGCGACGGGGAAGGTGATCTGGAAGCGGTACATGATTACGGAGGCGGCGAAGGAGCGGGCGAAGACCAGGCGCGGGGCGAAGGTGATGGGGCCGTCGGGGGCCGGGATCTGGACGGCAGCGACGCTCGATCCGGCGCACGACACTTTGTACGTGGTCACCGGCGACAATTACTCCGAGCCGGCGACACCGCTGAGCGATGCCTTGGTCGCGCTCAAAATGTCCAGCGGGGAGATGCAATGGTCCAAACAATTCACGTCCAAGGACGTCTACAACAGTTCGTGCCAACTGGCGGACAAAGTGAATTGCCCGGATAACGAAGGACCAGATTTCGATTTCGCCTCACCGGCGATTCTGGTGACGCTGGCCAATGGCAGGCGAGCGCTGCTGTTGGGGCAGAAGTCGGCGGTCGTGTTTGCGGTAGATCCGGACCGGCGCGGAGCCGCGTTGTGGCAGGCTCGCCTGGGCGAGGGTGGAATCGTCGGCGGAATTGAGTGGGGCTCGGCCAGCGACGGGAAAAATATATACGTGGCGCTGTCGGATATCCGCTTCAAGGTGGATCGCAAAACGGGAGGCAATGACCGCGCCTATGTGCTCGACCCGGACAAGGGCGGCGGGTTATTCGCACTGCGGGTCGACAATGGCGAGCGCATGTGGCAAGCGCCTCCGCCGGGTTGCCTGGGGCGGCCGGCGTGCAGTCCGGCACAATCGGCGGCGATTACGGGGATTCCGGGGGTGGTATGGTCAGGCTCGGAAGACGGGCACTTGCGAGCGTATTCAACGGCCGACGGGAAAATCGTGTGGGATTACGATACGGCGCATGACTATTCCACGGTAAACGGGCTCGCCGGGCATGGCGGGACCATTGATGTGGCGGGGCCAGTGGTCGTGGACGGGATGGTGTTTTCGGTATCGGGGTATCCGTCGCGCGGCGGGATGTCCGGGAACGTTCTGCTTGCGTTTGGCGAGTGAGGAATTATGAGACGACTTGCGGTATTGGCATTGGTTTGCGGCGCGGCGATGGGGCAAGCGCCAAAGAAGGCGACGGCTCCAAAGACGGTTCGGCTGTACGTGTTTGATTGTGGCCGGCTGGATATTCCCGACACCTCCCCGTATCGGCTGACCAAGGAGCAACTGGCCAGCGCCCCGATGTCGGCTCCCTGCTTCCTGGTAGCGCATCCCAAAGGGACGCTCGTCTGGGACACGGGCCCGGTGGCGGACACCACGTTCAAAAATGGCGTGGGCACCCTCCGCTATGCGACTACTACGAAGACGCTGACTTCGCAGCTCGCCCAAATCGGATATGCGCCTTCCGATATTACCTACCTGGCGCTGTCCCATTTCCATTGGGACCACGTGGGAAACGCGAATCTATTTGCCGGGTCCACGTGGCTGACGCCCAAAGCCGAGCGCGACTACATGTTCATGGACCCTCCTTCCACCCGCACGGAACCGCAAAATTTCAGCATGCTGAAGAATGCGAAGACGGTGTATATTACGACGGCGGATTACGACGTGTTTGGGGACAAGAGCGTGATCATCAAGGCGGCTCCCGGGCACTCGCCGGGCCACCAGGTTTTGTTTTTGAACCTGAAGAGAACCGGACCGCTGGTGTTGAGCGGCGACCTTTATCATTATCCGGAGGAGCGGGCTCGGGGATTGGTTCCGACGACAGAATACAACGCAGAGCAGACGGTTGCATCGCGGCAGGTAATCGAGAAGTTTTTGAAAGACACGCACGCGCAGTTTTGGATCCAGCATGACTTGATCGCGAACTCGAAACTCAGAAAGGCGCCGGGATTCTATGAATAAGGATCTCCGATCCCTTGTTTTGATGTGCGCGGCGCTGCCAGGTGCAGCGTTGTGCCAGACGGCGAAACTGTCGTTCGATCTCGCGGATGTGCGCGTGAGCCCGCGCAGTGCGTGGGTGAACACCGCCGGGAATCGCATGATGGGCGGATTCCTGCGCGGAGAACGGTATGAGCTGAAGCACGCGACGATGGCGGAATTGATCCAGACGGCGTTCGGAGTGGACGCCGACAAGGTGTTCGGCGGCCCGAGCTGGCTGGAGTACGACAAGTTCGACGTGTCGGCGAAAACCAAGCCGGGGACCCGGCCGGAAGCTGTGCGTCTGATGTTGCAGTCGCTGCTGGAAGACCGGTTCAAGCTGGTGGTGAAGCAGGAGACAATGCCGGTTCCGGCGGACGCGCTGGTAGTGGCGAAGGACAAGCCGAAGCTGAAGGATGCCGCGGGTGCCGGGGGCGGGTGCACGTCGAATCTACGGCTGGGCGGCGATACGCCAATGGGCACGATTCAGTGCCGCAACGTCACGATGGAAGCGTTTGCGGGGGGACTGCGCAGGCTGAGCGCGGCGACATTCGGCAATCTGCCGGTAGTGGATAAGACGGGGATCAAGGGAGCGTATGACATTGATCTCGAATATCCGCTGATTCCGGCAAACCGGCAGCAAGGCAACGGGGAGGGGCTACTTGCCGCGATCGAGAAGCTCGGATTCAAGCTCCAAAAGGGGACAGCCCCGCAGCCAGTGCTCAATGTGGAGAGCGTGAATGAAACCCCAACGCCGAACGGAGCGGCAGTGGAGGCTGGCCTCCCACCGCTTCCTGCGGCGCAGTTTGAAGTGGCGTCGATCCGGCCGTGCGACGGTATCGGCGGCAACATGACTCCTCGGTTTGAGACGGGCGGCCGGGTGACCATGCATTGCATGTATATGTCGAACCTGATCAACCAGATGTTCGGGCTGCATCCGTTCGAGAAGCCTGTAGGGCCGAAGTGGTTGGATGACAATTCGCAGCCGGCGTATAGCCTCGAAGCGAAGGCCCCGCCCGATGCGATTCCTGCGGGGGTGGGAAATGCGCAGCAGCAGGAGGTCCTGGGTGAGATGATGTTGGGGTTGTTCAAAGAACGGTGGGGGTTGAAGACGCATTGGGAGCAGCGGCCGACGGACGCGCTGACGCTGACGGCGGCGAAGCCGAAACTGACGAAGGCGGACCCGGCGGGCCGGACGGGATGCAAGAGGGATGCCGCGTCGCCGCAGGCGCTGAAGATTAAGTGCACGAACATGACGATGAGTCAGTTCGCAGAGCAGTTGTCCGGATTGAATCCGCAGATTTTTTATCCCGTAGAGGACGCTACGAATCTGGAAGGCGCGTGGGATTTTTCGTTTACCTATAACCTGATGGCGACGCTGCCCCCGTTTCCCTTGGCCGGGCGCGGAGGGGCCGCACCGACCGAGGCTTCGGAGCCGCCGGCGGGGCTGCCCTTCAACGAGGCTCTGGACAAACAACTCGGGCTGAAGCTCGAAACACGCAAGCGGCCGGAGCCGGTGCTGGTGATCGATCAGATCAACGAGAAGCCGACGGACAATTAAATCGAAGTTGATCGATTATTTGACGGCGTTCAGACCTTCGCTCATTTCAATCAAGGTGCCGAACGGGTCCTGGAACACGGCGAAGCCGGCATTCATTTGGGCGTTCTTGCCGTTGTAGGGACTGTCGAGCTTGATTCCGGCATCCTGGAGCTTCTTCACCTGGGCGGCGAGGTCCGTGATTTCGAGGCCGATGCGATCCCAGGCTCGGCCGCGGGTGACGGCGACGGGTCCCGTCGCTTTCTCAAAGATGATGCTGGAGCCGGGAATGTTCGCGACCTTCTCTTTGCCGTGCTTGACCATGTCCGCGCCGAAGAACTTGGAGTACCAGGCTTCGGCGGCGGCGGGGTCGGGGACAACCATTTTAATGGTGTCGGCAACGATGGGCGCGGAAAGCGATTTGTCCTGGGTGATGCGGATTTTGATTTTATCCGGGGACATTAAAAAGACCTGCGTAGAGGAACCGCCGGGCAGCGGAGTGACGCCGGCCTTGGCCCAATCGGCGAGCGAGGCTTTGAGGTCCTTCACCGAGAAGCCCATAAAATCGAGCGAGGAGCCTTCAGAACCGAGGAGGGCCGGCGGGGCGGGAGCCGGGGCAACGGGTGAGGCGGGCGCGGTGCTGGCCTTTCCTTGACCGCGGCCTCGACCTCCGGCGTTGTTGATGTTGAGGATCAGCAGGCCGGGGAACTTGATCAGGTTCAAGCGTCCGGCGAATTGCACAGGGACTCCGCCGATGGTGGTGAAGAACTTGTTCGCCGCATCCAAGTTGTTGGTGCGGAGGACGTCATGACCCGCGGAGACGCCGGCTTTGTTGGGAGCGGGTAACTGCGCCAGTAAAGGAAGACCGGCGAGAAACAGGGCGGCAAGATTCTGTGGCCTCATAGTCTCGCCAATCATATCAATTCTTCATGGAGCGGACACGCCGCTCCATATATCAATTTTCTGCCGGTTTTTCTTCCACGTGATCGACGACCAGAACCTGAGCCTTGCGTTTCTGCAACTCGAGTTTGAGGCCGAGCTGCTTGCTCAAGGCGTCCTGAAGCGAGAGCGCGCCGCTGGGATCGGCCGCGGCGTTGGCTCCGCCCTTGCCTTGCAGAGCGTTGCGCAGGATGTTGACGCCGCTGAAGGCGAAGGTGAAGTCGTAAGCGCCATCGAGACCGGTTTCATCCCGAACTTGGGTTTGCACGTAGCCGCTGACACGCACCGGAAGTTGTTCTGCAAATTGCCCCATGGTCATGTTGGTGCAGGTGAGCATGCGATTGAGCATGGGATTGCCCGCGCGCGGATCTTTGCCATCGGCTCCGGGGCCTTCCTTGCATTCGGCGCGATTCGCCGGGTTGGCTTTCTGCAGCTTGGGCTTGGGCGCGGTGAGGACATTGGCCTGCACTGGCCGGTCCTCCATGTGCGTGGCGAGCTTGAAACGGTCCACCAGGAGCGCGCGCAGCATCAGCATGAGCTCGTCGTCATCGACGCTGGAGGCGATGGCCGGGTCGGTGGACACTTTGGCGACGATATCGAACTTGGCGGTTTCGGTGAACTTCGGCGCATCCGCGATCAGATCGTCGCTGTTGATCTCCCAGGCGGCTTCGATCAACTCCTTTAAAGGAAGGGCTCGCACGTCTACCCGGCCGTTCTGGAAATTCCCGCCCGGCTGCTCGTCGGGGGCGCTGGGACGGATCTCCGCGACTTCAAATTCGGCGGGCGGAGCAGGCGGGATTTGGGAGATGATGCCGGGAAGATTGGGGGAAGGCCGCTCGACCGAATCGATGATCATGACCGGCAGCGGCGCGGTACGCGCCTCCAGCTTAAGTCCGAGTTGCTTGTCGACGGCGTCGAAAATGGTGACGACTTCGGCATCACTCAGCGCGGCCTGGCGGCGATTGCTCCAATGCAGGTCGAAGTCCCATGCGCCCTTTATTCCGGTAGCATCGACGACGCGGCGTCCGAGGAGATTGCCGGCCATGTTGAACAGCTCGGTGGAGAAGGCCTCCATGGTGAGGTTGCGGCACGCGACCTCGTTATAGCGGTCTTCGGGGGTGCCGGGTTGCTGTGGTTTGCCCTGACAATCGGAGGGTCCCGACCCGTCGCCAGCGGCCTGCTTCATCTTGGGTTTTCCCTTGCCGGCGATCAGCGCGTAGACCGGCATCGCCTTCGAGTCGGGATGGATCGCCAGTTTGAAGCGGTCCGCCAGCAGAGCCTGTAGCATCGCGTTGGCGTTGGCTTGCGCCGAGCTTGTCTGACTGGCTGGGGCGGGAACTTTCGCGGCGATGTCATAGCGATCCGAACTGAGCCAGGCGGGACCTCCCTGGACGCGATCCCTGTCGACGTTGTAAGCGGTGGCGATCAGGTCGAGCAGAGTTGCATTTCTGACGTCATAGCGCCCGCCGCGGATCGAGCCGCCGCGCATGTACAGGTTGGTCGTCTTGGCGCTCAGATGAATGTCTGCGGCCTCGAACGCCTGCTTGGGCTGAGGTGGTGTTTGGGTTTGGCCGAACATCAGGCCGGAAACGGCGAGTAATCCCGTGAGTGTCTGCATGGCGCTCACCCCTCCTTGGATTCTTACAGACAGACGCGTCCCTTTCAGAAAGGTTCCATGCTCTGTGTCTCGATTGACGCATGCGTCTGCCGGGACACACCTCAGAATCCTGACAACTCCTGTCGTTTGCATCACTTGCGCCGTGGCTCGCGGCGTGCCTTCTCAGCCGGCATGAAGCGGACATCGAACGGATGGATAAGGCTGGCGGTCCTGGCGATCGCGGCCGCGATAGAGGCGAGTGGGCAAGAGCCAGTGACGGCGCGCCGGATTGTCGTGAGCATTCCGGACCGGAAGCTGATGCTGCTCGAAGGCGACCGCGTCCTCAAGGTCTACGATGTGGCGGTCGGCAAAGCCTCCACGCCCAGCCCGCACGGCGAATTCACCATCGTCACCCGCGCCATCAATCCGGTGTGGAAGAACGTGCCGCCCGGGCCGGCGAATCCGGTGGGCACTCGCTGGCTCGGGCTGAGTATCAAGGGTTACGGGATTCACGGCACCAACGCTCCCGGCTCCATCGGAACAGCGGCCTCGCACGGCTGCATCCGGATGAGGAATCGCGATGTGGAGGAACTGTTCGAACTGGTCTCGAGCGGAGCCAGCGTGGAGCTGGATGAGGAGCAGCCGGAGATTTTCGAGCGAGTTGGAGCCGGTCCCGCGCCTTTGCGGGCGCAAGTATCCGCGGAGACAAATCCGCAAATCGTCGTAAGTTCACAAACCACGAAAGGAGAATGACCATGCTGTTTCTGCGTTATCTGGTGCTGATTATAGGATTCGGGCTCTTTGCCGGAGCTGCCGCAATCCTGGTTTATGACTTGTATCTGATCTTCAAGGGGCGCAAGCCGGCTCCGGCCCAAGGCACGGGCGAGCAAGGGCTTTCGTTGAACGATTCGCCGGGACTATCGATGCAGTCTCCCGGCGAGCACGGGGGGCTGCTTACTACGCCAGATCCGCACAACGGAGCCTCCGGCCCTGTGCGGATGGCATCATCGCTCGAGGGGCGCGAATACCCGATTCGCTGGGGCCTGGCTCTGCGCCTGGCCGCGGCCGGCACGGCTCCGGCGCTGCTCGGGCTGAGCATCGCGCTGATTCCCAGCGGGATGGCCGGCGTGCGAGTCAGCCAGATGTTCGGACCCATGTCGAAGACGCTGTACCCCGGCGTCCATCTGATGGTTCCGCTGGTGGATCACGTCGAGCTGTACAACATCCGCGACAACGTGTTTTCGACCAGCGTCGACGAAAAGGACCCGCAATCCCTGAAGGTGCAGACCAAGGAGGGATTGGGCGTGGGCCTGGCGGTGACGGTGCGCTATCGCCTGGATGCGGCGAAGCTGCCCTACATCTACGCGAATCTTCCCCAGCCGGTGGAGGCCGAAATTGTCCCTCCGGTGGTGGCCAGCGCGTTTCGTGAACTGGCTCCGAACTACCTGGTGCGCGAAGTTTTCGCGGTCAAACGCGAAGAAGTCCGCAGAGCAGCCGCCGCGGTCATCGCCCAGAAGCTCGCCGGCGACGGCGTGATGGTCAAGGAAGTCCTGTTGCGCGACGTGCAGCTTCCGGCGGATTACGCTCGCGGCCTGGAGGGACTGCTCTTGAAGGAGCAGGAGAATGAGCGGCTGACGGTCGAGCTGGATGTAAAAGCGAAAGAGGTCCGGCAGGCCGAGCTGGAAGCGGAAGCAGAAGAAGCCCGGCAGGTGAAGGCCGCGGAGGGTCAGGCGCAGGTGACGGTGCTGCAAGCCAAGGCTCAGGCGGACGCAATGCAGTACACGCTCCCGCTCAAGCAGAAGCAGATCGAGCAGACGAAACTGGAAGCCGAGGCTCGCAAGGAATCGACGGTGAAGAACGCCGAGGCGCTGGCGGAGGCCAAGGTGATCGACGGAAAAGCGGAGGTCGAGAAGACCAAGCTAACGGCGGATGGCGACGAGTACAAGATCCGGCGCTTGGCTTCGGCAGACGCGGAACGGATGAAGCTGGAGGCCGAGGTCCTCAAGGATAATCCGCTGCTGATTCAGAAAATCATTGCGGAAAAGCTGTCCGACAAGGTGCAGATCATGATGGTGCCGAATGACGGAAAGTTTTTCTTCGCGAACGATGTTCTCAAGGGTTTGACGGCACAACAGTAACACTTGCCGTTTGGGCCGGTGCGCGCAATTCCCGCCGCGCTGGCGCGGCCCTTTTTTCGCCTGCCCTTTTTTCATTTGTTATGATCCCTACTAAGTGCGACCAGTCCTGCTTCTCTTTTCCCTCGGCATGCTTGCGCAGGCGCAGTCTCCGCCGTCCCTGCCGGACGCAGTGCGCCAACTGTCCTCGAACATTCTTGTGCCGGGCGAGGTGGCGCATGTCAGCGAGCGAGCGCTGGCGCCGGAGTTCGCCGCTGAGACGGCTCGCGCACGAGGTCTGCTCGAAAGCGCGTTACGCCGTCCTGCGAATCGCGATGCTCGAACCGTGGAGGTGGTTGTGACGGCGACGCAGAACGTCGGCGGACCGCTGCTGGTGGTCGAATTCGAGCGCGGCGGAGAGCAGGTGGTGGAAACGGCGGCCTATGCCTCGCAGCCGGCGCCAAGGCAACTACGGCCGTCTCTGGTGATGCGGCCGCTGTGGCGGCAGACCGAGCCCATTCTGGACCTGTCGGTGAGCCAGGACCAAATGTTGGTACTGGGCGCCAGGCAGTTGGCGCGGTTCGTGCGCAAAGACGGCAAGTGGGACTTGAGCGAGGTCGCGGCGCTGGAGGGTTTCGGCGTGGTTCGCGATCCGCGCGGGAGGCTGGTGGTGGCGGGGGATTCCGTCGCGGCGTATTCCTCGGGAGGGACCTGCACGGGAACGGCGTCGCCCGCTTTGCAACTGGCATGTTCCACGGATTCCGGAGAATTTCAGGTCGAAGGGGAAAAGGTCCACTTCACCGCGGGAGAAAATACGCTCGAAACCGGCAACGGCGAGAATTTCTTTTCCCTCGCGCGGGTCGGCGAATTCAGCCTGGCGTCCGTGACGGATGGAACGGTCCATGCATCTCGCGGCTCGCAAACGTTCGCGATTGCGGATTGGGGCAGCGACATCGCTTCCCTTCCCGCCCATTGCGCGGTGAATCCGGTTCTGGCTTCGAGCCCGGTTCTGGCTTCAAGTGGAGCGCCGGGGGCCGACAGCCTTGCGGCTTACGAAGTGACCGGAGCGAGCCCGCGGCGGTTGACCGATCCTGCCCCAGTGGAGGGCGTGGTGACGGCGTTATGGCCGGCCGCGGAAGGCGTTCTGGCAATCGTGCATGAGGCGGCAACAGGCCAGTATGCGGCGTATACTGCATCGCTCGATTGCGGCAATTAGCACCGTCGCCGTGCTGGCGGGGCTCGCGATCGCCGCACGCCGGCCCAGATACGCAGGCACGCTGCGGGTGGAGATCGCCGCGTCGATGCAGGCGCTGGAGCCGGGTGAGGGACCGCTCGCCGGGCTGGTGTTCGAGACGCTGGTGAAGCTGGATGACCGGGGCCGGCCGCAGCCGTGGCTGGCGACGTCCTGGACGCATGATGTGGCCGCAAAGAAGTGGAGGTTCACGCCTCGGCCGGGCGTTCTACTCCATGACGGCTCGACGTGGTCTCCCAGCGAGTCCTCTCTGACATTTCCCGATGACCAACCGATCGACAGAATCCTCGCTGGTCTGGCGCGTCCTCGCAATGCCGTCGCGGTGCGCACGCCCGAAGGTACGCTGGTGGGAACGGGACCGTTTGCGGTCGCGCGCTGGGAAGCGGGGAAATCGGCCGCATTATCGGCTCACGGCGGTTATTGGGGCGGGAAGCCGTACCTGGAGGGAATCGAGATCACAATGGCCCGGCCGCTCAAGGAGCAGGCGCTCGATCTGGAGCTGGGCAAAGCGGACGCGATTGAGGTTGACGTGGCCAGTGTGCGGCGCTTGCGGCAACAGAACGCAAACGTAGCAGTGAGCGCTCCGGTGGAGGTGCTGGCGCTGGTGTTCGACGGGACACCTGCCGTTCCCTCGCAGCTCGCGCAGGCCCTCGGACTTTCCATCGACCGGACCGCGATTCAAAACGTCCTGCTGCAGCGGCAGGGCGAGGTTTCCGCGGCGCTGTTGCCACAGTGGCTGAGCGGATACAGCTTCGTGTTCCCGGTGATGCGGGACGTGGCTCGCTCGCGCCAGATGGCAGCGGGGACGGGAGCAGGAACCATCACCATCGGCTACGATCGCGCGGATACATTGGCCCGCGCGATTGCGGAGCGCATCGCGGTGAACTCGGTCGAAGCGGGAATAGCGGTTCGCTCCAGCGCCGACGGTGCGGCGCAGGCTCACGTGGTGCGGCTGCGGATCACCAGCTCGGATGCCCGAACGGCGCTCGATGATCTGGCGGAGCAGTTGAAGGCGGACCCTCCGCTGCCTTCCGCCAGTCTTTATTCGGCGGAGCGCGAACTGCTCGGCAATGGACGCGTGATTCCTTTGGTGCATGTTCCTATCGCCTGGCAGCTCAGTCCCAAGGTCCACGCCTGGAGCGGCGCCGGGCGTTGGGAAATGACGGACCTGCAAGACACCTGGATGGAGCCATGAAGTTCCGCACGCGACTGCTGCTCATTTCCGGCCTTGCGGTAGCCGGCGCGGTGGCGCTGGTGACCGGCGCGGTGTCGATCTCCGCCCGCCGGGCGTTCGAGAGCGCCGACCAAACGCGGAGAGAAGCCTTGCTCGACCAATTCCGCAGGGAGCTGGATACGCAGGGAGCCGACATCGGCGGCAAAGTGGCCCGGATCGCCGCGTCGGATGCCGTCACGCGCATCGCCATTGAAGCCACGCGCCTGGAGCCGGATTATTCTCCGTGGCTGAATGAGGCGCAGTCGCAGGCCGAGACTTTTTCGCTGGAGTTTCTGGACATCCTGACCGCGGCGGGCGACATCGTTTCCTCGGCTCACTGGCCGGCGCGATTCGGATATCGCAGCGATTGGGTGAATGTTCCCGCGGACGCTGAGGAGCCGAAAGCGTTCCTGATACGAATCGCCACGCCGGATGGCATGGCCACGGGATTGGTGGCGGCGCGGGCGTCGAGCGCGGGAGCGGGACGGGTCTACGTTGCGGGCGGCGAGCGGCTGGACGCGGCGTTTCTAGCATCGCTGCATCTTGCGCCTGGCGCTCGCGTGTTTCTGGCGTGGTCTCCGAAGGAGATTCTGGGGATCGGGCAAGCGATCGCGCAACCGGAGCGGCTCGCGCCGCTGGTCGAGCGTGTGCTGGCATCGGGCAAGGCGGCCACGGCGGTGGTCCAATGGACCGGCGATCGTACCAGCGCGGAGAGCTTCTATGGACTGCCGTTGGCGCGCGGCGCGAACGTGCTCGGCGTGCTGATGGTGGGGAATTCGCTGCGGCAGGAGGTGCTGCTGGAGCAGTCGATTCTGCGCACGGGCGTGATCGTGGGCGCTTCCGGGATTCTGCTGGGAGTCTTGCTGGGATGGTGGGTGACCGAACGCGTGACCCGGCCGGTGGAGCTGCTGGCGGCGGGAGCACGGTCGATTTCAAGCGGAGATTGGAATGTGCGGGTGGAGGCCAATAGCGACGATGAACTGGGCGACCTGGGGCGCGCCTTCAATCACATGACCGAGCAATTGATCGAGCAGCGCGACCGCGCGCTTCAAGCCGAGCGGGTCGCGGCGTGGAGGGAGTTGGCGCGGCGGCTGGCGCACGAGTTGAAGAATCCGCTGTTTCCGCTGCAGATCACGGTGGAGAATCTGCAGCGCGCGCGGGTGAGCGCTCAGGAGCAGTTCGAGGAGATTTTTCGCGAGAGCACGCAAACGCTGCTGGAGGAACTCGCCCAGCTCAATACCATCATCGGACGGTTCAGCGATTTTGCGCGCATGCCTCCGCCGGTGCTGCAGCCGGTGAATGTGAACCAGTTAGTGGAAGGAGTCATGAAGTTATTCCAAGCGGAGCTTTCAAAGGACGCCCAGTTTTCAATTAGTGGCGCGCGCAGGATTGAGCCGCGGGTTGATCTCGACCCGTCGCTCCCGCTCATTCCGGCCGACGCCGAACAGTTGGGGCGCGCCTTGCGCAACCTGGTGCTGAACGCGATGGACGCGATGCCGGAGGGCGGAATCTTAAGCGTTCGCACGCGGGTGTGCGAAGCCGGCGTGCAAATCGAGGTTTCCGATTCCGGGCAAGGGCTGACCGCCGAAGAATGCGAGCGCTTGTTCACGCCCTACTACACCACCAAGCAGCACGGAACCGGGCTCGGTCTGGCGATCGTGCAATCCGTGGTGAGCGATCACCATGGGAGAATTTCGGTGACCAGTGAGCCGGGCAAAGGAGCGACGTTCGTGCTGGAGCTCCCCTCTCAAGCCGTGGCCGCAGGGAGCGCGGCATGAGCCGGCTGTTGATCATCGACGACGATCCCAATACGCTGGCATCCCTGGCGCGGGCGTTCCGGATGGCGGGCCATCAGGCGGAGGTCGCCGATAATCCGGCCAGGGCGCTGCGACTGCTGCGCGAGCAGCCCTTCGACCTGATCTTTTCCGACGTAGTGATGCCGGGCAAGGATGGAATCGCACTGCTCGAGGAGATTCGTACGATCGGTGTGACCACGCCGGTGGTGATGATCTCCGGGCAAGCGACGGTCGGAATGGCCGTGCGGGCGATCCAACTGGGCGCGGTAGATTTTTTGGAGAAGCCGCTCTCCACCGACAAATTGTTGTTGACGGTAGAGAACGCGACCAAAGTCGCCCGGCTGGAGCATGAGAATCGCGAGCTGCGGCGGCGCGTCGGCAAACATGAGCTGGTGTTCGCCAGCGAAGCCATGCGGCGTGTGATGGGGCAGGTGGAGCGCGTAGCGCCGGGCGAATCGCGCGTGTGCATCTTGGGCGAAACCGGAACGGGCAAGGAGCTGATCGCGCGGGCAGTGCATGAGAAGAGCCCGCGGCGCTCGCGTCCTTTCGTCACGCTCAACTGCGCCGCCGTGCCGCAGGAGCTGATCGAATCGGAATTGTTCGGGCACGAGAAGGGCGCATTTACCGGAGCCCTCGCGCGCCACGCCGGCAAATTCGAGCAGGCCGACCGCGGAACGCTGTTCCTGGACGAGATCGGCGACATGCCGGCCGTGATGCAGGCGAAGCTCCTGCGGGTGCTGGAGGAGGGCGAGATCGAGCGCGTGGGCGGCGATCGCGCCATGCGTGTCGACGTGCGCGTTTTAGTTGCTACACATCGCAACTTGGACGAACAGGTTCGCGCAGGCGCGTTCCGGCAGGATTTGTTCCACCGCATCTTCGTCTTCCCGATTCTGCTGCCTCCCTTGCGCGAGCGGTCGGGCGACGTCGCGGTGCTGGTGGAGCATTTCGCGCGGCACGTCAGCGATCAGAACGGATGGAAGGCAAAGATGTTCACGCCAGAGGCAGTGAAGGCGCTGGAAGAGTACACCTGGCCGGGAAATGTCCGCGAACTACGGAATTCGGTGGAGCGGCTGCTGTTGCTGGCCGATGTGGAGGTGGACTTGGGAACGGTGCGCTTGGTGCTGCCGGTGGCTCGTGAGGTGGTGCGTGGCGCGGGAACGTTGGCGTCGCGGGTGGAGCGATTTGAACGGGACACCATCCTGGCGGAGCTGAAGCATCACGGCTTCAACATGGCGGAAACGGCCAGAGCGCTGGGGCTGGAGCGGAGCCATCTGTATAAGAAGTGCAGTCAGTTGGGAATCGACCTGGAGAAACTACGAACGGGAGGGGTTTAAGCCAGCATGGCAAGCATCGATCCAAAACGCTTTCGAATCGAGCGTTTTCGAATCCAGCAAGGTGAGAAGGTCGATCTGCAGCGCAGGCCGACGCTCGTTAAGCCGGTCTATTCCTCCAAGCAAGAATATCAGGCGCTGCTGGAGAAACACATTCAGGAATTGAGTTCGCTGCAAAACCGGCTGTACGCGATGAATCGCCACGCGCTGCTGTTGATTTTCCAGGCGATGGACGCGGCGGGCAAGGACAGCATGATCCGCCACGTGATGAGCGGAGTGAATCCGCAAGGATGCCAGGTGGTCAGCTTCAAGCATCCCGGCCCGGAAGAGCTGGAGCACGATTTTTTGTGGAATGCGGAGCGCTATCTGCCGGAGCGGGGGCGCATCGGGATCTTCAATCGCTCCTACTACGAAGAGGTGCTGATTGTGCGGGTGCATCCGGAGATTCTGCGCGGCGAGCAGATGCCTGAGGAGGACATGGAAGACCGGCGCATCTGGGAACGGCGGTTTGAATCCATCCTGGATCTGGAGCGGCATCTTCATCGCAGCGGCACCCATATCCTCAAATTCTTCCTGCACGTTTCCAAGGAGGAGCAGCGCAAACGGTTCCTGGCCCGCCTCGACGATCCCGACAAGAACTGGAAGTTCACTATGGCGGATATCGAAGAGCGCAAGTACTGGAAGCAGTACATGCAAGCCTACGAAGAATGCCTGCGCGCGACCAGCACTCGGGATGCGCCATGGTACGCGGTTCCGGCCGATGACAAGCCCAACGCGCAACTGATCGTTTCCGAAATCATTCTGCGCCGCCTGCGCAAGCTGAAGCTGAGTTATCCCGAGCCGGATGCGAGCCACCGGCGGGAATTGCGGGCCATCCGGGCGAAGTTGACCAAGTAATCAGTCGTCAGTCTGTTTTTCTTCGATGCAAGCAGTTGCCGCGCGAGATGACGCACGTGGGCTGCGCTGATTTCAAGTTGGTTGCGCGGAATCGCGCCACGCCAAGGAAGGGCTCGCATCGGCTTCAATCGAGCTGCCGCACACAATCGCCTGGAAACCTTTGGGAATATTCCTTCGAATGCCGCGAAATTTCGGGTCTGTGCCATTTGGCTAGGGAATTGCTGCTCCGGGTTGACGAGTTTCCGTCCGGCAGAAACCGCGGCTGGGCAGCGAATTTTTGATTCCTGATCCTTAAGGAGAAATATTTGATGAAAATCCGTTTTCATGAATCGGCGCATTTTGCGGCGGTGGCGGCAACGGCGTGGCTTTTAGCCGCCCTGCCGGCTGCGGCGCAAACCGTCGCTCAAAAGCCCGACACCAAGGCAGCGGCTGCGGCCACCGCTAAGGGGCAAACCGCCGGCGAGTTCTTCAAGAACGTGACCACCAGCACGCTGAAGGGGCTCACCCCCAGCGACTTTCTGGGGGCCATGGGCGTGATGACGGCTGCAGTCGGCTACGACTGCTCCAACTGCCATCCCGGCGCCGGCACGGACGCGATGGACTGGGTCACCGACGCCAAGCCGGAGAAGCGCACGGCTCGCAAGATGGTGGAGATGGTGGCGACCATCAACAAAGAGAACTTCGGCGGAGCGCAGATGGTTACCTGCTGGACCTGCCATCACCAGGCGGATCGCCCGACCACGTCCATCACGCTCGACCGGCTGTACAGCACGCCCGTCGATGAACGGCAAGACGTGGTTCAGCTCGGCGTCGGCGAGCCGCCGGCTTCCCAGATCCTGGATGACTATGTTCAGGCGATGGGCGGAGCGGCGAAACTGGCGACTTTGAAGAGCTTCATCGCTACCGGAAAGAGCCTCGGCTTTGCGGGCCTGGGCGGAACGGCGGCGTTCCAGATTTATGCGCAGGCTCCCGATGAGCGCGGCATGTGGATCCACTTCCCGGAACATCCGGATCGCGGCGTCAGCGCCTGGACCTACAACGGCAGAAGCGGCTGGATCAGCGCTCCGCGCGGATTCCTCGGCGAGTATGAACTGACCGGCAATGACCTGAACGGCGCGCGCCTGGATGGCGTGATTTCTTTCCCCGGCCAGATCAAGAATGCCTTCAAGACCTGGAGAGTGGGATTGGAAGACACCATCGGCGATCGCGATGTGTATGTCGTGCAGGGAAGCTCGCCGGATGGGTTGCTCGGCACCTTCTACTTCGACAAGCAGACGCACCTTCTTGTCCGCTACGTGCGGCAGACGCCCTCGCCGGTGGGACGCATCTCGATCCAACAGGACTTCGACGATTACCGCGACGTCAACGGCATCAAGTTCCCGTTCAAATATTCGTTCCTGTGGCTGGATGGCCGCTTCACCGCCGATATCGCGGAGGTGAAAGTCAATCCCGCCATCGATTCGGCGAAATTCGCCAAGCCGTAAGTTCAAACCAATCCCTCTTTAGGAGAACAAGTATGACCGTTAAAACTTATTTCCCGATCTCCGCAGCCGTACTCGCGTTGGTGGTGGGGCTGTGCATTCACTACTCCGTGCCAGTGGCGCCGTTCGCGGCCATCCTGCTGGTGGGAGAAACCCTGTTGGGCTTCCAACTGGAGGATCATAAGGTGGCGAAGTCGCTCAAGCAGTTGTTCACGGTAGCGAAGCCGCACGGCCACTAGTATGGAGCGGCGTGTCCGCTCCATGGTGAGCAAGCGCCGCGCAGATTACGATCACGTTGGAGTCGGGCTTGGCTTGGCGTTCATATCGCCACCGCCGGGCCCGATTTATTTTTGGAGCCCATGCCAAAAACCGCTGTTTGCAGTCGCGGCTCAGCCCTGCCTCCGGTGGGACCGGATGGGACAACCGGTGACGTCGCTCGGCGCTTTTCTTTCAGAGCCGCGACCGGGGCGCCCGCTGGGCCCAGCGGAGGTTCGGTCATTCGTCGCAGGAACCGCTTCCTCCGGTCGCGGCTGTGTCTACTAGTCACAGATCAGTCGCGCATTCCATTCTACTGAGCCGCGCGCAAGCAAGCGGTGTTTTCGGAGTCTGCCTGTCTATTTGCGCCAATAGGCCGGTAGCCCCGCCTTCGTATCGGCGACAATCTCCAGCACCGCACGCCGGTCCGCGGCAGAGAGGCGCTGGAACTTCGGGCTCTGGTCCTTGCCGCTCAAGACGCCGTACAGACGCTGGTAAATCTGCGCCTGCGCCGCTTGCGGCATGTTGTCGAAGGCCTCGCTGTAGATCATGTAGCTGAGCGGGTACTTGAATAGGCGCCGGTGCAGGTCGAAATCGCGCAGGGAGCGGCCCTGGCGGTCGCGGGGCCCGCGCTCCGGGAAGGTTTTCGTGAACGTGGAGACGCCGGCGACGTCATCATAGAGCGGGGCTTCGTCGGTGATCTCCAACCGGTCTCCGTGTCCAATAGGGCTTTTAAAACCGCTTGAATTTTTTCGGGAAGCTCAAGCGTCGTCTTCGACTGTCAAACAATCCTGCTAAAATCGCAATGGATCTTGGGCCAATAGAACGGACGGTGCATTGGTATTCCCGGCTTCGCACCAGACTGTTTACAATTCTGCTTTCAAGCCAGTTCGGAGAAATGGGTGACGGAACCAGAATCTCACCGCCATTTCGATTTTACGGACTGAATCATATGAGCTTGGGC
>CAWISY010000142.1:0-89155 GCA_963838455.1 Bryobacterales bacterium
TTGTGTTATGTATACCTTAACCAGTACGTATTGCTATATCGATCTGGCCGGTCGAGTCGAGAGCGAATTTTACGAGCTGTTTGCCTCTTTGGGGGCGATGCCCGGGCAGGGCCACACCCGCAAAGACCTGACCACGCGAGCCGTCCTGTTTTTCCCGCTCTATTCGTTCATGGTGATCTATCAGCCGGACGCGAGGCCGATCCGCATCTTGGCCGTGCTGCGCGGCAGCCGCAACCTGAAGCGTATCCTGCAAGTCCGGCTGTGAAGAATCTCTTTCAGCCGACGGCCTGGATTTGCGGCTTGCGGCGTTCTGATATCATCAAGTGAGATGTTGCTTCCCGCTCCGCGCTCGCGGATGACCTGCGTGTCTAACCCCCTCCGACTGCTCCGCCTTGAATGACCCCCAACCGTGAATGAAGTCTAGCGTACAGATTAGCCGAGGCATCGAGTCCCTGTTCGGGACCCGCGACGAGAATATCCGGCTGATTGAATCCGGCTTGAACGTCCGCACGCGCCTGCTGAACGACTCGCTCGAGATCGAAGGCGATGATTCCAGCGTCGCGCGCGCGGCGGGCATTCTCTCCGACTACGCCTCGCTCACGCGTGAAGGGCACGTCTTCAACAACGGCGACCTTAACAGCTTTCTGCGTGTGGTCACGGCGGACGCGGAAACCACCCTGCGCGGGCTGGTGGAAAGCGGGCGCCAGCGCAGCTTCGGCAAGAAAACCATCGCGCCAAAAACCATCGTCCAGCGCAAGTATGTCGACGCCATCGAACACCATGACTTGGTCTTCGGCATCGGTCCCGCCGGCACTGGAAAAACCTACCTCGCCGTGGCGATGGGGGTCGCCGCGCTGCTCAGCAAGCGCGTCAGCCGCATCATTCTCACTCGTCCGGCGGTCGAAGCCGGGGAGCGCCTCGGCTTCCTGCCCGGCACGCTGCAGGAAAAAATCGATCCCTACCTGCGCCCGCTCTACGACGCGCTGTATGAAATGATCGAGGCGGAAAAAGTGGAGAAGCTGTTGGAGCGCAACACCATCGAGATCGCGCCCCTGGCCTTCATGCGCGGCCGCACGCTCAATGACAGTTTCATCATCATGGACGAGGCTCAAAACGCCACGCCGGAACAAATGAAGATGATCCTGACCCGCCAGGGATTCAACTCCAAAATGGTGGTGACGGGAGATCCCACTCAGGTGGATCTTCCCGGCACTCTGCGCAGCGGCCTGATCGAAGTCATTGAAGTGCTGCGCGGCATCGAAGGAATTCGCTTCGTGCAGTTTGACGACCGCGATGTGGTGCGCCACAACCTGGTACAAAAAATCGTCAAAGCTTACGAGCGCTACAACGAAGCCATCGGCGCGAACCGGCAACTGTCGTTCAAATTAACCGAGCCTGCGGATTCGACGGCCGGCTCGACCCCCGCGGAAACCCCCGTCGCCTGAGGCGCGGTATATGTCCACCGTTTCCACTTCGAGCGACGCCGTTTCCCTTCTTTTCCGCTATCCTTCGCAGGGATTGTTCCGGGGCCTGCGCCGCCGCGCTCTCGCGGAATTTCTGAAGACCGCCGCAGCGCACATCGCGCCCGGACGCCCGGTCACGTGCCTGATCACCGGCGACCAGGAATTGCAGCAACTCAACCGCACCTTCCGGCACAAAGATGCGCCCACCGACGTGCTGTCGTTTCCCCTTGCGGAAGCGCAAGCGGGCGGGGAGATGGCCATTTCGCTCGATCGCGCCTCGGAGCAGTCCGCGCGCTTCGGGCACGCTCTCGAAGACGAGCTGCGCATCCTGATGCTTCACGGATTACTGCACCTGGCGGGCATGGATCATGAAACCGACCAGGGCCAGATGGCTCACGCCGAAGCGCTGTGGCGCAAGCGTCTGAAGCTGCCATTGGGTCTTGTAGAGAGAAGCGTGAGCGCATGATCTCCCTGCTTGTCATCGCCGCCTGCGGGATGTCCGTTCTGGTCATCGCGGTCACCTGCATCCAGGTGCTGTACCTGGAAGCGTTGCGCATTCACGCGCGGGAGCTGCCGTCGCTCGAATACTTCAAGGAAACCCTGGAGCCTAGAATCGGCCTGACCACTGAGCGTGGCGCGATGACCTTCTCCATCGTGAAACACGTCGGCCTGGCCGTCACCGGAGGGCTGATCTTCACCATCGCCGTGGGTGGAACCTCGCTGAGCCAGGCGCTGGCCGCGGCGTGCATCCTGGCCGGTGCGTTCACCATCGTCGGCACCTACATCATTCCGCAGATCATTTACCGCCGCAGCGGCGGACGAGGCCTGCTGCCGCTGGTGCCGCTGCTGCGTGCGGTGGCCTGGATCTCCCGCCCGCTGATCTGGTCGCTGGAGTTCCTGCAATCTCTGTTCGAGCTCGGCCCCAGCGACCATCCGGCGGAAGCCGCGCGCGCGGACGAGCACATCGAAGCCTTGATCAGCGCCGGCCGCGAAGAGGGAATCATCGAAGAGGGCGACCGCGAGTTGATTCAATCCGTGATGGCCTTCGGCGATAAAACCGTGAGGGAAGTCATGACGCCGCGGCCCAAAATCGTCGCCATCGGCCGCGACGCAACCCTCGAAGAGCTGCGCCAACTGGTGATCCACGAACAGTTCTCGCGCATCCCGGTGTATGACTCCGATATTGATTCGATCTGCGGGTTCGTGCACGTTCGCGACATGTTCGAGATGAATGAAGCCGAGCGCGCCGCCCGCAAGGTTAGCGATATCATGCGCCCTATTCGCGCCGTTCCGGAGACCAAGCCGGTGAACGATCTGCTGCGCGAGATGCAGGAAGAAGGCGTGCATTTGGCGGTAGTTGTGGATGAGTACGGCTCGACCGCGGGGATCGTTACGCTGGAAGACATGGTGGAGGAGATCGTCGGCGAGATTCACGATGAGCATGAGCCGGAGCGCGATTTCCGCCAGGAGCCCGACGGAAGCTACGTGGTCTCCGGCAGCTTCGACGTCGATCGCCTGGCCGATCTGCTCGACTTTCATCCGCAGCACGACACCGAGTCGACCACCATCGGCGGGTTGATTACCGAATGGCTCGGGCATGTTCCGGCAGTGGGGGAAGAGGCCGGGCGCGACGGAATTCTGATCAAGGTGCTGGCGGCCAACGACCGGCGTGTGGACCAGGTGCGCGTCGCTCGGGCTGCAATCCAATGAGCAGCAATTCAATGAGCGACGCGTCAACTAGCGGTTCGCAGGCTCGCCTCACGCATCGGGCCGGCTTCGTCTCCATTTTGGGCCGGCCCAACGCCGGCAAATCGACACTTCTCAATGCGCTGGTGGGACAGAAATTGGCGATTGTCGCCTCGCGTCCCCAAACCACGCGCACCTCGGTGCAAGGCGTGCTGACGCTTCCCGAAGCGCAGATCATTTTCCTGGATACCCCGGGGATTCACAAGTCCGACACGCTGCTGAACCAGTACATGATGCGCACGGTCCGCTCCAGTATGGAGACCGACGTGGTTTTGTTCGTCATCGACGCGCTGGGACGTTTCACGGAGGAAGATGCGCAAGCCGTCGACCTGGTGAAAAAAATCGACGCGCCAGTGCTGGCCGTGTTCAACAAGGTGGACGACCTGGCGGACAAAACGCGCATCCTGCGATCGATCGAGCGTTATCGCGAGCTGCACGATTTCGCCGAATATATTCCGGTTTCCGCGAAGAAGGGCGACGGGCTGGACGTGCTGCGTGCCGAAATCGTCAAACGGCTTCCGGAGGGTCCGGCGCTGTTCCCCGAAGAGCATATAACCGACCAGCCGGAGCGATTTCTGGCCGCGGAAATCCTGCGCGAGAAAATCCTGCACCTGACGCACCAGGAGGTCCCGCACGCCACTGCCGTGATGATCGATAGCTGGCAGGACACCGCAACTATGCTGAGCATCGACGCGTCTATTTATGTCGAACGCCCAGGGCAGAAGACCATCCTGATCGGCGCGGGCGGGGCGCTGCTGAAGAAAATCGGAACCCGGGCCCGTCAGGAAATGGAGCGCATTTTCGAAAAGAAAGTGTTCCTGCGGACCTTCGTCAAGGTGCGCCCGCATTGGCGCGAGGATCCGGAGTTCCTGTCCGCCTCGGACTGGCGCCGGATGATTGGAGAATAGATCCGGATGACTGGAGAATAGATCCGGATGACTGGAGCATAGGTGCGGCAGCA
This sequence comes from Bryobacterales bacterium, assembly GCA_963838455.1. Classification (GTDB taxonomy): domain Bacteria; phylum Acidobacteriota; class Terriglobia; order Bryobacterales; family Bryobacteraceae; genus Palsa-187. The sequence goes on from CAWISY010000142.1 coordinate 4,171, forward strand.
CAGAACGGAGCGCACAGCGAATGCGTTGTGCGCGATTTCACTAGTGACCAAGCCGAACGGCAGGGGACCATCCCACTCGAAACTCGCTATTGTTAAAGGAACGGAGCCTTGTATGCGCCTAATGTCTCTCGTGTTGGTATTCCTCCTGGTGATGCCCCTGCTGGTCGCGCAAGGCAACTCAGACGGAAAGATTCATGACGAGGTGCTGGCCAAGCTGGCCAACGATACCGACGTTCGCGGCGGCGGATTCGATGTCACCGTCAAGAACGGCGCGGTGACGCTCAAAGGCGAAGTGCGCACGCAAAAAGCCAAGGACAAGGCTGAAAAGTTGACCAAGAAGGTGAAGGGCGTGGTCAGCGTCGACAATCAGCTCAAGCTGTTCGGCACCGACTAACAGCCCGCGGCAAAAACCGCTCCTTCTAGTCGCGGCTCAGCTTTGCCTCCGATGGGACAACCTGTGACGTCGCTCGGCGCTTTTGCTTCAGAGCCGCGACCGGGGCGACCGCTGGGCCGAGCGGGCTACGGCTCGAACCAGCGGTCGAAGGCCGCGCTGACTTTATTGCCGATCTCCGCCAGCTCATTCAGCGGCAGCGGAGTCCAGCGCCGCAGCAGCGCCGCCAGGGTTTCGCGCTGGGCCTCGGTTTTCGGGAGCTTGGATTCGGCGTGGCCGCTGAGCACGCGCAGGCCGTGATCGAGGGCGCGGTAAAACGTCGCGGCGTCCAGCAGGAATTGCGCCTCGGCGTGGTCGATATCTCCCATGCTGTCCAGAACCTCGATGCGCGCCGGAGTATTAAGCACGCGGAAATACACGCCCGCGCTCTTCAGGCGCAGGTACATCAGCAGGAAGTCGATGTCGTAATAGCCGCCGCGGCCGGCCTTGAGCGGATGCAGCGGGCCCTGCTCCTTTTCCAGGCGCAGCCGCATCTGGCGCAGATCGGAGCGCGAACGTCCGCCCTGCCCGTAGCGCCGCCAGTCCACGTCCTGGAGCTTGTGCAGGAACGCCTCGGCCCGCGCGGGATGGCCCGCCACGGCGCGCGACTTCATGTACGTGATGCCTTCCCATGCTTCCGCGGTGCGGGCGAAGTAATCGGCCACCGCCGCCTCGGTCTGCACCAGCGGGCCGCTCCCGCCGTTGGGCCGCAGGCGGGTATCGACGGTGAACAGCACTCCGCCGCCCGTATAGGCGGCGACCATGTCCACCACCCGCTCCGCCACGCGCGTCCAAAACTCGATTTCGGCAACCTCGGCGTCGGGCACGACGAACACCAGGTCCGCGTCGGAGGCCAGATCGAACTCGTGCATTCCCAGCCGCCCCAGCGCGATCACCCACATCTGGTCGCCGGGCCGGTAAGCGGCGTCCTGCGGAGGATGAGTGCGCAGCGTCTCGGTGATGGCGATCTGGTACACGCGCTTGATGACCGCGTCTACCAGCTCAGAGGTTCGCGCCAGCGTTTCGAAAATCGGATGCGACAGGCAGATGCTTTCGGTCTGGATACGGACCATTTCGCGGCGGTACCAGCGGCGCAGGTCCGGCAACTCCTGCGAAGCCGGCTCCTCGGATGCGAGAGGGATCCGCGCACGCGCCACATCATCGGCCAGCTCCGGCGAGCGAATCAGCTCCTCCGCGAAGAAGGGACTGTGTTCGAACAGGTCGAGAACAAATTCGGCCAGCTCGGAGTTGGAATTGAGATCGTCCAGGCGCTGCGGGTCCCCGGTCAGGCGCTCCAGAAAATGTTCGAAAGCGCTGTATCCGCGCTGCAGACGCGCGCGCGTCAAAGCCGCAGCCAGCGCGGGCGCGCGCTGATCGAGCACCAGCACCACGTTGCTCGCGCGCGGCCCGTCCCCAGAGGCCGCTTCGGAAGCCGCTTCGATCGCGGTTTGACTTTGCGATCCCACCACGCGAGTGTAAATTTCGGTCACCCGCGCCAGGTGCCCGCGCAGCTCCAGCATCAGCCAGGCTTCCGACCCTCCGCCTCCCGGCATCCGCCGGGCCAGAAGATCCAGCGCCTCGGCGTCGGAGGGCAGCGTGTGCGTCTGTAAATCGTCTTCGAACTGGAGCCGGTGCTCCAGGTGCCGCAGGAACTGATACGCCGAGGCCAAGCGGCCGTACTCCGCGCCCGAAAGAAAGCCCTTGTCCTGCAGCCGAGCCAGCGCGAGCATGGTCCCGCCATGGCGCACCCACGGCTCCATTCCGCCGTACAGCCGCTGCAGACACTGCACCAGAAATTCGATGTCGCGGATTCCACCGCGTTCCAGCTTCACGTCGATGGAGTTACGCTCGCCGATCCGGGTCGCCAGCCCCCACTTGGCTTTGCGCGCCGCCAGCCGCTCATTCAACCGCTCCCGCGTTTCGGAGAGTTGCTCCACGGCGGAGAAGTCCAGAGTGGTTGAATAGATTCGCGGCTCGACGAAATCCAGCAGCGCCCGGCCGGTGGGATCATGGCCCGCCGCCACGCGAGCCTTAATCAACATCTGCAGCTCCCAGTCGCGCGCGCGGTTGGCGTAGTAGGTGCGCGCGCCTTCCAGCGACACGCAGGCCTCGCCCAGGCTCCCGTCCGGACGCAACCGCAGATCCACGCGGTAACACATGCCCTCGGAGGTGTAAGTGCTCAACAACTCGGTGAGCTGATTCGCCGCGCGCTTGAAGAACTCCTTGTTGGTGATGCGTTCGGGTCGTCCCTCGGTCCAGCCCGGCTCGGAGTACACGAACATCAGGTCGATATCGGAGCTGTAGTTGAGCTCCTTGCCGCCCAGCTTGCCCAGCGCGATGACGGCAAAGTTCGCCTCGGTAGCGTCTGTTTCCGAACGCGGCACGCCATAACGCGCCACCAGGTTCCAATATATCCGCCCATAGGCGAACCCCACCAGCGCATCGGCCAGATCGGAAAGCTCCGCCGTAATCTCGGGCAGCGTCCCCAGTCCCAACACATCCCGCACCAGAATCCGCAGAAGATGCCGGCGCCGGAACTTGGCCAGTTCCAAGGGTTGCGGCACGCCCGGGGCGTTTTCCGCCTCGAGTTGCGCGCGCAGCTCATCGGCTGTGATCACCTTCGCCAGTTCACTGGAGTTCAAAAGCGGATCAGCCCAGTCCGGATGTTCCAGGATCTCCTCGGCCAGGAAGCGGCTGTAAGCGAACACCGCCACCAGGTGACGCAGCGCCGCGGTGGACCGGGTCAGACGCTCGAAGGCCGCCGGCTGCCGCTCGCGCAGGCGCACGAAATATTGCAAGCATCGTTCCGGAGCCGGCGATGCCGACAGCAGCATGTCGAACCGATTGCGGACGGCGGCGGGGAGGCTCTCGGTGAGATCGGCGATCTCCCGCATCGCCCGCGACGGGTCGCCGTAAGTAAAGGTCAGCAAGCGCTGCATGTAGAGGGAGACTACGCGGTCTGAAATCCTCGCAGCTTCACGATTCGATCATATAACGCCGAAGCGTTAGCGATCAGATGCCCCTGGGGCCGGAGTCCCGGACCAGGCGCAATTGCTCCACCGTGGTGAGCACCTCGCGCACCAGGGCTGCCTGGCGCTTCACGCCGGTTTTAGCAAACACGCTCTTCAGGTGGGTGCGAGCCGTGTTCAGGCTCACGCGCGCCTCTTCGGTATACTCCTTCACTGACTTGCCCGCCACCAGCGCCGCGGTCAGACGGGCTTCGGCCGGCGTGAGGCCGAACAACTGCTCGAGCAACCGTACATCTATTGCCTCCAATGGCTGCGGCGCCGCGATCGTCAGAATTGCGGCGGGATAACGTACCGAACCGTTCGCGATCTCCAGCGGGGCGATTGCGATCCGGAGCGGGGGCCGTCCCGGCCGCGAGATCCGCATTACGCCTCCTGGGTGTTCGCCGTTGCCCGCTATTGTATCCGCGGCTCGCGCCAGCAGTTCCCGCAACTGCGCTGTTTCGTTCGAACGCAGCGCCCGCAGACCGTCCGAGGCGATCCACAGTCCGTTCTGCGCGTTGAGTATGCTCACTGCACTGCGATTCATAAATAGAATGCGCCATGTGCCGTTGGTAACAACGATCCCTTGCGGCAAAAGGTCGAGAGCCGAGCCCAAATGCCTGACCTGCGTTTCCAGACCCGCAAACTGATGCCGGATTCGTAACGCAGTTTGCAGGTGCGGGATCAACTCCTGGCACAGATCCTGCTCCTCGGCCCGGAAGGGTCCCGCACGCCTGGAGCGTACGGAAGTGATGTAAGCGCTCACCTCGTCTTCCCTGGTCACGGCTGCGCCGAAGGAGTGGAACATTCCCTGAGGACGCAGGAAATCGTTGTAGAACTCAGTGCGGATCAGTTCGTGGTCACCGATCACGGCTTCGCTGCTCAGCACCCTGCCGGGCTGCAACAGCGGAGCCATGCGCTGAATCCAGATGTTGGTTGCGGCGTAGTGCTCCGCGTACTTCTGCTCCCATGCCGGGTCGAATCCCCACGACTCGCTGACGCTTCCCCGCCGGTTCTTGAGATCCTGCACCACCAACCCGGAGCCTTGGGCACCCACCGCCGTGGTGTATGCCTCAAGCAGCGCCTGTAGTTGAGCAGGGTCACTGGCGCTTGCATGGGCAAGCCGGATCAGCTCGCGTTTCGTCTTTTCCAGCACGGGAAGCTTTCGTGGCACGACTTGAGGCAGCGTTCTCGATTCTACCCTCCGCCTCACCTGAATGGGTGAAGCCTTTCGAGCCGAAAGGCGTTACACTGTCCGCTATGCGCAAGCTTGCCTTCTTCCTCATCTGTTGCGGGGCCGCTTTTGCTCAAGCCCCGACGATTGCCAGCGTGGTCAACACGGAGTCTTACACCACAACGCTATGTTCCGGTGGATTGGCCACCATCTACGGCACAAACTTCGGAACGGATCCGACCAAAGCGCAAGTCACAATCTCCGGCCAAGTCGCCTACATCCCGCCCGCCGATTACTTCGCCACTCAATTTACGGTTCAACTCCCCTTTGGGCTCGGTGTCGGTCCCGCGATGCTGAACGTGTCGATTAATAGTGTCGCCGTAGCTCCATTCCCCATAACTATCAGTGCTGCGGCGCCCGCGATTGGCACCGTAAATGCGTCCGGCTCGGGGTTGGGCGGGTTCTATGACGTGAAAGGCAATCTCATTTCGTACGCCAATCCAGCAATTCTAAACGAAACCCTAATAACCGCTGCCGTTGGATTGGGCCCGACCACTCCGGCCACGCCAACTGGAGTGGCGACGGCCGCTAATCCGGTCACCACCCTGCCCACCGCCACCGTAGGCAGTGTCAACGCGACCGTGCTTTCCGCCACCATGTACCCCGGCTACGCCGGAATCTACCAGGTCAATTTCACCCTCCCCGCCTCCGGAGTTCAAGGGACCGTGCCGTTTGTAATGTCATCCGGCGGACAAAGCAGCCCGAGCGCGGTGACGATACCGATCGCCGGCACCTCCTCAGTAGTGGATAACGCATCCTTCGCCCATCCCGGAACTATCGCGCCCGGCTCCATCGCCAGCGTATTTGGGAACGGCCTCGGCAGCGCCTCGACGGTTGAAACCAGCGGAGTGTTCCCCTCCGTGTCCTCCGAAGGGTTGCAAGTCACGTTTAACGGCACACCCGCACCCTTGTTTCACGTCATCCCTCCCACGGCGCCCACGACCGCCAATCCGGAGGGCTCCTCCGGGCAGATTGATCTTCTGGTGCCCGACACCCTGCCGACCACGGGAACTGTGAACGTACAACTGACGACATCGTCGTCCAACTATGCCAACTACACGCTGAACATGGTCCCGGCCAGCCCTGGCCTCTACCGCTTCACCGACTCCAAGAACGGCAACCAGTACGTCATCACCCAGTTCGCTAATTCAGCTTGGGTAGTCTTGCCCACCGCAGCGACCTCCGACATTGGACTCCCGGCCTGCGCCGCCAGCACCTCGGCGACCACGCAATGCGGCGAGCCCGCCAACATCGGCGATTATTTGGTGATCTATCTCACCGGGCTCGGAGAGGCGACAGTCAACGGCGCAGCTAACGGTGCGACTCTACCGCTGGGACAGAATCCTCCCGCCGACGGCAGCACGCTGTATGAAACGCCCACCATGCCGACGGTGACCATCGGCGGCGTCACCCTCTCCTCCAGCCAAGTGCTGTTCTCCGGACTCGTCCCCGGCTATGCAGGCGAGTATCAGATCGACGTGCAGGTCCCCACCGGAGTCGCCAGCGGCGATTCCGTGCCGGTGGTGGTGACGATGATGGGCCAGAGCGACACCGCGAATATTTCGATTCAGCCGACGCGCGTCCCGCCGCCGAATCAGTAGACTGCACACCCTTCGCTCGAATCGCGTCATGCATGGCATGGGAGGAATGCATGACGCGATTCCTGCTGGTTGCCTTGCTTGCCGGCGGCGCGTATGCCCAACCGGCATTCGAGGCTGCGACCGTGAAAGCCGCTGACGCTGGCGGCGGCCGCGCGTCCACTTTCGGGGACCGGCTGACGCTCAATCGCACCACGCTGTCGAACGCGCTGGTCCGAGCCTTCGGGCTGTCCTTCTTCAATCAGGTCTCGGGACCTGCGTGGATCTTTTCCGAACGCTACGACATCGTTGCGAAGGCGCCGGATCATACACCTCCGGATCAGTTCCCCCGGATGCTCCAAACCCTGCTGATTGAGCGCTTCAACTTAAAGCTGCACCACGAAACCCGCGATCTTGCCGCTTATGCGCTCACCCTTGGCAAGAGCCCGCTCAAGCTGGAGGAAGTGAAGGACCCCCGGTCTAAAAATGACTGGTCCCTCGACGGCGAGCATCGCTCCGCCCGCGGCATGACCATGGCCGTCTTCAGCATCTATCTCTCTCAGATGCTGCAATCCCCGGTCCTCGACCGCACCGCTCTCCCCGGCTACTACAACTTCCCCCTCGATCCTACCCTGGAAGAGACCCGCCGCGATTCCGACCCCTCCGTCTTTACCGCCGTCTCCACCCTCGGCCTGCACCTCGATTCCGTCAAGGCTCCGTTCGACGTGATTGTGATCGAAAGCGGGAATCCAGTTCCGGCCGACAACTAAGTGACTTTGGCGCGCAATTGGCCCTTGGCGACGCGAACGCGCAGATCCGATCCCTTGGGTGCGTCCTCCGGGGATTTCACCAACGCGCCACCCGCTTCCTTGGTGACGATGGCGTAGCCGCGATCGAGAATTTTCAATGGACTCAACTGCTCCAGGTGCGCCTCCAGCGGCTTGAGCGCCGCGGAGGCCTCGCTCAACTGCATGCGCATCCGCTGCCGCACCTGCGATTCATACGACTCCAGCCTGCGCCGAGCCTCGGCCAATTGCAACCGCACATCCATCCGGCTCAAGCGCAAGGTCAAATGGTCCAGCGCGCGCTTCCGCTTCTCGATCGCACTGCGACCGGCGTCTTTCAACTGGTAGTCGAGCTCGTCGGCGCGCTGCATCCTGCGCCCCATCGCCCGATGCATCCGGGCCGGCTCCATCATCTGATGGGCGAGCCTTCGGCCCAGCAGAGCCAGCGTCAGCCGTGCGGCCTGCCGCAGCTTGTTTTCCCCGGCATTTAGACGCTCGATCAAACCCGCTTGGCTCAGCGCGACCAATTCCGCCGCGGCTGAGGGCGTCGGCGCGCGCAGATCCGCGACGAAATCGGCAATCGTGAAATCGGTTTCGTGGCCTACCGCCGAAATCACCGGAACCGCGCAGGCCGCAATCGCCCGCGCCACCCGCTCCTCATTGAAAGCCCACAAATCCTCCATCGACCCGCCGCCGCGCGCGACGATCACTACCTCGGCCCAGCCGGTCCGGCTGAAGTATTCGACCCCGCTCGCGATCTGCTCGGCCGCGCCCTCGCCCTGCACCTGTGCCGGATACAGCCGGATGTGCCTGCCCGGCGAGCGCCGCTCCAGGATGTGGATCATGTCGCGGATCACCGCGCCGGTCGGGGAAGTGACCACGCCGATGCGTTCCGGCAGCGTAGGCAAGGGCCGCTTCCGGGCAACGTCGAACAAGCCTTCGGCGGCCAACTTTTGTTTGAGCTGTTCAAAGGCGAACTGCAGCGCGCCGTGACCCTGCGGCTCGAGCGATTCCACCACCAGTTGCAGCTCGCCGCGCGCGTCGTAAAGATCCAGCCGGCCGCGCGCCAGCACCGCAATGCCGTCCTGCGGCTTGAACTTGAGGTAGCGGGCCGTCATCTTGTAACACACGGCGCGGACCTGCGCGGTTTGATCCTTGAGGGTGAAGTAATAGTGGCCGCTGGCCGCCAGCTTGGTTCCGGAGATCTCACCCGAAACCAGAATATCGGTGAAATGTTCCAGGAGAAGGTCCCGCAACTCGCCCGCAAGCTCGCTTACGGTGAAGGCGCGACGCAGGGGTTCCCAATTCAAACTGATCTGTTCCATATCGATGCCGGGCGGCGCAACCTTGATGACCCGCGGAGCTGCGCGCGGCCGCAAGGTCTGTGAGGTTCACCGATCCCGCTGGTCCGCGTTGGCCCTACCACCACCTTATGCGTAAGTCACTCTATTAGAAAGGATAATCCCATAAAAACTCTTTTATGTCGATCGGCCCAATAAAAACTATCTATTGGAATTGCGAATGGAACGGGGAGTATGCTGTAACACAAGCCCCGTCGCTCCCCAGCCAGCTTTGTCGCTGCCCAATCAAAACAAACGAGGTTCTCCATGGCCGACAACAACGCACCCCAAATGCAGGCAACCCTGGGATTAACCGGGTTGACTATGAATGCGATGGCGCTGATCGCACCCGGCGCCTTCCTATGGCTCACTTTCGCAATCCAGGGCGCCACCGGAACAACCGCCCCGGCGATGTGGTTTGGCATCTTCATCGCCTTAATGCTATGCCTGGCAACCGCTGTCTGCTACGCCGAGATGGCCAAGCTGTACCCCGGCACCGGCAGTTCGTATTACTTTGCTGAGCAGTCCTTCCTGAATCATGACAAGGCGTGGAAGTACGCCCGGCTATCCAAGTTCATCGTGGGCTGGGGCTCTCATTTATACTACTGGATCTACCCGGGCGTGATGGTCGGCGTTACCGGCGTCTTTACCGGGTTCGTGGTCGGAACTCTGTGGCCCGGCTTCATGAGCGCCACCAACCCCGGTCCCATGTTCATGATGGCGGTTGCCATCGTGTTCTCCTTCGGCGTGGCCTACATCGCCTTTCGCGGCGTCAACGGCTCCACCTCGGTGAACATCGCCATCAACGTCATTCAGATTAGTGCCTTGATCGTCTTTTCCGTACTGGCCCTGGGTTATCGCATGAACCATCCCCCGGGCTCGGTCGCCTTCAACTGGGATGCGTCCTCGGGCGCGACCTACACCTATCAGTTCGCAACCGAGAAGCAGACCGTGAACGGAACCACCAGCGACGTGGTCTCGCGCAACGCCGACGGAACGCCGAAGCCGATGCTCGACACCAGCGGCAAGCCCGTGCCGTTCAAGATCGACTATCCCGCCAAGGACGATCATGGAGTCTTTCAAAGCCATCCGGATGCGGGCTCCGTGGTGGGAGTTCACGGTTGGGGCAATGCCTTCGTCCAGGCCACCGTCGCGATCCTGATCCTGGTCGGATTCGAATCCGTCACCGCCATGGGCGGCGAAGCCAAGAACGCCAAGCGCGACGTGCCCATCGCGGTCATCACCTCGCTGCTGGTGCAGGGAGCCTTCTGCTATCTGTTCGAATACTTCGCGGCGAACTACTTCTTAAATAGTGGATACCCCATGACCACCGCATCGGGATCGTCGGCGCCCATCGGCGACATGATGGTGATCGTGGGCGATGCGGTCTTCGGAGCCGGACACGGACGCGTCTTCATGCTGTTTGAGGCGGTCACTGTGTTCCTGGCGCTGATCGGCACCACGCTCTCCTGCATGAACACCGGCGCTCGCGTCACTTACGCTATGGGCAAGGACGAAGAAGTTCCGGAACACTTCGGCCTGCTGCATTCCGACAACCTGACTCCTCATCGCGCCATCTGGACTTTGGCCGCCATCTCGGCGGTGGTCGGTTGCGTTGCGGTCGCGATTCCGTTCGGCGACGCTCCGGCTCTCTCCGACGCTACTATTAAGGCGCTGCCCCAAGGCTTCTGGTCCAGCTTCGGCTATATGGGCCACGATGCCATGGCGGCGCTTCCCAATTCGCTGCTGACGATCACGCTGGCCTCCAACTTCGGCACCTTCCTGCTGTACATGCTGAGTTGCGTAACATGCATCGTGTGTTACCACAACCATCCCAAATTCAAGATGGTCAAACACCTGCTGATTCCCATCTTCGGCTTGCTGGCCAACCTGGCTTGCATGGTGTTCTACTTGATCGGACCGTTCATGGGATACGGCACACCGAAAGAACCGCTGCTGGCCTTGGGAATCGCTGCCGTCTGGGCCATATACGGCGCTATTTTCTTCCTGAGATCCAGCAAGAAGTCCGGCCGCACAACCCTGGTGAGCCGCCAGGGCGGGGCCACCACAGCGTAATTCCCTGGATTGTTCCTGGATCGCTGGGCGCTTCTCTAGACGCGTCCGGCATTCGATCCCGCGGGCCGGCGGCGGTTGTGACCGGCCCGCGAGTTTTTTTCCACAATAGAGGTTCCAGGGAAGATCATGGCTCCGTACCATCGAGAGCGGCCCGCAGCGGCGCCAGCGCGCGCCCCCGAACCTTCCGCTTCCGCAGGCTTGGATCTGGAGTTCTTCCTCCAATCCGACGACGGCCTCAAGCGCAAAAACAACGAGGATTTCCTGGGTCACTCCACACCCGAAACGATGGAGCAAGCTCGCCGCCGGGGCTGGCTGTTTGCTGTCGCGGACGGGGTGGGCGGCCAGGACTTAGGTGAAGTTGCCTCCCGCACCGCGGTGGAAACGTTGACCGCAGGATTCGCGGCCGCACCGCCGGGGGAGACCCATTCCGTGCTCCTGCCCCGGCTGGTGCAGGCGGCCAATATCAAGGTCTACGAAACCGGCCGCGCCACCGGTCCCGGCGGAACGGCCATGGCCACCACCATCGTGGCCTGCTCCCTACGCTATGACCGCGCGGTGGTGGCGCACGTCGGCGATTCGCGCTGCTACCTGATCCGCCAGGGTCATGCCATGGCCCTTACGCGCGATCACACCGTGGTCAACGATCAGGTCCGAATGGGGGTTATGAGCGCGAAGGAAGCCGCCAAGGCAGAGACGCGCCACATCCTCAGCCGCTCCCTCGGCCTGGACCTGTTTGTCAGCGTCGATACCAGTGAACATCATGTGATGGCGGGAGATGTTCTGCTGCTGTGCTCGGACGGCCTGCATGGAGCGGTATCCGGGGCTGAGATCGCGCGCGCGGTCTCCTCCGGTGATCTTCGCGACGCCGCGGGCACCCTGATTCAGCTTGCCAACGAACACGACGGTAGCGATAATGTCAGTGTCGTGCTCATCCGCGTCAAAAGCGTAGAGCGTGTGGGAATGTATCGCGGCCGGCCGTACAAATTGCGCTAGAGCCGCACTCTCCGCCGGCCTTTCGTCCGCGTAACCGGACGCTTCAATGACTCCCGTAAAAAACGGCGACATCCTGGACCACTACCGCATTGACGCCGTGGTGGCGCGCAGCGGCATGGCGTCCATCTTCCGCGCCACCGATCTCAACGACGGCAAGCAGGTGGCGGTCAAGGTGCCCCATCCGGAGATGGAGTGCGAACCGGTGCTCTTCGACCGCTTCAAGCGCGAAGGCGAAATCGGCCGGATGATGAACCATCCCGGCGTCATGAAAGTCTTCGATAGCGAAAAACATAGCCGGGTCTACATGGTGATGGAGTGGGTGGAAGGCAGGCTGCTCCGCTCCATCATGAATGAGCAGAAGCCGATGCCGGAAGAACGCGCCATTCAACTCGCAATCAACGTTCTGGAGGCGCTGCAGCACATCCACAGCCGCGGCGTGGCGCATCGGGATTTGAAACCGGAGAACATCATGGTCGACAGCAACGACAACATCAAGCTGATCGACTTCGGCATCGCTTCCAAAGCCGATGCGCGCCGCCTGACCTTCGGAAAACTGTCGCAGGTGATGGGAACGCCGGACTACATCTCGCCGGAGCAGGTCAAGGGCAAGCGCGGCGACGCCCGCAGCGATCTCTATTCGCTCGGAATCATTCTGTATGAGATGCTGACCGGAAAACTGCCCTTCACTGGAGAGAATCCCTTCGCCATCATGAATGAGCGGGTGCTGAACAACCCCATCCCGCCGCGCGCCGTGAACTCCGACGTCAGCCCGGAGCTGCAGGAGATCCTGTATCGCGCCCTGGAGCGGGAGCCGGCCAACCGCTACAAGACCGCCGACGAGTTTATCTGGGACCTCAAACACCCCGAACAGGTGGGCATCGCGGAACGCCAGGAACTCACCAACTGGAAGAAACGCAAGGAGCCGTGGGCTCGCAAGGTGGTGTTCTACATCGCCATGGCGCTGATTCCGCTGGTGGTGATCGGCCTACTGCTATTCGTCGCCAAGCACGTCTAACCCGCCCTGGACACCGCCTGAGAGCCACTGGAGCCGAAATACAGCGGGAAAAGTATAAAAAAGTTATGAAAATCAGGAGTACAATGGGGGCGATCTTCGTGTGAGGAGGTTTCTCTCATGCCGCCACCTGTCAGCAAAGATCCGAAACGGCTGAGTTTCGTCCGCGATTTGTTCTTCTGGATCGGCGTCGCCTGCGCAGTGGCAAGCCTGTCCGTGGTGGTGTTCAGCAACAATCCTGCCGTGAGCAAGCTGGAGCGCCAATCCATCCCGCCCTCCTGGATACTGGCCGGGGCTGCCATCGGTGCGATGCTGGTGGCCGAGCGCTGCAACGACGCGATTCCTTCGCACCATGCAGTGTCCGCACCCCCGGTCGAGATGAAGCCTCGCGTGAGCCCGGCGCAGGTAGCGAAAGACGTAGCGGAAGAAGCTGTGCCTGTGGGCGCAACCGAGCGGCACGCTTAACGGGCGCCGTCCGCCCTCACCGCTGCTGGAAATCCTCCAGGTGGCTGAGCAACTCGGGATAGGCGTTGGCCCCGAGCTCATGCAGATCCATGCCCTGCCGTTCCCCGTCCAGCGGAACCCGGTACGGCACGATGCGGCTGAGCACCCAGTTGGAGCCGTAGATCAGCGGGAACACAAACCCGACCAGGGACGCCACGCCGACAAGTTGCGCCATCCACTGGCCATCGTTGAAGACGCCCGGAAAATGGCCCAGGAATCCGGCCGAGATCAATCCCCAGAGGCCGCCCACCGCATGCACGGAGATGGAGCCTCCGGGATCGTCGATCTTCAAGTGCAGCTCCAGCCATTCCACGGAGAACGTCACCAGAGCCCCGGCAGCCAGCCCAGTAATGAGCGCCTCGGCCGGCACCTGGAAGGCCGCACCCGCGCTGGAGGCGGCCAGGCCGGCCACCCATCCGTTGGCACTCAGGGACGCATCCGGCTTGCCGAAGCGTGTTCGCGTGACTAGCGCCGCGGCCAGCAGCGCCGAGACCGCGCTCAAAGCCGTGTTCACGGCGATCATCGGGATGCGCAGGGGCGCTGCGCCATAAAAAAGAATCGCCGCGGAGGAGTTCACGCCGAACCAGCCGATCAGCGTCAGAAAGCATCCGAAGGTGGTGAACACGGCGTTGTGTCCGGGTAGCGCCATGGGCATACCTTCCCCCGAGAACTTGGAACGGCGCGGACCTAGAATCCACGCCATAGACAACGCCGAAAGGCCCCCGACCACCTGAATGACACCCGCGCCTCCAGCGTCGACGAATCCGCCGCCGATGCCGAAATTGGCGCCCAGCGCAGCCAGCCATCCTCCTCCCCAACTCCAATGCGCGAAGAGGGGGAAGGTCCAGCCGGCCAGCACCGCGGTCGAAGCGGCGGCCGCGCCCAGCCTCCAGCGCTCGGCTGCAGCTCCCAGGGGGATCACCGCGGCGAAAGCGCAGGCGAACATCCCGAAGCACGCCATCAAAGCGGCCGCAGGGTCGGAGTCCAAACCTCCAAAGAAGAAGCGCCCGGAGGCGATCCAGTTCCACGGCTTCCCGCCGGCCACAAGAGCGTACGCCGCCCCCCCGGGCGAGCCTTGCCAGGTGAAGCCACAAACTACATAAACCACAAAAGCGACGCCGATGACCGTGAGCGAGGCCATCATCGAATGCACCGCACTGCGCGACCGGCCTAACCCGGAGTTCATCAGGGCAAGGCCGGCGTACGCCAACGGAATCAATAGGATCAGGAGCCCGCAGGAGACCGCGGCGGTTTCCGGCAAGACTCTGGGAGGCATCGCTTAGCGCTGCCCTCCGCCGCGCTCTTCCTCTTCGATGGCAGGTAAATGGGCGCGAGTCACCAACCCCAATCCCAGAGCTTCGACGGCGAGCCCGGCCAGTACGAACACGGCCCGGATGGGCTGGGGCGGAAGCACAACGATCGCGGTCAGCACGATGAGCCAGCCCGCCGGAAGCATCAACAACCCCGCCAGTTTCATGAGGATTTCCCCGGTTTCATGAGGATTCCCTAAATTATCACACTCTTGGCGGGACGGGTCCGCGAGTTTGCGATGGGGTTAAGAATCGGGGGGCGTGCGAGCCGGCCTTAGATCCTGGCCAGGAGAACACTGGCCTGCACAGTCTCGCAGTCGTGTTCGGCGCAGTGATCGGAAACGGCCCGTTCGGCTTCCAGAGCCTTTGCCCAGGCGCGACGAGCCGTAGGCTGCTCGCTGGCCAGGAAGTCCGCATTGGCGGCATCTTTCCATTCGGCAATCGCTTTCAAATGCAGCGCGACCAGGCGTTTCCGCTCTGTGCAAGGCATCGCTCACCTCAGATGTGTTAGTCCGCCGTTCGACTTGGGGTAGGCAGCCATGATCATTGTAACGAGAATCGAGCGAAAGATAAAGGTTTTCTAAAAACTTGATCGGCATGATGCCCCCTTGGCTGCGGCAGACTCCCAGATCTCGGCCTTACAATCCATTGTTTTCCAAAGGATGTGAAGAGAAACCAATATGCCGTATCGAAATTTTGAATATCAAAAAGACATGAAAAAGATATAAAAACAGAACAAGGCTTGATAGGATATGGTCTAACCGGTGATCACCATCCGCCGGCGGCGCCACGTTGCTTCGCCGCCGCAATTTAGCTGAAAAACTGAGCCGTCTCCTTAGAACCTTCCCAATTTGGAGGGCAGGGTGGATCTCTGTCTAGCTTCCGGGGCCTTGAAGGGACTTCGGGAGACGGCTCCCAACCAAAACACTTAAAAGGGGTTATTTCGCTATGTACGCAAAGCAACTGTGTGCCGTCAGTCTTTTTGTCCTGGCCGGGTCTGTCTGGGCTCAGGCGCCAGCCACGCCCGCTGCAACTCCTGCCGCGGCACCCGCGGCTGCAGCCGCGCCAGCAGCTCCGATGCCGCTCACCACTCCGGCGATTACCGGACCGCTTTCACAGCAACTTCCAGCTATGTTTAACGCAGGTCCTTTTGGAGACATCGCCGTCAACGGCGTCGTCAGTGGGATGGGCCTGCTGCAGACAAATCACGTTCCCGGAGACGACAACAAGCAGGCGTCCTTGAGCAACGGGCAAATCTTCATTCAAAAAACCGACGGCTGGTTCCAATTCTATGTCCAGGCGGGCGGCTACAACATCTCCGCTCTAGGCCTGCCGTACGTCTCCGCCGAAAACACCACCAACGGACTCTTCGGAGTGCTGCCGGTCGCGTTCGTGAAGCTCCAGGCGGGCAAAAACACCTCCATTGAAATCGGTAAGCTGCCCACTCTGATTGGGGCAGAGTACACGTTCTCCTTCGAGAACATGAACGTCGAACGTGGTTTGTTGTGGAACCAGGAAAACGCCGTTAACCGCGGCATCCAGGTGAACCAGGCGATGGGAAAGCTGGCGGCCTCGATTAGTTGGAATGACGGTTTCTATTCCAGCCGCTATAGCTGGGTTTCGGGATCTTTGGCCTACACCAGCGGTCCTAATGCCTTGTCCTTCGTCGCCGGCGGGAACCTCGGCCAGACCAAGTTTGAGGACTTCGCCACGCCGGTGCAGAACAACGGCTCTATCTATAACGTGATCTATACCTTCACCAAAGGCTCCTGGATCATCCAGCCGTACTACCAATACACCGACGTGCCCACCAACGTCAAGATCGGCGTCGTGAAAGGCGCATCCACCAATGGCGCGGCGATCCTGCTGAGCTACGCCTTCAAGCACGGCTTCTCACTTCCGATTCGCTATGAATACATCAGCAGCTCCGGCAGCGTGGCCGCCGACACCATCAACTTGCTGTACGGCTCGGGCAGCTACGGTACGTCCTTCACCGCGACGCCGACCTTCCAGAAGAACGGATTCTTCACGCGCGGCGACATCTCCTGGACCCACGCCGGCAGCACCACTCCGGGTCTCGTCTTCGGATCCTTGGGCACTTCCAACGATCAATTCCGAGTGGTGGGCGAGATCGGCTTCATCTTCGGCGACAACATCGAAAAGAAGAAGTAGCGTTACGGCTTAGGGCGCGATATAGCTACTCCGGGCATGCACGTAGACCTTCGGAACCGAGGTGGTCACGCGGATCCGGTGGGCTTTGCCCGGAGCGCCGGCTTCGGCCGGCGTAAACCCGAGGACGTATTCATTACGCAGAGCCTCGCCAATCTTGGCGATGGCCTGGGTGGCGTCGGACTGGTTGTGCGCCCGGAAGTGCAACCCGCCGGTCTTTTCAGCCAGTGCTTCCAGGAGCTCCGGCCCCTCGATCTGCGGCCCACGGTCGCCCGGCTTAGCGATCATGCTGGGACGGAACGGGGCTCCGTTGCCGGCGACGCCGCCTGGGGTGGTCGGCAGAACCACGGCGTAGATCTGGACATTGGCTTCGAGCGCGGCGCGCAGAAGCTGGTTCCGCGAGTATTGGCTATGATTCTCCATGCCATCGGAAAGAATCACTAGCGCGCGCTGCGGGTTGCGAGCATTCCGCATCTGGTTCAGGCCCGCATAAACGGTGTCGATCAGCGCGGTCATTCCGGCCGGCTTGCTGTAAGCGATGGTCTCGATCACGCCGGCGGGATCGGAGCTAAATCCCGGACCGATGCCCGGCTGCGTCGATACCGTCAGCAGCAAAAACTCATCGGCGGGATTGGCCAGCCGGACCAGCGCCTGCGCGCCTTCCCGCGCGATGCCGAACGCGTTGCGCATGCTCCCGCTCGAATCCAGCACCAGGCCCACCGAACACGGGGCGTCTTCATTGAAAAAGGAGACGATCTGCTGCGGCTTCTGGTCGTCGAAAATGGTGAAATCCCGCGCCCGCAGGCCCACAATCGACTTGCCGTAGTTGTCCGTGACGGTGGCCGGGACCAGCACCAGCCGGGAGTTGACTCGGAAGTTTTGGGCTTCGATGCGGCCCAGACCCATGCCGCCCAGAACGGCCAACAGTGGCAAGGCAGTGCGAAAGACCTGCATGCCCCAGTCTGGAAGTAAGGCGATGAAAAAGTCATAAACATCCCAGGCTTTTAGCCTCAGTTTTATGAATGAACCCTATAAACAAACTGCCAGCCAGCCCGCAAGGGGCCGGGGTCGCGGCACTCGATGCACGGGAGGCTCTGCTCAGACAGAGAACTGGCGACGCTCGACCGCGACTGCGGTAGAATATTGCTGGTCCCGCGTCTCACCCTGTACACGGGGACCGCTATATCGCCGCACAATGATCACAAGCCAGGAGATACACTGTGGGAATGACTCCTAAGGAAGTCCTTGAATACGCCAAGAAACATGACGTGAAGCAGCTTGACCTGCGCTTCACTGATCTGCCCGGCGTGCAGCAGCACGTTTCCTATCCGATCACGGAGCTGGAAGAGACTTCGTTTGAGGAAGGCTTCGGCTTCGACGGATCCAGCATTCGCGGATGGGCCGCCATCAATGAGAGCGACATGCTGCTGATCCCCGATCCCGCCACCGCGATGGTCGATCCGTTTTACGAGACCAAGACGCTGGTGATGCTGTGCAACGTCATCGATCCCATCACCCGCCAGCACTACGACCGCGACCCGCGCTGGATCGCGCGCAAGGCCGAGATGTATCTCAAAAATTCGGGCGTGGCCGATACCGCCTACTTCGGCGCCGAAGCCGAGTTCTTCATCTTCGACAACATTCGCTTCGATCAGACTGCCAACCAGGGCTTCTACTTCATCGACGCCGAAGAAGGCCGCTGGAACTCCGGCCGTGCCGAGCACAACCTGGGCTATCGTCCGCGCTACAAGGAAGGCTACTTCCCGGTGCCTCCCACCGATCATCACCAGGACCTGCGCGCGGAAATGGTGGAGACCATGATTCGCTGCGGCCTCAATATCGAGTGCCATCACCACGAGGTCGCGACCGCCGGCCAGTGCGAGATCGACCAGCGTTTCGACACCCTGGTGAAGTCCGCGGACAACATGATGACCTACAAGTACGTCATCCGCAACGTGGCGTATCAGTACGGCAAGACGGTCACCTTTATGCCTAAGCCTCTGTTCGGCGACAACGGCAGCGGCATGCACACGCACCAGAGCCTGTGGAAGGACAAGAAGCCGCTTTTTGCCGGCGATCTCTACGCCGGCTTCAGCCAGATGGGCCTGTGGTACATCGGCGGGCTGTTGAAGCACGCTCGGGCGCTGGCCGCGATCATCGCGCCGACTACCAATTCCTATAAGCGCCTGGTGCCCGGCTACGAAGCTCCGGTGAACCTGGCGTATTCGCGGCGCAATCGCTCGGCGGCGTGCCGCATTCCCATGTATTCGGCCAGCCCCAAGGCCAAGCGCGTCGAGTTCCGCCCGCCGGATCCCTCCTGCAACTGCTACATGGCCTTCGCCGCGATGCTGATGGCCGGACTGGACGGCGTGATGAACAAGATCGATCCGGGCGAGCCCCTGGATAAAGACATCTACGATCTCACGCCGGAGGAAATGAAGGCGGTTCCGTCGATGCCGTCCTCGCTCGAAGAAGCTTTGAGCGCGCTCGAAGACGACCACGGTTTCCTGCTCAAGGGCGACGTCTTCAGCGAGGAGCTGCTGGAGACCTACATCGGCTACAAGCGCAAGAACGAAGCCGATGCGATCCGGCTCCGTCCGCACCCTTACGAATTCGCCCTCTACTACGACATTTAGGAAGCTGCTGAGACACCGGAAACTGTGGCCGCGTTCCCCGGCTAGAATAGTCGAGAGGGCCGATGCGGTCAGACAAAGTACAGGATATCGAGCGGGCGATCGACGGGCTCACGCCACCGGAGCTCGAGGAGCTGTATGCGTGGCTGGATCTGCATCATCCTCAAGCCATCGACGTCCAGTTGAATGCCGATCTCGAAGCCGGCCGGATTGACGAGCGCATTCGTCGCGCCGTGGCCGACCATAGGGCCGGGAAGACACTACCGCTGTAGCCTACGGGGCGATGCGCCATCGTACTACCTCGGACTTTTGGAACGACTACGGCAAATTGCCCAGCGGAATTCGCAGGCGGGCGGACAAACAATTCGCGTTACTAAAGTGAATCCGGAATATCCCTCCCTGCAATTCAAGAAGCTGGGTGATCGGCACGAGCAAGAAATCTGGTCCGCGCGCGTGACGCTCAAATACCGGGCAATGGCCGTGAAGCTGGCGAATGAATACGTATGGTTCTGGATCGGCGCGCACAGCGTCTATGACCACTTGGCCAACTGAGCCAACTACGACATTTAATCCGTGCAACGGATTCGGGCCGCGCTGCGTCAAGGGCAGCATTGGGAGTCTCAGGGTTAGGAGAATGGTTATGCGCAGATCGCTATTTCTCTCCGTCCTGGTCCTATCTGGTATAACGACGGCCGCGGCGCAAGCCCAGCAGGCTCAAGCTCAACCGACTCAAGGTCAACAACGCCTCGGCGCCGGGCCGAATCTCTACAGCCGTGAGAAAGAAGCCGCCCTCGGCGCAGAGTTCGCCAAGCAAGTCGAGCGCAACGCGCCGCCGGTCGACAATCCGGACGCACTTAAGTACGTTCAGCAAGTGGGCGCACGGCTCGCCATGCAGATCCCGGATGCTCCTTTCCCTTACACTTTCAAGCTAGTCGGCGACACCGATCGCCGTTACCCGGAACCTGTGGCCCTCCCCGGCGGCTATATCTACGTTCCGGTGCGCCTGTTCCTGACGGCTCGCGATGAATCCGAATTCGCGGGCATGCTGGCTCACGCCATGGCTCACGTGGCGGAACGCCACGGCACCCGCCAGGCTACAAGAGGTGCGCTCGGTCAACTGGCCACCATCCCTCTGATCTTCTACGGAGCCCTTCCTTACGGCCCGGTCGCCGTCCCGATCGCATTCGTTCAGTACGGCAATATGTTCGAAGAGCAGGCCGACGCGGACGCCGTCAAAATGGCCATGGGCGCTGGCTACGACCCGGAAGGGCTGCTGCGCTATCTGACACGGGAGACGGCCACGCCCACTACGCGCCTGGATGCTCTGCGGGCCGCCATGCAAGCCCCCGCCCCGAGCTCCAACGACGAGTTTCTGCGGCTCCAGGAGCAACTCCGAAATCCGCCGCGAAATTAACTTCACATCCTGCCCGTCTGATAGAATTCGTGTGGACTAATCCATGCCCACCGGCCACAGCCTTTCGACCGCGCGCCAAGTGTTTGAGTGGGTCGGCCTGCTGCTCGATCTGGGCTTGGCGAGCTACATCGTGATCGGTATCGTGCGACGGGAGCGAGCCGGCCGAATTTTACTCGACCTGGGCCGGGTCGACGAAAACCATTCCGCGCAGCGGATCGGCTTTGGCGTGTTCGGGCTGTTCTTCGGCTTCCTCGCAGTGCTCCTGGCCGGCACTCATAACTTCCAATGGAGCTTTTTCGTTTACCTCATGTTGCAGGGAGTGAATACTATCGTCATGGGCATGCAGCGCTTCCTGGTCTGTGACGCAGGAATTCTGAGCAGCGAACGGCTCACCCAGAGCAAGCTGTACCGATGGGACGACATTCTATGCTACGACGTCGAAAAGGGAAAGCTGCGCTTAAAGCTGCGGGACAAGGGCCCTCTGGGTGAGCGTTGGATTACCTGCCGTCCCAGGGTTCGGCTCGACTATCAGGAAGAACTCGACGTCGTGATGGCGTCGCGCTGTCCGAGGCTGAAGCAGCCGGTCGCAGTCTAGTCTTACGTCTATAACCGAGTCGCGCTGGCGTTTTCAAGCTGCGCATCTCTGAGCAGCGGCTCGCTCCCGGACACGCGGAAGTTGCGCACGTTGTCGAGCACCGCCGCCGGTACGCCCTCCACCTTCGGCGTCTTTATCCGAAATAGGTCCACGTTCTCGACGTCGTTCATCACGATCAGCGGCCGGGCTTCCTCTTTGACCGACGCAATCTCGATGTTGCTCAGCTCCACGCCCTTCGCATGCCGGATGAAGAAGCCGTGCGAAGGCATCGCGCCGAACATGCCCGGCTCCGGATACCCATTCTCACTTTCCGGAGGCACGCGCGCGGCCTGCTCCCTGGTTCCTCCGCCCTGATGCTGCACGTACACGTCGCTGATCTTGATGTTCTCGATCGGATGGCCCGGAATCCCGCTGATGACCGAGCCCAGATACGACGCGCAATTCGACACCACGACGTTGCTGATGATCACCCTCCGCAGCGCGCCAACCGGCACACCGGCGGGCCCTCGCATGCGCGAGCCCAGGCGCATGAAGATCGGCGCGCTGATGATGTCGCGCATGGTGATGTTGGAAATGGTGACGTCTTCGAGCAACCCTCCGTCCACCGTCTCCAGCGCGAGTCCCTGGCAGCCGTCGAAAGTGCAGTTGGTGATGGTGACGTTCTTGAAACCGCCGTTCGATTCGGTTCCGAATTTGATGCGGCCGGTGCGCGGAATTCGCTCGCCCGCAGGGAGGGGCTTGAAGGTCCCGTCCAGCAACGAGCCCGGAGCGAAGCTCCCGCTCACCGCGCAATTCGTGATCGTCACTGTATCGGTCGCGCGGGCATGCCCCAATCCGAAGGAGCTCTTCAAACAGATCGCGTCATCCCATGGCGAGTTCACCGAACAATTCGACACTCGCACGTTGCGGCAGCAGTCGATGTCCATGCCGTCGCGATTGGTGTCGATGCGCAGATTGTCGATGGTGAAATTGTCCACGCCGGTCGCGAGAATTCCGAAGTGGCCGCCCTGCAGGATTCCGAAATCGCGCAACGTCACGTTGCGGCAGTTCTTCAGGCTGATGGATTTGTTGCCGACGTGCGGATCTTCAGCGCGCAAGCCCGGCCCGGTGCCTTTGGACAATCCCTTGCCATAGATTAACCCGGGCCCGAGAATCGCGATGCCGGTCAAGTTCTCGCCCCAGATCAGGCTGTTGTGGAAGTGGCTGTGTCCGTAATCCTGGTATTTGTCCAACTCCATGGGCTCGGCTGGATCGTAGCCGGCCGTGGAAGTATTTTCCGCGGCCAGAATCGTCGCGCCGGGACCCAGGTACAGCGTCACGTTGCTTTTCAGGCGAATCGAGTACGTGGCGTAAGTGCCCGCGGGGAACACGACGGTCCCTCCGCCAGCGGTTGAGGCTGCGTCGATGGCGCGATTAATCGGCTCAGTGTCGAGCGTCTTGCCGTCGCCGATTGCACCGAGCGTCTTTACGTCGAACGCCGCGCGCATCGGGTTTGACAAACGCTGCGCCGACGCGCCGCCCTGAAATGCGACCCCTGCCCCAGCCAGTTTCATGGCATGTCGCCGATCCACCTATTTGCCTCCCAAAACCGTGAACGGAATCGACGCTTCGGTCTGCTCCCACAGCAGCGCTAGAGTGCCTTTAGTAGCGCCGTCGGGCCGCAGCTCGATCCGGAACGTCTCCACGGGAAGAAGAATCGCCCGGACGTTCATCTTGGTGCGTCCGAAATCGCGCGTTTCATCGTAATAAAGATGGGATTGGCCGGTCTGCTTGTTGAGGATCAGGGTCCAGTCTTTGGCCGTGGGCAAAGTCCAGATGCTGTATTTGCCCTTGGGCAATTTCAGGTCGCCGATCTGCAGATCCGCCTCAGTCGTGATCGCGGTGGCGTAGTTCGCGCCGGTGCACCAAACCTGGCCGTAGGGCACCAGTCCGCCAAAGACCTTGCGCTCATGCATCGACGGCGCGTAATAGTCGATGGTGATTTTCTTCCCGGCAATGGTCGCCGAAACCTGCTCCAGCGGACTGGTGAAGCGCTGCGCTGCAAGAGGTCCCGCGGCGAGGACCAGCGTCATTACGATGGGGACGTGAGCGCGCTGTAACATGACGAATCCTCCTTCGAGCATCCTACTCCTTTTTTCATGTCACCATGTCCTTATGTCCCCTTCGCCCCGGCCCGGGCCCGCACTGCGTCTCAAGACCCTGCGCAAGGCGTATAAAGACGTCGTGGCCGTAGCCGGCATCGACCTGGAAGTGCACCGCGGGGAATGCTTCGGATTGCTGGGTCCCAACGGCGCAGGCAAAACCACCACCATCGAAATTTGTGAAGGATTGACGGAGCGCGATTCGGGCGAAGTGGAAATCCTGGGGCTAACCTGGGAGCGCGACGCCAAGGCTTTGCGGCAGAGGCTCGGGATCCAGCTTCAGGAGACGCAGCTCGCTGACAAACTCACTGTGATGGAGACGGTGCGCCTGTTCGCCAGCTTCTTCCATCAAGGCCCCGCAGCCGACGAAGTGATTGCGCAAGCGCAGCTCACCGAAAAACGCGATGCGCGCGTGGGCGGCCTTTCCGGGGGCCAGAAGCAGCGGCTCGCGCTGGCCTGCGCGCTGGTCGGCGATCCCGAATTGCTGTTCCTCGACGAGCCCACTACCGGCCTAGACCCGCAGGCTCGGCGCCAGCTTTGGGATCTGATCGAGCAGTTCAAGGCGGATGGCCGGACGATCCTCCTGACCACTCACTATATGGACGAAGCCGAGCGCCTGTGCGATCGCGTGGCGATAATGGATCACGGCAAGGTGATCGCGCTGGCCTCGCCTAAGGAGCTGATCGCCTCCATCGGCGCGGAGCACATCGTGGAATTTGCCGCGCCCGGTTCGAGCGAAGATAATGCTGTGTTCGCCGCCATCGCCGGTGTCCGCAGCGTCCGCCGCGAAAACGGCAGCGTGCAGTTGCAGGTCACTGAGCTGCATCACGCCGTCCCCGCATTGCTGGCTGAGCTCGCACGCCAGGGCGCAGCACTTACGGAATTGCGGACGCATTCGGCGACACTGGAGGACGTGTTCGTTACGCTGACGGGGAGGCATTTACGTGACGAATAAACGCGATAACGCGCTCGTTCAACTCACTCTCGTCCGCTTCCGCGAATTCCTGCGCGAGCCCGAAGCGCTGTTCTGGGTCTTCGTCTTTCCGGCTCTGCTGGCCGTGGGCCTGGGCATCGCCTTCCGCAATCGCCCGCCCGACGTGGTCAAGATCGGCGCCGTTTCACCGGGCCTCAAAGCCGCACTCTCGAAGGAAAAACTGCTGGACGTGACGGAATACTCCACCGACGGCGGGGCACAAGCGCTGCGCATTGGCAGCATCGCGCTGCTGGCCGAGCCGGGGCCGTCGGGCGAAGTCACCTACCGTTACGACGAAACCAATCCCGATGGCCGCACCGCGCGCATGCTGGCCGATCAAGCCGTGCAGCGGGCCGCCGGACGCGTGGACCCGGTTCCGGCTTCCGACCGCCTGGTGCGCGAACCAGGGTCACGCTACATCGACTTCCTGATGCCCGGCCTGCTGGGCATGAACCTGATGGGCAGCGGCATCTGGGGGCTGGTATTCACCATCGTCGACGCGCGCCGTAAGAAATTGATGAAACGTCTGGTGGCGACGCCGATGCCGCGCCAGTATTACCTGCTTTCGTTTCTGCTCTCGCGGTTGGGGCTCCTGGTTTTCGAGGTGGGTCTCTTGGCAGGTTTTGGAGTGCTGGTCTTCCATGTGCCGATGCGCGGGAATTGGGCGGGGCTGTTTCTGATGTGCATCCTCGGCTCGGTGTCGTTCAGCGCGATCGGGTTGCTGATTTCCTCGCGCGTCAAAACCATCGAGGCAGTCTCCGGCATCTCCAACCTGGTGATGATGCCGATGTGGATCATGTCCGGCGTATTCTTTTCCGCGCAAAGGTTTCCCGACGCGATCCAGCCGTTCATCAAGGCGCTGCCGCTGACCGCGCTGATCGACTGCCTGCGCTCCTACATGCTGCAAGGCGTGCCGCTGGCGAGCCTCGCCACGGAGATGGCGATCCTGTGCGGGTGGATGGTGGCGTGTTTCGCCCTGGCGCTGAAATGGTTCCGCTGGCGCTAAAGAGGCCAGGGCTTACTCCACGAGAAAGGGCTCGCGAGCTTCCGCGCTCCCGCCGCCGATCTGGTCGTGCACCGTCACCACCAGAGTGTACATGCCCGGCTCCAGGTCTTTGCCTAAGGTGAGGGTCAGGCCGCCGGCTACCCAGCGCTGCGGGTAGAAGGATTGATCGGACTCGGCTCCGGCCTGGGGCTGGGTGAACACCTGGTTGCCGGATGGATCCTCCAGCGTCATCCCGAAGGTGACAGAAAACCGGTTGTTGTCGCCGAATTTGTAGCCGGTGACATCCATGCGAGCCCAGGCCATGCTGCCGGCGCGGTACACGGGTTCGCGCATCCCGCGCGTGTCGTCCTCGCTTTTGAGGAATGCGAAATTGCGGACGGCGAGCGGCCCGCTCAATTCCACCGCGTGACCCTTCACCTTGAACTTCAACTCGCCCGCGACCTGACTATTGGAGACCTCGTCATGAACGTGGACCGCGATGCGGTACTCGCCCGCAAGCGCGTAAGCCGGCAGCGTGAAATTCTTCAGAAACTTGGGCAGCCAGTCGGTGTCCTCTTTGAGCACCTCCGCGTCGATGCGGCCCTGCCACGGCGACCCGATCAGGACTCCCGCGGCATCGCGCACCTCCATGGTCCAGGCCAGCTTCACCTTGCGGTGCGACTCATCGCTCTCATCGATCGCGTAGTTCTCCAGGCGGCAACTGAAAAAGGCCGTCTCGCCGGGGATGAATTCGTAGCCGGGTTCCAGCAGCGCCCCATCTTCGAACTGGTGCAACGCCAAGCGATCGATCTTGAGTTGGGGTTGTGCGGATGCGGCCGCGGCGCAGAGCAGCGCGACGAAAAACACGCGGGCTGGCGAGCCGGCCGCAGCCATAAGCTGCCTTTTATTCTACTGCGGCTTACTTTGCGGTATGCCCAGTGACGTCGTCGGCAGGGCCGGGTGTTTGCACCGAAGTATCCGTGTCGATGCGCAGCGGAACCGTGACCCAGGCATACTTCTCCGCGCCGGGACCGCCGCCGTCGGTCAGGCGCAGCTTGTAGGAACCCAGCGGCACGTCGAACAGGATCTTTCCTTCCAGGGTCTGGGCCGGGCCGATATCGCGCAGCAGGCCCAGCCAGTTCTGCAGGCCGTCGCCGTTGTCGACCTCCCCGAAGTTTTGGCCGTCGGAGTTCTGCAGGTTGAACAGCGGCACCGCGACATCTTTCCCGCCGCCTTCACCGCTGTTGGTGATCGACAGCGTGATCGACATGAAGCGCTGCTGCGGTGTACGCAGATGGAAGGTCTCGCCCAACTGACTGTACCAGTTGTCCTCAATGACGTTGTAAGTGAGCGGCCCCACCGAGACCTTCTCGCCCATGACATGCTCTTGGGTGAAGTTGTCGGCGTGGCTGCAACCGGTCAGGAGTCCGGACAGCGCCAGTAGACAGAACGCGGCTAACAGCGATTTGGACATGAGACTCTCACAAGAGTAGCGGGAAATCCCGGTCCCCTGCAACGCGTGTTTATAAATCGGGCGCGCGACATAGAAATGATGATTTGCAGGATCTCGGCGTTGGGGGCTCTTGTCTGAACGTATATAATACGTACAGAAAGGAGTCCCCATGCCGCAGTCTCTCTCGGATTTGGAAAAGCAGCGTTCCTCCCTCGCCTCCCAGTTGGTGCAGTTAGGAGATCTTCGTCCCGGATCGGTCACCGGGATCGTCCGCCGTTGCGGGAAGCCCACCTGTCATTGCGCCCAACCCGATGATCCCGGCCACGGCCCCACCTTGCGCCTTACCTACAAGGTTCAAGGCAAGACCATCAGCGAGACTTTGCCGGGTCCCGCGTCGGTACGCAAAGCGGAACGCGAAATCGCCGAGTTCCGCAGGTTTCAGGAACTGAGCCGATCCTTTCTCGAGGTCAATGAGAAGATCTGCCGCCTGCGGCCGGTGGAAGAGCAAGCTCTGAGTGAACAGGAAAAAAAACGGCGGACGCCATCCGACAGGAAGTCGCGCGCGAAGTAGAGCAACTGCTGCGCACTATCTTCACTGGCATGCGCAAGACCGGCAGCCTGGATCTGGAAGCCGTCGAGACGATGGTGCGTGCGTCGATGCATCGGGCCGGAGCGGCGAGCCTGGCTTGTTTGGTGCAGGTTCCCGTGCCTCCGCCGGACCGGCGCACGGTGAGTTGCGCCTGCGGCCAACTGGCGCACTACCGCGAGTTGCGGTCCAAGCCCGTGCACACGGTGGTGGGGAAGGTGGACGTGTCACGGCCTTACTATCTGTGCCGGCACTGTCATGCAGGACAGTTTCCGGCGGACCAGGAACTCGATATCGTCAACACCGAGTTCTCGCCTGGCGTACGGCGCATGCAAGCGCTGGTGGGACAGGATGCCTCCTTCGATCACGGACGGGAGCAGATGAAACTGCTGGCGGGCCTGGAGGTCACAACCAAATCGGTGGAACGCGTGTCCGAATCGATCGGTGCCGATATCGCACGACGCGAGCAAGCGGAGATCGATCGCGCGGTGCAACTCGATCTCCCGATCCTGGTGGGTGAGCCCGTGCCCATCCTCTATATCCAACTGGACGGCACCGGTGTGCCGGTGGTGAAGAAAGAGACCGCGGGCCGCAAAGGCAAGCTCGACGGCCTGCCTGCCCACACGCGCGAAGCCAAGCTCGGCTGCGTCTTCACGCAAACCAAGTGGGACCAAGAAGGCTATGCGATTCGCGACCCTGACTCCACAACCTATACCGGCGCCATTGAAAACGCCGGGCAGTTCGGCAAGCGGCTCTATGTCGAGGCCTGGAAACGCGGCTGGAGCCGCGCGGAGAAGAAGGTTGTCATCGGCGATGGCGCCGAATGGATCTGGAACCTCGCCCGGGAACACTTTCCCGGCGCCCTCCAAATCGTCGATCTGTTCCATGCGCGCCAACATCTATGGGATTTGGCACGGCTGCTCTATCCCAGCGACACCAAACGCCGTAACGCCTGGATCGGTCTCCATCAGAAACGCTGGCTCGACAAAGGCAGGATCACCAAGCTCGTCGAGTCACTCCGCCGGATTCAAACCACCGACGCGGAACTGGCCAAGAAAATCCGTAACGAGGCCGACTACTTCGCGACCAACGCTACTCGCATGCAATATCCCGCGTTCCGCAAACAGCACCTGTTTGTCGGCTCTGGCGTCATCGAAGCCGCTTGTAAAACCGTCGTCGGTCATCGCCTCAAACAGTCCGGTATGTTCTGGACCGTCAATGGCGCCAACTCCATCCTCGCCCTCCGCTGCTCCCACCTTAACGGCCGCTTCGAGGATTACTGGGAGAGCCGCCGCGCCGCCTAATCTCCACTTCTATGTCGCGCACCCCTATAAATCCCCGACGAGGGAATCCCAACGATGCGCCAAAAGAGTCGCGTCCGGGGCCGAATGTGTTTTGTCCGCGGATCGTGTATTATACGCGATGGACTTGTCGGTTTAACTTCGAGGTCATCATGCACTGGAACAAACAATGGAGTAACCGCTGCCTCGCGGCGGCGGCCATCGGAGCGGGATTGATTTGCGGGGCGTTCTCGGTCACCGCGCAGCAAGGCTATAGGGCTCGCCTCTCCGCACTTCCCGCGGATGCCAAGACGGTTAAAGAGATGGCCGGGACGGGCACGGTGAGCGCGACAGTGGCCGGCTCCAAGCTCACGCTGAATGGCACCTTCGAAGGCTTGAAAACCAACGCCACCATGGCGGAGCTACGCGATGGCGGCATGGCTGCCGTGCGCGGGCCCGTGGTCGGGCCTTTGACCATCACCAAGGCGATGCAGGGAACCATCACCGGATCCGTGGACCTGAACGCCACGCAAGTAGAGCACTTGAAAAAGGGCGGCCTGTACGTGCAGATTTATACCGAGAAGCCCGCGGACGGCACCCTCTGGGGCTGGCTGCTTAAGTAGGAGTACACATTTCCATGAAGAAGAATCTCGCGTTGATATTGGCGCTGGCCGGATGCTACGGCGTGGCGCGACTCGCCGGTCAACAGGCGGCGCTTCCCGCCGGGCCGTTTACCGCTGCGCAGGCCGATGCCGGTCGCACCGCGTATCAGGCCAACTGCGCCAGTTGCCACAATGCCGATTTGAGCGGCAGCGGCAACGCGGCCCCTCTGGCAGGAAGCGTCTTCATGGGCGGATGGGGCAACCGCACCACGCAGGATCTGGTGGGATTCATGGCCGGCGCGATGCCTCCCAACAATCCCGGAAGCTTGACCGAAGCGGCCTACGTGAGCATTACCGCTTACATCCTGCAATATAACGGCGCGCGTCCGGGCACGCAGGAGCTGACTTCGTCGACCAACGTCGCGCTTCGCACTGTGGCCAGCGGCCAGACGGCTGCACAAGTCGCACAAGGTGGCGGAGGCGGACGAGGTCGCGGAGCGGGTGGAGGAGGCCGTGGCGCGGCTGGAGCGGCGGCGGGTGGAGCTGCGGGCGGTGGTCGCGCAGGAGGCGGCAGAGGAGCAGCGGCAACGCCGCGTGGGCTTACCGTCGCCGGAACCGTCAAGAATTACACTCCCCTCACCGACGCCATGATGAAGAACCCCGATCCCAGTGACTGGGTGATCCTGCGTCACGACTATCACGCTAACAATTACTCCACGCTGAACCAGATCAATGCCGGCAATGTGAAGGATCTGCAGCTCCAGTGGGTGTGGGCCATGCCGGACGGCACCAATCAGAACGCTCCGCTGGTGCACAACGGAGTGATGTTCATCAACAATCCCACCAATATCGTCCAGGCTCTCGATGCCAAGACGGGCGACCTGATCTGGGAAAACCGCATCGGCGAGAATGCCACCGGGAGCTCGCAGCGCGGCATCGCGCTGTACGGAGACAAGGTCTACATCACCACCGGCGACGCGCACATTTACGCGCTGGATGCTCGCACCGGCAAGAATGTTTGGGATACCGTCATCGGCGACCGCACCAACGGCAGCTACAGCACCTCCAGCGGTCCGCTGCTCGCGAAAGGCATGGTGATCCAAGGCCTGGGCGGCGGCCAGTGCGACCAGTATCGCGAAGAGAAGTGCTTCATCAGCGCCTATGACGCGCAGACCGGCAAACTCAAGTGGAAGTTCTATACCATCGCCAAGAAGAGCGATCCTGGCCCTGAGATCAAGTTATACGGACCACCTCCGGGCGACACCTGGGGTTCGCTGGGCGATCTGTTCCGCGCCGGCGGCGACACTTGGATCACCGGCAGCTACGATGCCGACTTGAATCTGACCTACTGGGGCGTCGCGCAAGCCAAGCCGTGGATGCGCGCCAGCCGCCAATCCGGCAACGGTTCGACCGCCTACGCCAACTCGACCGTGGCGCTTGATGTCGATACCGGGAAGCTGAAGTGGTATTACATGCACGCGCCCGGCGAAACGCTGGACCTGGATGAAGTCTTCGAGCGCGTGCTGGTGGATTCCGGCGGGCAGAAACTGGTGTTCAGCGCCGGCAAAGACGGCATCCTGTGGAAGAACGACCGCACCAACGGCAAGTATCTGGGCCACAAGGAGACCGTGTTCCAGAATATTTACGATTCCTTCGACCCGGTGACCGGCGAGCCGCACTTCCGCAACGACATCGTCGAGAATCAGGTGGGCACCTGGGTGCAGAGCTGTCCGACTTCGGAAGGCGGCCACAACTGGCACGCCATGAGCTACAACGCGCCGACCAACCAGATCCTGATTCCGGTGGCGGAGAGCTGCCAGGAAATGAACGCGCAGAAAGTGGATTTGAAGGAAGGCGGCGGCAGCGCGGGTGGCGCGGCGCGGCGCTTCTATGAGTCGCCGGGCTCCAACGGTAATGTGGGCAAGTTCGCGGCCTACGACGTCGCAACGCTCAAAGAGAACTGGGCCATCCGGCAGCGTTCGCCGTTCATGACCGCTGTGTTATCGACCGCAGGCGGCATCGCCTTCGTCGGCGATATGGATCGCGTGCTGCGCGCGGTGGACGTCAAGAACGGCAAGGTCCTGTGGGAGACTCGCCTGGGGACTTCGGTCCAGGGCTTCCCGATCACCTTCAGCGTCGGCGGACGGCAGTTCATCGCCGTGCCGAGCGGCCTCGGCGGCGGCAGCCCGCGCATGGTCCCGAGCGTGCTTGCGCCGGAGGTGCACTATCCCAATACCGGCAACGCCCTGTATGTATTCGCCCTGCCGGAGAAGAAATAAAGCGGTGGGCCGACGGTCTGTCTAGGCGGGACACGTCGCGTTGGACGCGGACGCCTCCCGCCGACTCCGCCAGGCGGCCAGCAACTCCCCGCGAGCGGCATCCAAGGCTGCGGTCTCCTTGACCAAATCCGTGAAGCCCTCATAGTTTCGAACAATTTCCCGGGCATCCGTGTATCGGCAAGCATACTCCACGAGCTCGAGGTGTCCCTCGGGCAACTCATCCGCCCTACCCGCCTGCCACAGCGTCGCCCACGGGTGGAGCACCTCCTGCACGAGCAGGTCAACATCGGGGGATTCTTGAATCAACGTCATCGCCTCCAGAATAGCGCAGCCTCCATCCGGCGCCGGAAAACGCGCGGAACCTCCTGACCCGAAGCCGATCGTTTTCGAGTAGCGCCATACCCGTACCCAGCTAAGATAGAGATCGTGGAATATCGACAGCTCGGAGGCTCTGGCCTCAAAGTGCCCGTGTTGAGCTTCGGCGCCGGAACGTTCGGCGGACAAGGGCAAATCTTCCAGGCGTGGGGATCGACAGACGTCGCAGGGGCTACGCGCCTGGTGGACATTTGCCTGGAAGCCGGAGTCAACCTCTTCGACACCGCCGACATCTATTCGAGCGGCGCTTCCGAGGATATCCTCGGCAAGGCCATCGCGGGCCGCCGGTCGAGCGTCCTCATCTCCACCAAGGGCTCCTTCCGCATGGGCTCCGGACCCAATGATTCCGGAAGCTCCCGGCATCATCTGATCGAGGCCGTGCATGGGAGCCTCAAACGGCTCGGCACGGATTACATCGACATCTACCAACTGCACGGCTTCGACGTGGTCACGCCGGTCGAGGAGACGCTTTCGACGCTGGATGAGATGGTGCGCGCGGGGAAGATTCGCTACATCGGCTGCTCCAATTTTTCGGGATGGCAGTTGATGAAGTCGCTGGCGGTTTCGGACCGTTATGGCTGGGCGCGCTACGTGGCGCATCAGGCCTACTATTCTCTGGTCGGCCGCGATTACGAGTGGGAACTGATGCCGCTGGCGCTGGATCAGAAAGTCGGCCTGCTGGTGTGGAGTCCGTTAGGGTGGGGCCGGCTCACCGGCAAGATCCGACGCAACCAGCCGCGGCCGGAGGTGAGCCGTCTTCCGGCCACCGCGTCCATCGGCCCTCCCGTTCCCGACGAGTATCTCTACAAAGTCGTCGACGCCATCGACGACATCGCCAAGGAAACCGGCAAGACCGTGCCCCAAATCGCGCTGAAGTGGCTGACGCAGCGGCCGACCGTGAGCTCCGTGATCATGGGTGCGCGCGACGAAGCGCAGTTGCGCGAAAATCTCGGCTCGGTGGGCTGGAACCTGACGCCAGAGCAGATCGCCAAGCTGGATGCTGCGGGCGCTGTTACCTTGGCGTACCCGTATTGGCATCAGCAATTTTTCATCAAGGAACGACGGGGATAGCAGCGACGCTCCGCGCATTTTCGGCATAAACGCTAGTAAAAACACTAGTTCAGAGGTGGTCCGATGGCCATTGGGGGTTCGATTGCTTGCTTGGCCAGATCGAGTCCACGAACGACCCAAAGCTGGTACAAAATGTTCCGTATCCTCATTGTCGATGACGACCGGGCTACCTCATTCTTACTTAAAGAACTGATGAAGAATGTGCACCACGCACATGAGCTGCACTTCGTGGGCGACGGCCTGGAGGCGCTTGACTTCCTGCATCGCCGCGGAACCCATCCCGGCGCTCCGCGTCCGAACCTCATTCTCCTCGATGTCGAAATGCCGCGCCTGGGTGGTCTGGAGACCTTGTCAGCCATCAAGACTGACCCTCAGCTTCTTGAGATCCCCGTGATCATGTTCTCGGACTGCAGCGCGCCCCACCAAGTGCGACAGAGCTATTTGGCGCACGCCGCGTGTTACGTGGAAAAACCGGTCGATCTCGAACGCTCGGTAAAATTGGTAAAGGCAATCGAGGCTTTCTGGATGGAATTTGCCTGCGCCGACGTGGGAGAGAATCACCAAGTCTCAGATTTCAATTGGGAGAACTTCACAATGCTGTCAGCGGGGAGCAATTCTGGTCCCGCGATTGCAAACGGCAAGGTGGAGGTGAGGAGCCAAACGACGATGTCAATCAGTGATACGCCCTCTAAGAAGACGCCTTCCAGTACTGGGTGTGAAGAACACGCCCGTCTGTTGGAGGAGTTCGGCGTGGCAGTGCGTGAACTCCTGGAGCTGCATCAACAGCAGTTCGAGACGATCTCCACCGGTGAGGGCGAAGCGGAACGATTCGACATCTTGATCCATATGGCGAACGAGAAGAAGCAACTTGCCAAGTACACATATATTCGCCATCTGGAAGAGCACGGCTGCTCGAAACATCTATGGCACTGACAAAACTGGAACGTGAAGCCATTACCGATAGCGTGTTGAGGATTGAGTCCATACGGGCGTCCCTGAAGCAAGTGGATGACGCTAAGCTTAGCGATATCGATGCGATCCATGAATGCCTTAAGACCGCCGATAACAGTTTCCGCCTGGCGCTGAAAAATGGTCCCGCCAGGGAAAAGGAACGCGCACCCGGCAAACATTAATCGGTCTCGATGTCGCCAAGTTGGGTGTGTCGCCAAATTTGGGTGTCGCGGCAGCCGTCCTCTTGGCGTATCCTTATAGCTTGAACGGCGACACTCGGCGAAATTTCCTGAAAGCCACGGCCACGGGCCTGGCCGCGGCAGCAGCGGTCCAGTCCCAGTCCAAGTCAGCCAAGGACGAGCCCGTGCTCGGGATGATTTTCCCTCCCTTGAACCGGCCCCTTCCGCCCGAGGCTACGATCATGTATCCGCACGGCGTCAAGTTCCTGATCGAGGGCCTGGGTCTCGAGTCGCTCACGCCGGAGGGCTATGACAAGGTGATCCCGCTCATTAAGCCCGCGGCGGAACGCCTGGCCAAGGCGGGATCTCAGGCCATCATCCTGATGGGGACTTCGCTCACCTTTTACAAAGGCGCGGCCTTCAACCAGCAGCTTACCGATTCCATCAAGAGCGCCACCGGCCTTCCCGCCACCACCATGAGCACGGCCGTGATCGAAGGCTTGAAGACCGTGGGAGCCAAGCGGCTGGCCGTCTCCACCGCCTATAACGACGTGGTCAACGATCGCCTTACCGCCTTCCTCAAAGAGAACGGCCTCGAGGTGGTGAAGATGAAAGGCCTCGGCATCACCGATATGGACACTCCCGGGCGCGTCACCGAGGACGATCTGTTGAAGTTCAGCGTGGATGTGCACAAGGAAGCTCCGGGATCGAACGGAATGCTGGTCTCCTGCGGAGGCCTGCGCACGCTCGAAATGCTTGCGCCTCTCGAAAAGCAAACCCACGTTCCTGCCGTTTCGAGCACTCCTCACGCCCTCCGCGCCGGAGTCCGCTTGCTGGGCATGAGCGGCAAGGTCAACGGCTTCGGGACGCTTCTGGCGAAGGGCTGACAAAAAACCGCTCCTTCCAGTCGCGGCTCGGTAACGCATTGCAGCGACTGAGCGGTTTTTTTGGACTGTTTACCGGCGCGGTTTGGTAACGGTGGACACCAGGTTGCGCTTGAGAATCGCGGACGCGCTGATGACTCCGCCCAGCATCGCACCGGCCACGCCTAGCGACGCCACGTCCTGACCAGTCAAATAAAGATTCCGTACCGAGGTCTCGGGCGCCAGCGCACGCGTGCAGAAGCGCTCCGGCGTCGCGGCCAGCCCATACGCCTCCCCGCGCGGGTAATTCATGAAGTGGCGCGTGGTCAGCGGTGTCGACAGTTCCGCCCAATCGATCTTGCCGGAGGCGGCGGGAACCGCCCGCTCCAGCTCCATAATCAGGCGCTGCCGCAGAGCGCCCTTGAAAGCGTTGTATTCCTCGCCGCGCTTCTTCCACGCCGTATTTTCATATGGCGCGAACCAATCATAAGGCGCTAGCGCAACGACCTCGATGGTGGCTCGGCCCGGGTGCTTCTTCTCAAACTCGGGGTCCTTGGCCGAGGGGAAGGAGAGGAACAGCATCGGGAAGGGCTGCGAGGAGTCCTGCACGAAACGGGCGAAATTCGCGTCGTGATCGCAAGTGGGCGCGATCCACAGATTGGTTCCGTTCAATCCGGCATCCGCTGCGCTCTGTTTCAAGCCGACATAAAGGCTCAGGTGCGCCATGGAGGGAGGAAGCTTGCGCAGTTCGGCTTGGATCGGCTGCGGCGAGGTTACCAGACGTTCGAAAGTGTTGCGCGCGCCGGCGTCGCTGATCACTAAACGCGAGCGGAACTCGCGTCCATCGGCCATTTTCACGCCCACCGCCGAAACTTTCTCGATTAAAACCTCCGACACTTCCGCGCTGATCACGATCTTGCCGCCGGTTCGCTCAATTAAAGGCTCGATGGTTTCGAGGATCCGCGCCGCACCGCCCACCGGATAACTGGCGCCGTCGAAATAATGGCTGGCGATGATGGCGTGGATCGCGAAACTGCTTTGCGCAGGGGGCAAACCGTAATCGCCCCACTGCGCCGTGAGCACGCCGATCAGCTCCTGGTTGCGAGTGAGCGCGCGCAGCACGTCCAGAGTGGTGCGCGAGGCCCACTTCACGAATCCGGCGCACATGAATCCGCCGGCGATTTTCGCGACCGGCCGGGGAACAGCCTTTTCCGCGAAGTAGAGCCGGCTGGACTTTCCGACGGCGTCCAGCGCGCGGAAATACGCATCGATCGCTGCGGCTTCGCCCGGGAATGCGTGCTTCAGCGCGGCTCGCAAATTCTCTTTGCCCTTGGGAAAATCGAAGCTGCGAGAGGCGATTCTGACGCGGTCATAGACATCGGGCATGGGCTGCCAGTCGAGCTGTCCCTCGGTGAGGTGATCGAAAACGGCGCGCATCGGCGATTCCGGATCCTGCATCTGGCCGACGTAGTGGACGCCTACGTCCCACGAATAGCCGGGCCTCTTGAAGCTGTGGGTGTAGCCGCCCGCAGTGTAGTGCCGCTCCAGCACCAGCACCTTTTTGCCCGCGTATTTCGCCAGCAGCGCCGCCACCGACAAGCCTCCCAGACCGGAGCCAATCACGATGGCGTCCCAGTTGTCTTCGAGCGTGTGCTGCTTATAGGAGAGCACGGTCTCTTCAGTATAGAGACCGGCGAGTTTTGAAGCCCGCAAAACGGCCAACCCAGGTTCCGGCCCGGCCGGGTCCACGCCCGTCGGACCGTCCCAGCGCCTTCGCGGGCTTGATGCGGCTATTGACGGCTGACCATCACGCTTCTCCACGCCGTGTTGCCCACGGCATCCGTTGCCGTGATGGTGACTGTGTTCGAGCCCGTCAGCAGCGGGATCGACGCGGTCCAACCGGTGGCGCCGGTGGCTGTTCCGGAGGAGCCTGTGTTGGTTTTCCAAGTTACGCTGGCGATTCCGGAGCTATCGGAAGCGGTCCCGGAGAACGTCAACGCAGCAGCGCTGGTCGAAACCGTCGAGGAACCCGGTGAAGCGATGGTCAACGTGGGCGGCGTGGTGTCCTTGGCGCCGCTGGTTGGAGTCGTCGGCGTCGGGGTTGGCGCAGGTGCGGGTGTCGGAGCCGGGGTCGGCGCCGGAGCAGGCGTCGGCGTAGGCGCAGGGGTGGGGGCCGGAGTCGGCGTGGGGGCCGGAGTCGGCGTGGGTGTCGGGGTTGGAGTTGGTGTCGGAGCGGGCGTTGGAGTGGGAGTCGGCGTCGGAGGTGTCGCAGGCCCCGCAGCGTACAGAGTCTGGACCGCGGCCACGTCGCCCGAATTCAGCGTGCTCACCATTTTGTAGTACGGATACATGACGTCGTCGGGGTCGTCGGAATGTCCGAGGCCGAGCGAATGCCCCAGCTCATGCAGCGCCACGCTAAACAGATCCGTGTTGCTGCCGATGTGCCAGGTCTCCGAATCGTTGAAGTGCATGTCGCCGGCGATCGGCTCCGGATTGGGAGGCGCGGGATAGAACGTGTGGGCCAGCACGCCGCCCGGGCCGGTGAAAGGATAGGCGTCGCCGTGGGCGTAGGTAGCGAAGAAAATGTTTACAGTCCCGTTGGCTGTGGGATTCGAGCCCTGCTGCCAGGTCACCTGCGCCACCTTCGACCACTGCGCCATGGCCTTCTGGATCGCCGCTTCGGACTGGCTTTGGGGAAGCTGCGCGGTCATTTGGCCGAAGACATAGCCGACGGTGGCTGAGCCATGGCCGGGTCCCGCCCAGCCGTTCCCGTAAGTGGGAATGTTCTGCGTCACTGCGCCTGTGGTGGTCAGCGGCGCCGCGTAAGGCCGGCTGGGAATCGCGTGGGCAAGCTGGCGCGAGGCCGGGAAGACATAGTTCACCTCATCCTGCGCGGCCACCGCCGCCAGCGTGGAAGTCACCGCGGCGGGAGCGTCCACCGTGATCATCAGATGTTCCGGTAACAGGTCCGGATTGTCGTTCACCGTCAAGCCGAGCCGTAACAGCAGAGCGCGTGCGTCGCCGGGAGCGACATCGGAATGGAACTCGACCAGAAAGTGGCCCTCCCATTTGGAGGGATTGGCGGTGATGATCGGGCTGATTTTGTCGGAGGGGGCGAGCGGCGCAGCATAGATCGCGCCCAGGGCTTCGAGCGAGACGGAATGGTCCAGCGTCACCAGCAATCCGTTCTCAGGAATTCCGTTCAGCACATGCACGCCGCGAGAGGCGAGCGCGCGCAACGTCTCCGCCGGGACCGGCTGGGCGAACTGCAGTAGCAGATGGCCGGAGCGGAAGGGAACCGGCGTGTCTATTTGATGAACTACAGCGGAAGCATCACCGTGAATCTGGCGAGTCTTCAACCGCAGCACCGGCTGACCGAAGCAAGTTCCTGCGGCAATTCCAGCAACAAGGAGAAGGATTGGGGAATAAAGATTTGGTCTCACGAAACCCTCATCGCCATGCCATGAGAGCTTTCCTGGTCAGATACCACTGAGTACGAGTAAGGTGATTTGGCACTAAAATGCGCGCGTTTTTTGCCGTTATGTATCTGGCCGCGTCCGTTGCTGGCACGGCGACAGTCATGGGTCAGGCCGCCGGGACCTACACCATCAACAACGTCGCGGGAAGCGATTGGGTGGGCGATGGAGGTCCTGCCACCAGCGCAATTCTGATTCAGGCGCAGGGCATGGTGAGCGACCGCGCCGGGAATCTTTACATCGCCGATGCGGGAGATCATCGCGTGCGCAAGGTCGCGGCGAACGGGGTGATTCAAACCGTCGCCGGCACGGCAGTGTTCGGGTTTTCGGGCGACGGCGGGCCGGCGGCGCAGGCACAACTGAACACACCCTACGGTCTGGCGCTGGACACGCAGGGCAATCTGTACATTGCGGATCTGGGCAACGCGCGAGTCCGGCGCGTGGCCCCGGATGGAACCATCGTCACGGTTGCCGGAGGCGGGTTGCTACCGGCTGGGGCAGCCAACAACGGCACCACGGCGACGATGCTTGCGCTCACAGCGCCGCGAAATTTGGCTTTCGATGCGAGCGGCAATCTCTACATCTCGGATTTCGGCGCGGCGCAGGTGTACCAGGTGTCGCCGCAAGGCTCGCTGGTGACGTTCGCGGGAACCGGAATTGCGGGCGCAGCGGGCGACAATGGAGCGGCCATCGCGGCTCAGCTCAATCATCCCGCGGGCCTGGCTTTCGATTCGCAAGGGGCGCTGTATATCGCCGATAGCGCCAACCACTTGGTGCGACGGGTCAAGCAAGGCCTGATCACGTCCTACGCGCGCGCGGCTACTCCGACGGGCCTAGCCTTCGATTCGAGCGGCAACCTGTACATCGCCGACACCTCGGCGGGCGATATCGCGGTGGTTCCGGTTTCGGGCTCGGCGTCTACCATCGCCGGCACCGTCCCCGTCGCCGCGCTCGACCTGTGCTATTCGAGCGGCGTCGGCCTGTACGCATCCACGGGGGTGGAGGTGATTACGGCCTCGGCACAGGTTCCTGCGGCCGTCGCCGGCGGCGGAAATCTGGCGCATGGCGATGACGGACCGGCGATCCTGGCGCGCCTGAACCATCCTGCAGGCGTCAGCACCGATGCGGCCGGTAACATCTATATCGCCGACCGCGACAACAATCGCATCCGCCGCGTGGCGCCCGACGGCACCATCACTACGATTGCGGGAACGGGGGTCGCCGGCAACTCGGGCGATGGCGGCGAGGCCACAGCGGCGGAGTTGAACCAACCCTCCTCGGTGACTGTGGATGCCTCCGGCAACCTGTACATCGCCGATACCGGCAATGCCCGGGTCCGCAAGGTCTCGCCCGGCGGCGTCATCACCGCGGCCACCAATCTGGGGCTGGTTGCGCCGGTTTACGCCATCGCGAATTCCTCGGGTACGCTGTATATCGCCGATGCCGGGGCGGGAAAAATCCTCACGGCGGGGAGCAACGGCGTTCCGGCGACGCTGCTGAGCGGGCTCACCTCGCCACGCGGCCTCGCGTTCGACGGCCAGGGCAACCTCTACTTCACCGACGCCGGTGCGGCGCGCGTGGCTAGTCTGTCGCCGAGCGGAACGGTCTCGAGCATTGGCTCCGGATGGAACGTCCCGCGCGGCGTTGCGCTCGATTCCTCGGGCAACGTTTGGGTTGCCGATACCGGCTTGCAGCAAATTATCGAGGTGGGCGCTGCGGGAGGCACGACCGTCATCGCGGGTTCAGGAATCGCCGGGCTCTCGGGCGACGGAGGGCCAGCCGCCACCGCGCAGCTCGGCTTCCCCTGGGATGTGAGCTTTGCGCCCAATAATTCTTCGGCCGCTTCTGCAGCGGGCGGGAGCGGGGTGGTGCTCATTGCGGATCTGGAGAACAATCGCATTCGCTCCTTGACGCCTCCCGCCGCTACCGCCACGCAAGTGCAGAGCTCCGCGGGAGCGCCTGCAGGAAGCACATCGTCCACGACGCCGGTGGCGGGAAATGTCACCATCGTCAACGCGGCCAGCCTCGCGCCCGGGCCGATCGCCCCAGGCATGCTCTTGCTGATCGGAGGCAGCGGCATCAGCCCCACCCAAATCCCCGACACCACCATCGCCTTCGGACCCAACCCCGCGCGCATCATTTCCGCCGACGCGACCGGAATTGAGGTGCTGGCGCCGGACACCATTGCCGGAGCAAGCAGCGTGCCCGTCGAAATCATCTACCAGAACACCGTCCTGGCGTCGGTTCCGGTCGCGGTTGCGAATGAAGCTCCCGGACTGTTCTCCACTCCGACTGGGCAGGCTGCGGCGAACAATCAGGACGGCTCCGTCAACGCCCAGGCCAATCCCGCCGCGCGAGGGTCCATCGTCGCCCTGTATGGAACCGGTCTCGGAATTGCCGGCGACCCGGTCAGCGTCACCATCGGAAACTACCCCGCAGTCGTGCTTTACGCCGGACCGGCCTCCGGTTACCCCGGCCTGTTCCAGATCAACGCCCAAGTCCCCTCCGGCTATGCGCCCACCGGAGACTTGCCGGTAACCGTCACCGTCGGGACCTCGCCGACCCAGGCTGGCGTGTTGCTCTGGGTTGATTGAGAAGCCGATTAAAAAATATTTTCCCCCACCCCTTGACAAGCACCCGCGTTAGTACTAAATATTTAGTATGCGCTCTGCCAAAGGCCTCACCGCCCAGGAACTGGAAATCATGAAGGTCGTCTGGAAGCTGGAATCCGCTACCGTCCGTCAAGTCTACGAATTGCTGCTCAAGAAGCGGCACATCGCCTACACCACGGTCATGACCATGATGAAGATTCTGGAGCAGAAAGGCTTTCTCAAGAAACGCCAGGAGGACCGCGCCTACGTCTACACCCCCACGCAACCGCAGAAGCAGGTGGTGGGCGGAATGGTGCGCGAGTTCATCAATCGCGTATTCAACGGCTCAGCCGAACCGCTGCTGCTGCACCTGGTGGAGGATCAGCACCTGACCGAGGGCGATCTCGAAGAAATTCGCAAAGCCATCCGCGCCGGCCGCCCGCACAAAGGGGAGCCGCACAAAGGAGAGGCCGGCAAGGGAGAGAAGTAGTATGCACGCTTTCTTCAACACCTCACCGGCCGTCTCCGCCCTCCTCACCCAAAACCTGCTCACGTGGTCCGAGCAGGCGTTTCTCCTGGCCGCCGCCGCGGCGCTCGTCTCTTTCGCCATGGCCCATCCCAAAGGCCGCCTGACGATGTGGCAAACCGTGCTGCTGATCCTTCTGCTGCTCCCTTTGATCGAGCCTTGGCGCACTCCTCCCTTGCAGCTCCTGGCGCCCGCGGCAACAGCGGACGCCTCCATCGAACCCGTGGCGGCAAGCACCCAGGCAATCGCCCCGCACTGGCGCACCGAATATTGGCTCTATCTCATCGCCGCGGGCGCGGCCTTGCGGCTGATCTGGGCCGCCGCCGGACTGCTCCGTCTCCGCGGCTATCGCTTGCAGGCCGTCGCGCTGGCGGAGCCACCTCTACGATTCGCCTCGGGCGCGGCCGTCTGGTGTGTGAGCGACTCCATCCCCGGCCCCGTCACTTACGGCTGGCGCCGCCCCGTCATTCTTCTTCCCTCACGAATCCTGAACCTGCCCGTCGAGCTCTGTGAGGCGATCCAGTGCCACGAGCTCATCCATGTCCGCCGCCGCGACTGGCTGTTCGTGCTTGGGGAGATGCTGATTCGCGCGGTCCTCTGGTTCCACCCGGCAGTCTGGTTCGTGCTGAATCGCATTCAGCTCGCCCGCGAGCAGGTGGTCGACAGCGAAGCCATCGCCCTGCTCCAGAATCGCGACCGTTATCTCGACGCCCTGGTCGCCGTCGCCCATTATCAACTGCGGCCGGATCTCGCTCCCGCGCCATCATTTTTGCGCAAGCCCCAATTAGTCGCCCGAGTCCGGGCAGTCATCGAGGAGGTTCCCATGTCCCGTTCCAGAATCGCAATCGCAACCGCCGCCGCGTGCTCTATTTTGCCGATGGCCGCCGGCGCAGCCGTGTGGCTGTTCCCCTTCGTAGCCCAGGCCCAGACGGTTATTGACGGCCCCGGCGTCACGGTCAACCCCGGCGCCGTCCTGCTGCACCGCGCTCCCGTGCGCATCCCCAACGGCCCGGCCGTCTCCGGAACGGTGATCCTCGAAGCCACCCTGGCCTCCAATGGCGAGGTTAGCGACGCGCGCGTCATCAGTGGTCCGGCAGAGTTGCGCAAAGATGCTCTTTCTAGCGTGCTGGAGTGGCACTATCAGCCCGGCCCGTCATTTGCGCAAATCTCCATCCAGTTCGCCGCGCCCGCCACTTCCACCGCCACCGCGCTGCTCGCGCAACCCTCACCATCTGCTTTCGTCCCCGTGCCTCGACTGGGTGCCCCTGGAGGGCGGGGGCCAGCGGCGCCGGCTTCAGCAGTGCCAGCGACCTTCCCGGCGACCGTCAAATCGATCAATGTCGTGGGCCTGACTCCCGAAGGCGAGCAGCAACTCCGCGCCCAGCTTCCCCTCCACGTAGGCGACACCGTCACCCAATCCGACGTGGATAACTTGAGGAGCACCCTCCAGGCCTTCGACACCCATCTCAGCCGAACCTACCTCCTGAGCGCCGCGCCCGGAGGCGGCAGCGAAGTCACGCTGAATATCCGCACTTTGGCTCAGCCGCAAGCAGCCTTCGCTCCGCCGCCACCACCCCCGCCGCCGACGGCCGAGCTTCAGAACGTCCCCCCGGGCGTACAACGCATTTCGTCCGCAGTTCAAGCTGCGAAATTAATCCAAGGCCCCAAGCCGGCATACCCGCCCATCGCAAAGCAGGCGCGCATCCAAGGCTCCGTCACGCTGCAGGCTCTGATTGCGAAGGACGGAACGGTCCAGAGTCTGCAAGTGCTCTCGAGCCAGAATCCGCTGTTGACCCCTGCCGCCATAGACGCCGTCAAGAATTGGGTCTATCAGCCCACCCTCCTCAACGACGAGCCGGTCGCAGTAGCCACAACCGTCACCGTTAACTTCAGCCTGCAAGACTAGAGGACATTCGCCGTGAACATCCAGACCATCCCTCTGACCCTGCTGATGTGGAGCGCGCAGGTTGCGGTCTTGACTGCCGCCGCGGCGCTGGCGGCGATGGCGATTGCGCATCCCAAGGGCCGCCTGGCGCTGTGGCAGGGATTGCTCGCGGTGTTGCTGCTGCTGCCCGCCATCGAGCCGTGGAAAGCCGCGCCGCTGCCCATGATCGCGCCAGTGCCGCAGGCAACGTTCGAGATCGCCTACAATCCAGCGGCTTCGCAGCCGGCCAGCCTGCACTGGCGCCCCGAATACTGGCT
Organism: Bryobacterales bacterium; assembly: GCA_963838455.1. Lineage (GTDB taxonomy): Bacteria > Acidobacteriota > Terriglobia > Bryobacterales > Bryobacteraceae > Palsa-187. Next base: position 47,784 of record CAWISY010000142.1, read on the forward strand.
GTGGCTAATCGCAGCCGGCGCGGCACTGCGCCTTTTGTGGATGGCCGCCGGATTCCTGCGGCTGCAGCGCTACCGCCGGTACGCCCACCCGATTGCCGAGCCGCTGCCTTCGTCGGCGGGCTCGGTCGCCTGGTACGCCAGCGACGCGGTTCCCGGTCCGGTGACCTACGGCTGGCGCAGGCCAGTGATTTTGCTTCCGTCCAAGACGCTGGACCTGCCCGCCGATCTCCGCGAGGCCATCCAGTGTCACGAACTGATCCACGTCCACCGCGGCGATTGGCTCTGGGTGGTGGGCGAGACCGTGGTGCGCAGCCTGCTCTGGTTTCACCCCGCCATCTGGTTCGTGATGAATCGGATTCAACTGGCGCGAGAACAGGTTGTCGACCAGCAAGCCGTCGGGTTGCTCCACAATCGCGACTCCTATCTGGACGCGCTGGTGGCCGTCGCGGCGTATCAGCTCCGGCCGGATCTTACCCCCGCGCCTTTGTTCTTGAGAAAGCGCCATCTGCTGGCGCGAGTCGAAGCAGTTGTGAAGGAGGTTCCTATGTCCCGTCCCAGAATGTTTGCCGGAATCACGGCCGTTTGCTCGCTATTGCCCGTAGCGGCCTTTGCCGCCGCGTGGATGTTCCCCTTTGTTACTCCGACCCAGGTTCGAGCCCAAATGATCAAGGGTAAAATGGTCACCGCCGCCGTGGCGGACAGCCCCGGCGTTACCGTCGAGCCCGGCGGCGTCCTGCTCCATCGCGCGGCCGTCCTGGCCCCAGCGGGCACCACCGCCACCGGGAAAGTGCTGCTGGAGGCAACGCTCAACGCCCAGGGTGAAGTCACCGACGCGCGCGTGATCAGTGGTCCGCAGGAGCTGCGCAACGCCGCGCTCTCCAGCGTCCTGCAGTGGCACTATCAGCCCGGCCCCACCGTGGCTGAGATCGGAATTCAGTTCAGCGCCGCCACCAACGCCGCTTCTCCGTCACCGGCTCCTCCTCCGGTTCCGCAGCCTTTGACGACGCTCAACGGCATCGAATTCCGCGGCCTCAGCGCCGAAGCCGAGCAGGAGTTGCGGCAGCGCCTGCCCCTGCATGCGGGAGACGCAATCACGCCGCAGCTTATGGCCGACAGCTTCGCCGTACTGCATTCCTATGACAGGCACCTCGGTATGAGAGCGGTCAACCGAGTCCCGGGCGGCTATTCTTTGGTGATCGGGCCGCAGAGCGTGCCGGCGACGGCTGCCACGGCTGCTGCGCCTGCCACGGTCTACCGTCCCGGCGGCGACATCTCCAATCCTGTCCCCATCAGCCGCCCGCAGCCTGAATACTCCGAAGAAGCCAAAACAGCCAAGTGGGGTGGAACGGTGCTGCTGTCCGTGGTGGTGGATGAAACCGGACACACTCGCGACATTCGTGTGCTGAAGCCTCTAGGCTTCGGCCTGGATGAGAAAGCCATCGAAGCCGTCTCCAAGTGGACCTTCCGCCCCGGGATGAAGAGCGGAGTGGCTGTCCCGGTCACCGCGCAGATCGAGGTGAGCTTCCGGCCGCTCTAGCTGGAGCATGCTATAGTGCTAAATTGCCCGCCTTGGCGCGGACCATGCAGCACGAGGCCTCTACTACAGACCAATACACCCTTCTGGATCAGCAGCTTATGAGCCGGGCCACGCGCTATTTCGCGTGGCAAGCCTCGACCGCCCAAGCGCATCTGGGCCGGCGAGTCATCGAAACCGGCTGCGGCATCGGCAACTTCACCCGCTACTTGACCGGTTGCGAACTGGTGGTCAGCATCGATGTGGTGGAGGAGTGCGTGGAGCGCAACCGCGCCCATTTCGCCTCCCATCCCAACATGCAGTTCCGCTGGCTGGATGTCCAGAACCCGGCCTTCCTCGACTTGAAATCGCTGCGCCCGGACACCGTCGTGTGTCTCAATGTGCTGGAGCATGTGCGTGACGATCGCCTGGCCCTCAAGCACATGCATCACGTGCTGGTCCCGGGCGGGCGCGCCATCTTCTTACTGCCGGCCTTCGAAGCGCTGTACGGACCCATCGACAGCAACCTGGGCCACTTCCGCCGCTACTCCAAAGCCGGGTGGCGCAAAATGGCGGAGGAAACCGGCTTCCGCGTCACGGAATCGCGCTACTCCAATCCAATCGGCTTCGTGGGATGGTGGATTGGCGCCCGAATCCTGCACCGCCAAACACATTCCGCCGCGATGATCAAAATCTTCGACCGCTTCGCCGTTCCTCTCCAATCGCAAATCGAGCGATGGATTGAGCCGCCCTTCGGACAATCCATCTTTACCGTTCTTGAGAAGGTATAATCTCACCGGAGGTGAGCATGAACAAATCCGCCCTCGCGTGCGCGCTGGCAGGCATTGGGTCCTTTGCCCTTGTCGCGGTGACCGTGCACGGCCAGGCCCAAACGGACTACAGCAAGGTGCAGATCAAGACCACGAAGTTGACTGCCGACTTCTATACGCTGGAGGGCTCCGGCGGAACCATCGGCGTGCTGGCAGGCCCCGACGGAATCTTCATGGTCGACGGAGAGTTCGCCCCGCTCACCGATAAAATCATGGCTGCTATCCGCAAAATTTCTACCGCGCCGGTGCGTTTCATGATCAACACCCACGTCCATCCCGATCACACCGGAGGCAACGAAAACTTCGCCAAGCTGGGCGTGACCATCTTCGCGCGGCCCGAGCTGCGCGATCGCCTGGCGCATCCCAATCCCGGAGCCAATGGCGCTCCCGGAACGCCCGCTCCCGCCGCGGCGCTCCCGGTGGTCACCTATGACGCGCCCATCGCCTTCCACATGGACGGCGAAGAAATCGACGCGATTCCCGTCCCGCGAGCCCACACCGACGGCGACACCATGGTGCATTTCGTCAACGCCGACGTGATCATGACGGGCGATTTCTACCGCTCCATCCAATACCCGAACATCGACCGCGCCAACGGCGGCTCGCTCAAGGGCATGCTCGCCGGGTTGAGTGAAGTGGTCGCGCTGGCGGGGCCGAAGACCAAGATTGTGCCCGGTCATGGGGCGGTGGTCGATCGCAATGCCGTGGCTGCCCACCGCGACATGATTCTGGTTTTGCGCGATCGCGTGGCGGAGCAGATCAAGCAGGGCAAGACCCAGGAGCAGGTGGTCGCCGCCAAGCTCACCTCCGACTACGACTCCAAGGTTCCCGAAGTCGGCACCACCGCGGATCGCTTTATCGGCCAGCTTTACGCGGATTTGAAGGCCGCGCAGTAAAGCGCAAACGCGGACACTGAGCCGCGCGCGTAGCAAGCGGTCTTTCTAACGTGGGTCCGTAATCCGGCCGGCCAGCGCCGACGCCGCCACCGTATCGGCCGAACCCAGATAGACTCGCGCCTTCGGATGCCCGTTGCGGCCCGGAAAGTTGCGAGCCTGATTCGAGATCATGGCTTCCGATTCACTCATCGCACCCATGTTCACGGCTTGATTCGATCCCGCGCTGGGCGGGAACAAAATCGCTCCGGCCTCGAGCAGCGTTTCGATCAAGCCTTCCCGCAACGCGGCGAGCAGAATCCCGCGCGTGGCCGGGACAATCTGCATCCGCACGTTGGGATGGACCTTCTTGCCGCGCAGCCGGGCCGCCGCCGCGCGAATGTCGCACAACCGGCCTCCGGTGCTGCCGCCGATCTCGGCCAATTGAATTTCGATACCGGCAACCTCGTCAATGGGCCTCACATTGCCCACTGTCGGTGGACACGCGACCTGCGGCTCGAGTTTGCTGACGTCGATATCCACGACTTTCGTATATTTGCCGCCGGGGTCGTTCAAGAACATCTCGAAGCGGCCCGCCGCATGCCTTTTGGCAAACTCCAGGGTGCGCTCATCAGGATTGATGAACCCGGCCTTGGCTCCCAGGTCGATCGCCATCAGCGGAAACAACAGCCGGTCTTCGATCGAGAGCTGCTCAATGAACGGTCCCGCATACTCGACCGTCTGATACACCGCGCCGTCCTCGCCCAGAAAACCTTCCAGGTACTGCGCAACATCGCGAGGCGTCACGCCGTGTTGAAGCTCCCCATGGAGAAACACCTGGAAGGTGTCCGGCACCTTGAACCAGCATTTGCCGTGCGCGTACCCAAGCGCAGCCATCGAATTGTTCCCGACCCCGGTGGAAAAAACCCCCAGCGCGCCGTAAATCGTGGTGTGCGAATCGCAGCCGATCACAATCTGCCCCGGCGCCCACAAAGCGTTCTCGATGATCACGTGATGGATGCTGCCCCAGCCCGAATCGAAGACGTTCGTGATCCCGTATTTTGCGGCGAATTTGCGGGCCTCCGTGAGCACCTCGGCATCGCGCTGCGACGGCGGCGAGAAGGTGTGATCGAAGACGAACGCGATCCGAGAAGGATCGAAGATGCTGCCTCCGCCCATCTCCTGCTCGAAGACTTTCGAGACCAGGTTCGAGCTCAGATCGTGCAGGACCATCCGGTCTACGTTGGCTACGACGATCTCGCCCGGCTCGACCTGCTTTTTCCCGCTCGCCCGAGCGAGAATTTTCTCGATCATGTTCATAGGGGCACCTTCATAAAAGACCCGTCCCCGAACATGTATCGCCGTAGTACAAGCCATCGTGTTCGACGCGCAACGCATAGATTGAGCCTGTTCCTGTTTCATACGGCTGCGGCCCCGCGAGATTCTCGCGGTATCCGCCGCCGTCGGCCAGCGCGGCATCAAAGCGCCGTTCCAGTCTCACGAATTCGTCTGCCGGCCCATACGGTCGCGTCACCTTCACCCAATGCCCACAGCGCTCCATCGCAACTTCGACCGAGTAAGCGTCCCCGCCGCGCGGCTTCACCCGAATCACGAGATCTTCAGCGCCATAGTGGCGGAGGAGACGCTCAAGCCTTCCAACCTCAAAAACGCGCCCCTCAAGACCGTCCAGCGCCTTTCGGGCAAGCACAACGGCCGCTCGCCGCATCGAATGTTCAGCGTTGTCGGTATCCGTAATTCCCTTGGATGGCACGTCGACAATCTTCCCGCGCAGCCCGTCGCGAATCTCCACCGGCAGATGCGGCAAATCCAGCACCCCAAGCTTCGACCATCCCCGCTCCGCGCACAACTGCTCCAGCGTCGTCATCAACTTCGACGCAGGACGAATGTCTTCGAAGATGGTCACTGACTTGATCCATGGATAGACTCGCGGCGAAAGCGCGCACAGCAGCACCGGAGGACCTTCGCGCGGAATCACGATCAGCGACCGGTTCCAGTACGGCATGAAATTGGTCAAGAACCGGCCTTGGTTGGAGCGCCACACGTCGGTGTAAACCAGCAGCGCAGGGAGATCCCGCTCGGTTAGCGCGGTGCGCACGCGTGCGAGCCGCTCTTCGAAGACCTCGGGAGGAAGCATTGCTTTATCCCACGCAATTAGACCGCGCTTCATCCGGCTTCCTTCACAAAGAGCTTACGCTCGGTTTGATTCAACCGCTCATTGCCTGAGGCCGTAATTAGCGTCGTATCCCCGAACACCATGTACCCGGCCAGCGGCAGATACGTGTTCGGATGCGCGATCACCACCATATTTTCTTTAAACACATAATCGACGTCTTCCAAAATGTGCGGCGTCTCGTCTGGATAGAGCCCCAGGCAGTGGCCTCGTACACGCGTATATTTCGCGCCGGTGTAATCGCCGTAGCCGTATTTGCGAAACACATCGTTCTGCGCCTTCGCCGCATCCGACGCCTTCACTCCCGGCCGGATCAAGTCCTGCGCGGCCTGCTGCGCTTCGTAAAAAATGGCGAAGGATTCGATCTGATCCTTCGACGGCTCGCCCAGCACTACGGTCCTGCAGATCTGCGCGTAGTAGCCGTTTACGCACGGCGTCAGCTCCGTAATGACGGAGTCGCCCTTTTGCAGCTTGCGCTCGGTCGGCGGTTTCATGCCGACCACCTCGGTCCCGCCGGAAGCGATCAGCATGAAGTTGTCTTCGGCGCCCTGCGACTTCAAGAACCCTTCCACTTCCGCAACCAATTCGTACTCCCGCATTCCCACAGCGGCCGTTTCCGCGAAGAACTGATAGCCGCGATCCGCCAGCTCGGCGGCCTGGCGTAGCCACTCGATCTCCTCTGGCGTCTTGACGCGCCGCAGTTCCTCCACGTCCGCCGTCGCTGACACTGGCGACCCGTTGACGAATTGGCTCTCCATCCATTCAAGACCCGCGATGGCCGAGGCTTTGGGTAAATCGCCCGTGAACTCCCGCGCACTCGGAACCAGGTCCCGATCCCAGGGATCCGCCAGCATCACGGTCAATTCCCCGGAACGGGTCAGATGCGCGGCCCCGAAAGGGCCACAATAGTTGACATTCACCAAGCCACGGAAGTGGTCTTTGCGCCAGCCGTTGCCGTACAGCAGAATCGAGTCCCACCCTCGCTCCACCATCAGATCCATCAACTGGCGTCTCCGGCGCTCATTCACAGGACTCACGGTGAGACACTCTCCAGGAACCATTCGGTCGGCAATTCGCGGCCCAAGCCTAATGCCCGAGCCCGCTTCACCACCGCCGCGCCCACCGCCGCGAATTGCGTGCCCGCGCCGGTGTTGTTGTTGAAGCAAGTGATCTGCTCAGGGCTGGTGCGCCCCTGAGCTTTACCCGCCACAAGATCTTGCAATTCGCCAATATCCTCCCAACGAACGATCCCCTTCTGCGCGACCTCCCACACATCCGGCGACTGATCGTTCTTCGCGACCTCCTTGGAATGCACGAAATAAACGTCGGCGCGGCGGATGCATTCGTCGTCGATCTCGCGGCGCTTGTTGCTCGCATCGGAGCCGCCGATGGAGGCGACATACATGCCGCGTTCGACCCAATGGCCGTCGAAGACCGGGTCCCACGCAGCGGTCGCCGCCTGGATGAAATCGCTGCCCGTGACGGCTTCCTTGGGAGTCGCCACACAGCGCACCTCACGGCCCAGCTTTTTCGTCATCCCCTCACAGAAGTGGCGGCAATGTTCCTGATTCGGGCTGTGAACTTTGATTTCGTCGAAGGAATACTGCGCAGCCAGGAATTCGAGATGCGCGCTGGCCTGCCACCCGCTGCCGAATAACCCCAGCGTGTGCGGCTTCTCCGGAGCGAGATAACGAGCCCCGACGGCGCTCATCGCGGCGACCCGCACTTTTTGAATCACTCCATCGGGCATGATCGCCACCGGCTCGATCTTTGCCACGTCGAACAAAATCACGAGGCCGCAATATTTGTTCCCGGTCGCAACCGGCAAGATTCGCCGTCGCTTCACGCCCGCCGTATAAGAAAATCCCGCCATGTCGGACGTCAGTCGCAGAGCCCATACGCCGCAATCGAGGCTTCCGCCTTCCTGCGTCTTCATCCGGTAGTGAAACCCGGGATGCTCCTTCGATTCCGCCGGCAAGTATACCTGCGACCTCGGCCGATTGAGCGCCTTACCCTCGGCCAATTCGCGATAGATGCTCTCGGTGGCCGCGATCGCTTCCTGCGGCAGCAGCGCCTGCTCGACCTCTTCGTTATTCAGTAGCAGGGTCATGATCGAAGCAAAGCTTGGCCAGCATCGGACTTAAGCAGCGGAATCAGCCCTCCGGCGCGCAGCATGTCGAGCAGGATGCCGCTGGGAGGTGTGCCCTGAATCGTCGCGCCCGTGGTCAGATTCTCCACCACTCCACGTTCGATATCGACGCGCAGGCGATGCCCGGTCTCGACCATCTCATGTATCCCGCGCACTTCCAGAATCGGCAGCCCGATCTCCGGCCCGTTGCGATAAAACGTGCGCGAGAAAAATTCGGCCAGCACCGCGCCCACTCCCGTCGCCTTAATCGCCTTGGGCGCGATGGCTCGTCCGGAGGAGCATCCGAAATTCCGGCCGGCGACGATAATATCGCCCTCCTTCACGTTCTTGGGGAAATCCGGATTGGCGTTTTCGAGAACGTGCTTCACCATCTCCTGCATACCGCGCATCACCAGATGCGTGGGAGTGATCATGTCCGTGGGAATGTTATGGCCGAACTTCCAGCAGTTGCCTTCCAGTATCAGATTCACGTGATTTCCAACCCGTCTTGCGTCCAAGCGCCGCGAGCAACACGAACGCCAGCACGCAGGATAACAGGTCCACGGTGAACGCGGTCGAGTAGTGATGCGTCTGGTCGTAAATCCTCCCCGCCACCACTCCGCCGGAACTGGTCCCCAGCCCGAAGAACATCATCAGCAGGCCCAGGATGGTGCCCACGCGCTCCGTTCCGAAATATTCAAAGGCGATCAGCGACGGAGCGTTGAAGATTCCGCCGTAGCCTAACCCGAACACCGCCGCGGCCAAATAGATTTCATTGGCTCTCGGATCGGCCGCCAACAAAATCCCGATCCCGGCCATCAGGCACACGGCCGCCAGCATCATGGACACGCGCGAAGAAAACCGGTCCGCCGCGGACCCTCCCAGCAGCTTCCCCACCGCGCTCGCACCCAGCAGCGTGCTCAAAGCCTGCGCCGAGTTGGCCGGGTTCACCCCCTGCCCGCGCAGATACAGCACCAGGTTCTCCTGCACTCCCATCAGCGTGTGCGCCGCAAAAAAGGACGCGATACCGAAAATCCAAAACACCGGATTCGAGAGTACCCCGCCCGCTCCGGCAAGCGTGTGCCTGTTTCTGGAAGGGCCGCCTTCGGCGGCTCCGCGCCCGGGAGCAAGCACCAGCGTCATCACCAAGGGAATCGCCAGCGCCGTGCTGAGCAGCAGAAACGCCTGCGAGTAACCATCCTTCGCGATCAGCTTGGTGGCGAGCTTGGGAAAAACATATCCTCCCAGCCCGACTCCCGCATTGATCACGCCCACGGCGAGCCCGCGCTGCTTCGAAAACCAAGGAGCGATCAGCATCGACGCCGGCACCAGCGATGCTCCCGCCGTGCCGATGCCGAGGAGCGTGCAGAATGCGTACCACTGGCCGACCGTTTGCGTGGTCGAAAGCAGGCACATCGCCGCGGCGACCGTTACGCATCCGCCCAGAATCACCAGCTTCGGGGAAAATCGATCCGCGAGCCAGCCAATCAGCGGCCCTAGAATCCCGATCAGCAGCAGGGCAATCGACCCGCCGCCCGCCGCTTGCGCATGCGACCACCCGAACTTTTTTGGGTCCGCGAATACGGGGTAGAACACGGGTAGCGAGAATCGCCCCGCGCAAAACCCCACCGCGAGCGCGGTAAACGCGACCACCAACCCTCGGACCCGGCTGTTCACTGCGGAGATTCTATCGCACGCCGGAGCTTGCCTGCTTAACCCGCGCGAGCCGGGCGAGGATCTCCTGCTTCTCCGCCGCGAGAATGTCGTCTGTGTCCAGGTCGTACTTGGCCACGGTCATATATCTGTCCCAGAGGTAGTAGAGAGCCCCTACGGGCGAGTACGCCGGGACAGCCAAGTACGATGAAATAACGTAACGGTGTGGACCGTAATGCGCCTCCTCCGGGCCCCAGACAACTTCAGCCGTAACGAACATCTTCGCGTCCGACATCCCAGACTCCGTCCAGAACGCGTGCTGATTTTGGTTCGAAGTCGATGCGTCGAAAACAAACAGATCCTCCAGGCCCCTCGCCGCGCCCGGCCGGAGCAACGCAAAATGGACCAACCAGCCGCTCGCCCCGTAACTTTCCGCCGAGAATAAAAGTGCAGGGGAGCCTGGCTCGATGTCGACCACTTCTACGCGCGGATTTCTTACAAACTCTGCCGGCATCGTGTAACACTGCCGCGGAGCACCTTCCAGACACACTGATGCGGGGCCCTTGAAGGTAAACCCGTCCTTTTCGCTGCCCTGATCCACCACCGTCACATCGCGGCCCATAAACTTCAAGTGCTCCTGCGCGCCGGCCGCAAAGGCCGCTAGCAGAACCACCCACGAAATTACCGCGAGCCGCGACATCACGCTTAGCGTACCAGCATCCGCGCACCTGCATGCTATACTCATGGCCGCCTGGTTCTCTCCAGGAGCCGGTCCTCATGGGAAAGACCATCGCTGAAAAAATCCTCGCCGCCAAATCCGGCAAATCTGCCGTCATCCCCGGTGAAATTGTCGAAGCTTACCCCGACCTGGTGATGAGCCACACGGCCACCTGGCGGTCGGTCAGCGTGATGAATAAGGTCGGCGCAACCAAGCTGTACGATCCGGACCGGCTGGCCGTCGTGCTCGATCACATCGCGCCTGCCAAGTCCGAAAAGAACGCCGCCGATCACCAGGTCTGCCGCACCTTTGTCCGCAAATACGGCATCCAGAAGTTCTACGACGTCGACGCCGGCATCGCCCACCTGGTGCTGATGGAAAACGGACACGTCGCGCCGGGCGACCTCATCGTCGGCACCGATTCGCACTGCACCATCTACGGCAGCCTGGGCGCGTTGGGCACTGGGATCGGCTACACCGAAGTCACCTCGGTCTGGATTACGGGCAAATTGTGGATGAAGGTCCCGGAGAGCTTCAAAATCACGCTGAGCGGCGAGCTCCCCCCCGGCGTTTATTCCAAAGACCTGATGCTGCACCTGATCGGCACGCTCGGCGCTGACGGCTGCAGCTACAAATCGGTCGAGTTCTACGGTACGGCGTCAAACCTCAGCATCTCCGAACGCATGACCATGACCAACCTGGCGATGGAGATGGGCGTAAAGTGCGCCTTCATTCCGCCGGATTCGAACACCGCCGGGTATCTCCGCGACCGTCTCAAGAATCCCGAGCGATACCACCCCGTCCTGGCCGATCCCGACGCCGTTTATGAGCGCGAAATCCCGGTCGACCTTTCAACTCTTGAGCCCATGGTCGCCTGCCCGCATGAGGTCCAGAACACCAAGCCCATCGGACAGGTGGAGGGCACCCGCATCGACCAGGCGTTTCTCGGCTCCTGCGCGAATGCCAAGTATGAGGATCTGGTGGTCGCCGCGCGCATCCTCAAGGGCCGCCGCATTCACCCGGGAGTCCGCTTCATCATCACGCCAGGATCGAAAGAGATCATGCTGGAAGCGGTGAAATCCGGGGTCGCCGCGACCCTTCTGGAAGCCGGTGGGCTGTTCACCAATCCCGGCTGCGGAGCCTGCGCCGGCGACGGAGGCGTCATGGCCGACGGCGAAGTATGCCTTTCCACCGCCAATCGAAATTTCCTGGGCCGTATGGGCTCGAGCAAAGCCGAGATCTATCTTTCCAGTCCCGCGACCCTGGCGGCGTCGGCCATCAAGGGCTCGATCGCCGACCCGCGGGAATTCTTCTAAAACGTGCCATAGAACATGCAATCCCTCATTCAAGGCCGCGCTTATAAATTCGGGGATAACATCAACTCCGACATTATCATCCCCGGCCGCTATTTGATCTACATCGAGCCGCAAAAGCTGGCCGAGCACGCGTTCGAAGTCCTGGGCCCGGAGTTCCCGGCGAAGCTGCGCAATTTCCAGATCCTGGTGGCCGGCCGTAACTTCGGCTGCGGCAGCGCGCGGGAGCAGGCCGCGACCGCCATTCAAGGGCTCGGAATCCAGGCCGTGATTGCGTGTTCCTTCGCCCGCACCTTTTATCGCAACGCGATTAACGACGGCCTGCCGATCTTTGAATGCCCCGAGATTTATCCCGCCGTCACAGAAGGCGACGAGCTGTCGATCGACCTCGCCGCCAGCGCCATCGTCCATCAGGGAAATTCCTATGGCTTCCCGCAGTTCCCCGAATCCGTACGCAAGATTTTGGAGTTGGGCGGGCTGGCTGCTTATTTGAAGACCCAGCTTTTATGAAGGGACCCTATAGACCTTCCTTTAAGCCCGCAAAACGGCCAAACCAGGTTCCAGTCCGGCGGAGCTCGCGCTCAGCGGACCGTCCCCGCGCCTTTGCGGGCTCTATCGGGACTCGCTGTTGGCGTGGCGCAGCAACAGTTTCCAAGCGGTGTTGCGGCGTAATCCCGGCATCAGGACCAGGCGGAGCCAGAGCCGCACCAACTGCGAAAACGTCACGGCCAACGACTTAAGCCGGAAGAATTGGGACCGGCCGTGCAACCGTGGGTAATGACGCACACCCACCTCGACTACGTCGCAGTCGGTCATTTCCAGCCCGCGAACCAGCTCCACACAGATCGTGCCGGAAGTGGAGCTCAGCCGCAGCTCTTCCAGCAACGGGCGGCGAATCAGGCGGAAGTCGCAATCCACATCGCGCACGCGGATTCCGAATAAACACCGGGCGAAGGCATTGTAGGCGCTGCCGATCCAGATCCGATGCCAGGGGTCGTTCCGCACCAGCTTGTAGCCATTCACCAGGCCGACATTGCCGCGCAGGTGCGCCAAAAGGCAAGGGAGTTCCCCGACGTCGTATTGGCCGTCGCCATCGGTGTAAAACACCAGATCCTTGGTTGACGCGGCGAAGCCGGACCGCAGCGCCTGGCCGTATCCGAGGTTTTGGGCATGGGTGACCACCCTCAACCGCGGCCCGAACCGCTCCGCCAAGCCGGCGAGAACTTCGCCGGTCGCGTCCCGGCTTCCGTCATTCACCACAATGACTTCATAATCAAGGACATGCTCGCCGAGCACCCGGAAGGTATTTTCGATCAGGCTGGGTAAAGACGGCGCGTCGTTGTAAGCGGGAAAGAAGACGCTTAGCGACGGGGCCGAAGCTGAAACGGAGTAGGGCAACCGGTCCTGAACACTGTATCATAAACCGGGATGTGCCACATGGCAGGGTGATCCGAGGGATTACTGAGGCTGCTCGGGGGGTTTTGGGATTGCTCTCTCAGGCGGCCTGTCCTTGGGGGCGTCGTGGCTTTTAGGCGGCGTTGTCACCTTTAAAGGACTGATCAGCACGTGGGCGTTCTTGCCTTCCAGGCGCGGCTGCCCTTCAACTGACCCGACCTGCGAGAGGTCCGCGGCGAAACGCAGCAGCAACTTTTTGCCTAAGTCGACGTGGGCGATTTCACGGCCGCGGAATTGCACCACCGCCTTGACGCGATTTCCCTCATTCAGGAAGCGGACCGCGTGGTTCTTCTTGAAGTCGTAGTCGTGGTCATCCGTATTGGGGCGAAACTTGATTTCCTTGACTTGAATGACGTGCTGCTTTTTTTTCGCTTCGTGCTGTTTCTTCTTGTTTTCGTACTGCCATTGCCCGTAATCCATGGCCTTGGCCACAGGAGGCTCAGCAGTGGGTGCGATCAGGATCAGATCCAGACCCAGTTCCTGAGCCTTGCGTACAGCTTGCAGGGTGGGCATGATCTCGACGGAACCATCCGGGAACACAGCGCGAACTTCGCGCGCGCGAATCGCCTCGTTTACGTTATCGCGGACCTTCGGCCGGCGGGGCGGGAAGCCTCTTGGAATCATTCGCGGACGGCCTGCGGAACTGCTACCGGCGAGAGCATCATGACCAAATATTACCAGATCTGAAGCCTGACAGTAAGTAATTTTACCGGTAACCCGGGGGCTTCCGGTGTCGTATAATACAAGCGGAAGACGTTCCCGCGTTTGGACAGCTCCTCGCGCCACGCTGCCGCGGCCCGGAGTCATTGAGTTCTCTTCCGAGGAGAGATTTTCCACTTTGAAAACTCTCCGCCGACGAGAAGGGGTATGTTCAGTGGGCCCACGTGAGACCACTAAATCAATCCATGGAGATTAAAAATGCAGCGTACCCTCGTTTGTGTCATCTTAAGCGCCGTTAGTATTCCGGCCGCTTCCCTTTGGGCAGGTTCGCCCGTTTCCACGTCCTCGGACCAATTCGCCAGCCAGATCGCCGATCAGGCCTACCGCGTCGGAACCGCAGCGGACTCTCTGCAAGGCTACATTCGTAGCGGAGCCGAGGGCCGCAGCGCCTACGTCTACGCCCACAACATGCAGGTCAGCGCGAAAAAGCTGGTCTCGTTGGCCGATAAAGCCGCCTCTCGGACCGGTATCGCTGGCGATGCCCGCGTGCAAGCCGAAAAAATGAAGGTGCAGGCCGCTGGCTTGAACGCCATGGTCAACGGTACCGTGTCCGAGCTCAAGCCCGGCCGGTTCGCGGCCAATGCCGATGTCATCTTCGCCGACACCACCAACATCGAGAACCGTAGCAACACTCTTCGCGCCGCGGCTCAAAACTTCCCCGCGAATTAATTCGGTCTGCCTTAAACGGGCGGCCGGATTTAACAGGCGACAGGTTGGATTCTCTCTTCTGAGGATCTCATCTGCCGCCTGTTTTCTTTTTCCGCAAACGTGTTCGGAGCAGCCTGTAACCACGGCTTCCGGAGCAACGTTATATCAATTGTAAGAAGTACCCCCGTAGGAACAACTCCCCGCGCAACGGACGCGGCCCGGAGCGAGAGTTCTTCTTCGCAAGACAGTTTTCCAAGAAGGCTTTCCACGAGAACAGGAGGAGTGTCTCCGCGTGGCGAAAAAAACCGGAAATAAGGAGATTTTGAGAGAAATGAGACGCAGCCTTTTGTCTTCCATCTTTGTCGCGGCGCTGGTTCCGGCCGCTTCCATCTGGGCAGCCCCCAACGCCGCCGCCCCCTCCAACCCATACCTGAGCCAGATCGCAGAGCAGACCTACCAGATCCAGGCCAAGGCCGATCGTCTCGAGCGCTACACGCGCAGTGGCGCGCATGATTCCGTGTACGCTGCAGGCTTGGCCTGGGACATGGCCGGGAGCACGCAGAAGCTGGCCGGGCTGCTGGATCAGTACGTCTCGCAGCCGGGTACCACCAATGAGACGCGCCAGCAGGTGGAGCGGATGAAGGTCTCGGTGGCGGAACTGGAAGCGTTCGTCGGCAACGCCGCGCAAAATCTGGATGCGCCCGCCATGGTTCTACATACGCCGGATATTCTGGCCAGCGTGTTGAACATTGTCGATCGCGGCAACATGCTCCGCGCCACCACACACATCCTGGCCCGCATCACGAATTAACTCTTTTCGGGAACTCGCGCACAACGGACGCGTTGGCCGCGGCCAAGTCCGCCGAGTTCCTTTTCGTTTGGCGCCGCAACCAGCGGCCTGTGCGCTTCTGTTGGTCCCCCCTTTCTTTCAGGCGGCCCGGGCTTCTGCCTTCGGCCGCCTGTTTTGTTTTTTCTGGCGCGTTTTCCGCGCGCGCTAAAATAACCTGCAGTGTCTCCTTCCTGGCGCCGCTACATCCGCACGCAAGATTTCGTTTGGTTGCTACTGTTCGCCACCTTGATCGTGGTGGCCCGGGTCATGGTTCAACTGGGAACGGATCATCCTCCGGGAGCCGTGGTTCCCGCGCTGCTGGTGGTGATGTTCGTCAGCAAGGTGCTGGAATCGCGGATTGGCGCGATTCTGGCCATTATCATCGAACTGGCTCTGTCTTTCGGAATCATTTGGGATAGCGGCAACATCGAGAGCACCTTTTATCTGCTCCCGCTGCTTCCCGTAATTTCCGCCGCAACCAACTTCGGACTTCGCGGGACCGTGCTGTCCGTGCTGGCGGCCTGCGGCGTGGTTTACTCGCAGGTCATCTTCATCAGCGAGCAATACTACATTCCCAGGAACGCATATCCGGAGCTGATGCTCAAGCTGCTTTGGTTTCCGCTGGTGGGCTTTTCCACGTATCAGCTTGCCAAGGCGAATCGCGAAAAAACACTCAAGCTGGAGGCCAGCGCGAAGGAACTCGCCGAAGCCAATCAAAATCTCCAGGAAGCCGAAGCTGAGGTGCGCCGCTCGGAGCGCCTGGCTGCGCTGGGGCAATTGACCGCCGGACTGGCGCATGAGCTGCGCAATCCGCTCGGCACCATGAAGAGCTCCGCGGAACTGCTGGGGCGGCAGGTGGCCAAGGAAAACGAAATCGCCAAAGAGATGGCCGGCTACATCGCGACGGAGGTCGACCGCACCAACTCTCTCATCACCCGCTTCCTCGATTTCGCCCGGCCCCAACATCTGCGGCTGGAAACCGGCGACATCACCGAGCTGCTCGATTCCGTCATTGCCCGGTTCGAGCGCGAGTCCGGCGCGGCAACCTCGGTTTCGGTTTACAAAAATTACTCGCCCGACGTCCCCAAGGTCGCCTTTGATGCGGAGCTGCTGGAGCGCGCGCTGCTGAACCTGGTGGTCAACGCCGCGCAAGCCAGTGCCGCCGGCTCCGTCGTGACGGTGAAGACCCGGGCCGTCGAAACCAGCACCGGGCCGGGCGTCGAGATCGCGGTGATCGACCGCGGCGCCGGCATCGACGCCAGGAATCTGGAGAGCATCTTCAATCCCTTCTTCACCACCAAGTCGAGCGGCGTCGGGCTGGGCCTGGCCATCGTTTCCAAAATCATCGACGAGCATGGAGGCCAGATCGCGGTGGAGAGCGCCGTGGGCGAAGGCAGCGTGTTTCGCGTTTATTTGCCGGCCGTGAGAGAGCCTGTCGTGAGAGAGTAAAAGAAGAACGAATGTCCGTAATCCTGGTTATCGAAGACGAAGAGAAGTATCGCCGCGTGATTAGCCTGCACTTGTCCTCGGTGGGTTACGAAGTCAAAGCCGCGGGTTCCGCCGAGGAGGGTTTGAAACACGCCGGAGATGCCGATCTGGTCCTGACCGATCTCAAGCTGCCGGGCATGGACGGCCTCGCCTTCCTGGAACAACTGCGCGCGCAGAACATGCTGACGCCGGTCATCGTGATGTCGGCCTTCGGCACCGTCGAAATCGCGGTCGAGGCGATGAAGAAGGGTGCCGTCGATTTTCTCCCCAAGCCGTTTTCGCTGGACCATCTCACCGTGGTGGTGGAAAAGGCCCTGGAAGTCCGCCGCCTGCGCGATGAAAATCGCGAGCTGCGCGAGGCCCTGGGCGAGAAATATCAGTTCGAGAACATCATCGGACACAGCGCCGCGATGCAGGAGATCTTCTCGACCGTCACGCGCGTCGCGCCCACCCGCGCCACCGTCCTGCTGGGCGGAGAAAGCGGCGTCGGCAAGGATATGATCGCGCGCGCGATCCATCAACACTCCCCGCGCAAGGACCGCCCCTTCGTCAAGATCAACTGCGCCGCGCTGCCCGAAAATCTGATGGAAAGCGAGCTGTTCGGCTACGAAAAGGGCGCCTTCACCGGAGCCAACATCTCCAAGCCCGGCAAATTCGAAGCCGCCAACACCGGCACCGTTTTTCTGGATGAAATCGGCGACGTGCCGCTGGCCATTCAAGTCAAACTGCTGCGCGTTTTGCAGGAGCGTGAGTTTGAGCGGCTGGGCTCCAACCGGGTTCTGCACGTCGACGTGCGCGTAGTCGCGGCCACCAACGTCGATCTGCGCGAGGCGCTGGAGCAGGGGACTTTCCGCGAGGATCTCTACTACCGCCTCAACGTCGTCAGCATCAACATCCCGCCCCTGCGCGAACGCAAGGAAGACATCCCCTACCTGGTCGATCACTTCGCCGAAAAATTCGGCGGCAAATTCACGGAAGCCGCAGTCGAGCGATTGTTGGCGTACCATTGGCCGGGCAACGTCCGCGAGCTGGAAAACGTGGTCGAGCGCAGCGTGCTGCTGGCCCCGTCGGGCGGACAAGTGGATGCCGCCGATATCCGCATCGACACCGCCCAGCGCTCCCGCCCCGCCGCCGCGACCGCCGACGGCTTTCTTCCCGAAGGCATGACGCTGGATCAATTCGAGCAGCACCTGATCCGCGAGGCCCTGAAGCGAGCCAACGGCAACAAGAGCCACGCCGCGCGGCTTCTCGGCCTCACCCGCAACGCGTTACGCTACCGGCTTACGCAGATGGGGATTGAGTGAAGCCGTGTGCGGTTTACAATAGTGCAGGGCACTCGGAGGGACGACGGACTACCAACACGACGTTTTCTTCAGCTATAAGCGGCACAGCTTAACGCTTGAGTGGACCCGAAGGGTCCACGGTCAATTGCAATTCTGGCTCTCGCAAGAACTGGGCCGAGAGGCAAATGTGTTCGTCGACGAGGAGAGCATTGAAACCGGCGAGCGATGGCCAGCGCGCCTGAAGGACGGACTGCGCCATTCGCGTTGTATGGTTTCGGTCTGGTCGCCTTCATACTTCAACTCAGCTTGGTGCATGTCGGAGTGGAGAAGCTTCCGCAAACGGGAAGACGCCATAGGCCTCAAATCCCATGGTCTCATCGCGCCAATGCGGTTCGGCGACGGAGAGTTTTTCCCAGAGGAGGCTCGGTCAGTTCAATGGACTGATGTCGCACCCTACACGTCGCTACTGCCAGCGTTTTGGACAAGCCATCGCGCGCTTGAACTCGAAGATCGCCTTAAGGAATTCGCAATGGCTGTGGCCAAAATCGTCGCCAGCGCGCCAACGTTTCAAGACTGGCCAATTGTGGAAGCGCCCGGCTTGGCTCTGGCCAGGATTGGGCTGGCCAAACTATGACCACTCCGATCCGTCAGAAGGAGCCCGGGATCGTTTACACGTTTTATTCGTTCAAGGGTGGCGTGGGGCGCACCATGGCGCTGGCCAACGTCGCAGCTTTGCTCGCCGAATGGGGTCATTCGGTCCTCGTCGTCGACTGGGATATCGAGGCGCCGGGACTGGAACGCTTCTTCGACGCGATGAAGCCCGGCATCCGGAGGGTTCGCTCCGAGGTACCGGGAATCGTAGATCTAGTCGACGCGAAGCGGACACCCACGGAGCTGGATTGGCGACGTTGCCTTATCGACATTAGGCCCGGACGGCTCGCGCTGATATCCGCTGGTCAGAATGGCCAACCCTACACATCCCGCCTTCACGCAATCAACTTCAACGAGCTCTTCGAGAATTATGACCTCGGGGCTTACATAGAGAAGCTCAGGAACGAGTGGATCTCCGAATACGACTTTGTCCTCGTGGATAGCCGCACCGGCTTCACGGACATCGGGGGTATCTGCACGGTCCATCTCGCCGATGTCCTTGTCCTCCTGTTCACCACAACGGAGTCAAGCGTAGGCGGCGCCTTGTCCGTCCTGGAGCGGGCCAGAACCGCACAAGAGCACCTCCCCGTAGATCGACGCCGGCTTCTTGCCGTGCCTGTGCCGGCAAGAGACGAGAGCCGGACCGAATACTTGAGAGCAGCTGGCTGGAAAAGAGAGTTTGCTAGCCGTTTCACTGAACTGTATCGAGACTGGCTGCCAAGCGCCGTCACTCCAGAAGAAGCGGTCGAGCGTTTGCGCATACCCTACATTCCTTACTGGAGCTTTGGCGAACGCTTGCCGGCGATCGAAGAGTCCACAAACGATCCCGCAAGCTTGGGCCACGCATATGAGATCCTTGCCCGCCTCCTCGCCGCACGACTGGACTGGTCGGCAGCCCTGCAGGGCGAGGCCGCCGCTCCGCCGCCCATGCCGCGGAGGTCGCCAAATGAGGATTGGTTGACCCGCCACCGGACAGCCGCAGCCGAAGGGCTCGCGATGGCAATGCTGACCGGCTTTATCGAGGTGTTACACTTCTCACCGGACTCGCCAATCTCCAAGGGCCAAGCCGATCTATTGACCGCTGCAAGGCAGGCGCAAGTCCAGCAGCACGGGAGACCGACTGGGATGGTTCTGGACGGGGTGGATTCGCCGAGGGCGATGAACGACGGCATTGTCGCGAACATCTCGAACTTCGGAACATTCGAGTATTGGGCCTTGGCCAGGAATGGCGACTTCTACTCCCTAATGTCGCTGGACGATGATATTTCGGAGGAACCAGGCCGCTACATTCGAATTGACCGAAGCATCCTACGGGCGACGGAAACGCTAATGCACTGCGGAAGGTTGTATAAGCTCCTCGGCGTGCCCCCACACGCCCATGTGGAGATCTCGCTTCGTTATGGCGGGATTGATGGGCGCGTTCTTCGAGTTGGAGAACGCTCGGGCTGGACTCCGGAGCCGCCTCGCGCGATCGAAGAGGAGGCCGTCATCCCCATTGTCTCCTTCACGCTCGCGGAGCTGGATGACCGGATTGTTCAACTTGTCAAAGCGCTCTGCGAGCCGCTCTTTGTTCTCTTCAATTTCGTCAGCGTTAGCGATCAGCGCTACTCGGCAATCGTGAGCAACATCTTCGCCGGGAAGTAGATTCGGCCAAGCTTTACATCTTGGACTTGATCACGTCCACCAGTTCCTGCACCGCGCCCGCGCTCTTCTTCAACGCCGCGGACTCTTCTTCGGTGAGCTTGATCTCGTAGATGTGCTCGATGCCCTTGGCGCCCAGCTTCACCGGTACGCCGACGAACAATCCCTTGATGCCGTATTCGCCTTCCAGGTACGCCGAGCAGGGCAGAATCTTTTTCTTGTCCTTGAGAATCGACTCCACCATTTCCACCGCCGCGGCCGAAGGAGCGTAATAGGCGCTGCCGGTCTTCAGATGCTTCACGATCTCCGCGCCGCCGTTGGCTGTGCGCGTCACGATGGCATCCAGTTTGTCTTTCGGAATCAGCTCAGTCAACGGAATGCCCGACACGTTGGATAGACGCACCACCGGAACCATCGTGTCGCCGTGCCCGCCCAGCACCACCGCGGTCACATTCTCCACCGATACATTCAGTTCCGCCGCAATGAACGTGCGGAAGCGGGCCGAATCCAGCACGCCAGCCATGCCGATCACGCGATGCCTGGGGAATTTGGAAACTTCGTGTGCGGTCCAGCACATCGCGTCCAGCGGGTTGGTCACCAGCACCAGAATCGCGTGGGGCGAATGCTTGGCGATGTTTTCGGTGACGCTCTTGACCACCGCGTAATTGGCCAGCAGCAGGTCGTCGCGGCTCATGCCCGGCTTGCGAGCCAGACCCGCGGTGATCACCACCACGTCCGAATTCGCCGTCGGCTCATAATCGTTGGCGCCGGTGATCGAGACATCGTAGCCCTCGATCGGCCCCATCTGGAGCATATCCAGCCCCTTACCCTGCGGAACTCCTTCCACTACGTCGACGAGAACAACGTCGCCGAGCTCTTTCATGGCGAGGTTGGCAGCGCAGCTCGCGCCGACATGGCCTCCGCCCACAACGGTAATTTTTTTGCGCATAAGTTAACGATTGTAACATCCGGCCTTACTAGAAGACGTACTTCATCGCCAGTTGCATGATCCGCGGCGGACCGGCGCTGGTGATCTGGCCGAACAGCGGACTGTTCATGGTCAGAATGGGCGCGCCGAGGTTGGTGTGATTCAGCGCATTCTCGGCTTCAATGCGCACCTCCAGCGTCTGTTTCTCGCGCACCGGAAAGATTCGCGACAAGCCCGCATTGACCAGCAGCATAGCCGGCCCAAGAATCGTGCCCGGACCCGTGTTGCCGTAGGTAAACGGCGTGGGAAACGCGAAGGCGTTGGGATTGATCCAGTCCGCGGCGGTTCCGTTGCCATAGACGTTCAGCAGCACCTGCTTGGGCCGCTGCCCGCCCACGCCGGAGTAGGCGTTATCCTCGCCGGTGGTGACCGTATAAAACGCGCCGGATTGCAGCGTCGATGCGGCGCCCAGCCTCCAGCCGCTGACGAGCCGCCGCATCCAGGTGTTCGAAAATTGCGGCATCGCCGCGATCCCGAACAAATTCGCCATCTGCCGCCGGTCCGTTCCGGAGGTGTTGCAGTTGCCCCGGTCCAATTGCCTTCCCGGGAAAATGTACACCTCGCTCCCGCCCGTGCCCGCATTCAACAGCGTGTTGACGGGATCGCTGATGCAGTGCGAATACGTGTAGTTGGCGTTGAACGTCAAACCGCGGCTGACGCGCTTCTGCGCCGTCAGCAGCATACCGTTGTAACTGCCGGTTCCGCTGTCGTCCCAGGTGTCGACAAAGCCGAAGTACTTTCCATATGCCGGGTCAAGCTGGCTGAGCAAGCGCCGCTCATTGGTGGTGGTCAGCAGGCACGTCGCATCGTTGGCAGGGCAGGTTCCCGCGCCGCTGGCCGGATTCAGCTCCCGCGCGCCCATCAGATGGATCATCTCATTGCCCAGATACCCGGCTCGCAGCAGCCAGTCGTTGCCGAACTGCCGCTCCACGCTCACGTTCCACTGTTCGACGTAGGGCGGGTGGGTGTCGTAGTTGAAAGTGTTATAGGTTCCATACAGCGAATACGGTGAGCCCGCATTAAACGTCAATGGAAAGGGATTCCCTCCCGTCTCGCCCGCGAACGGATTCGCCAGCCCGCCCGGAGGATCGGTCAAAGTGGTGCGATCGCCCCAGGGCGGCGCGGTGGTGGTGTTGAGGTTGTACTGCACCGGAACGTTGTCGTAGAAGATGCCGTAAGCCGCCCGCACCGACATTTTCCCGTTCCCTTTCGGATCCCACACAATCCCGATGCGCGGCGCGAACTGGTTCCATTGCCGGTCCATACCCCGGTCGCCCGGAAATCCCGGATCGCCGGGATAAAACAACCCCGGTGGGGCGTTGGCGAACTGCTGGGTGTGGGTCCCGTTCAGAAACGACGGCAGATCGAAATGATAGATCTGGCCGTTGACGATGCTCATGGGAATGAACGGCTCCCACCGCAACCCATAGGTCACCGTGATTCCCGGCCGCAGCTTCCATGTGTCTTGCGCGTAGGTGCTGACGTACCAGTCGTGCACCAACAGCGTGTTGGGCGCGGCCTCCGTCAGGCTGGAGAGGTTGCCGGTGAAGAAATCGGCCAGCGCGAATCCCGTGTATCCTTGGCCGGTGAAAGAGAGCTGCCCCATGGAAAGCGTGTTGGCGTACGTGTTCGAGTCCCAGTGGGAGATGTTGGCGCCGAACGCCATCTGGTGATTGCCAAGGACGATTCCGAAATCATCGCTGGTCTGCAGCGTGGTGGTGCGGTAGGTAGCTGCGCTGGCCGTGGGCGACCCGATCGAAAAATACGGAGCGGGCAGCGACAGGCTGGTGAAATTCGGAAGATAGCTGTAGATGTTAATCCCCACCGATTGCGGCCCGAGGAACGACGGAGCTGTGCGCGCGATCGCCGTGCGATCCACCGTGGCGCGGAAGTTGTTCACAATCGAGCCGCGAATCAAATACGTCTCGCCGAGCGTGAAGGATTGATCGAAGTCGTTGTATCCGGCGGCCGAGGTCGCCAGCAGATTGTGGCTCAAATTGTACGGCGCCGGCTCTTCGTCCTGCGTGCCCAGATAGCGCGCAAACAGCGTGTGCACCTTGCTCAGCGCGTAATCGATCCTGCTCATGCCAAAGTGTTCATCGTCCTGCGTCGGCAGCCCGTATGTCGTCTCCCCGCACTGCTGATCCTGCGGCACTGGGAGTTTGGCCGCGATCGCCAACGCGATCGGCGAAAGCTGCGTCAGCGGAATCATGTTTCCCGGGAACGGAGCCAGTTCCGGCGCCGTCAGCGGATTCTTCAGCGTGATCGCCGCCGCCTGACACGTCTTCGACGTAACCACGCTGAAATTGCCCGCCTCTTCCTGCGCCGTAGGAACGTAGGAGATGGTCGCGTTAGGGCTCTGCCGCGTGTCGGTCTGCTGGTACGCCGCAAAAAAGAACAGAGTGTTCTTGCGAACAGGTCCGCCCAGAATTCCTCCGAACTGATTCCGCTTCAGCGAATCCAGAGTGGTCGAAAAAACCTGGCGGGCATCCAAGTGGAAGTTGCGGAAGAATTCGAAAGCGGCTCCGTGCCATTCATTGCCGCCGGATTTGGTCACGGCGTTTACCGCCGCGGCCGAATGCATCCCGTACTCCGCCTGCAGCGCACCCATCTCCACCTTGAACTCCTGCATCGCGTCGGGAAACGGCAGCGGGAGACTGGCGTTGGTGTAAACGTCGGTGTACATCGAGCCATCCAAAAGATACGTGGTTCCGGTGGCAAGCCCCCCGGCGACTGAATACGACTCGATGTTGGGATAGTTGCGGCTGGAGATCTGGTTCGGATCGCTCCCCGACGGCGCCGCGCCCGCCAATCCGATCAAATCCGCCACATCGCGCCCGATCAGCGGCAGGTCCACGATGTTCTGATGATCGATCACCGTGCCCACGCCGGAGTTCTGCGTTTCCACCATGGAGGTGTTTCCTTCCACCTCCACCGTGTCGGTGGGCTGGCCCACATCGAGAAAAACTTCAATGGTGGGATTGGTGGCCACTTGCAGCGTGATGCCGGTTTGCAGATAGTCGGCAAAACCCTGCTTGGTCACTTCCAATTGATACGGACCGGCCGGCAGGTTGGTCAACAAATACGCGCCCTGCGTATCGGTGGTGGTGGAGCGCACCGCGCCGGTTGCCGTCTGCGTCAGCTTCACGGCCGCGGTCGGCACCGGCAATCCTCCTTGATCGACCACGGTCCCCTTGATCTGGGAGTTGGAAACCGCCTGGGGCCACACCTCGCCGCCACCGATCAAGAAAACCAAAACCGCCCATCGCAAGCGTCTCAACGCGGAAACCTCATGCTCTTACCATAAAATGTATACTGATTCCTGCGCTCGGCCTGAACCATGGCAACTCCCCCTCGATTGGACGTCGCTCAATTTATCGACGAGCGCAAGCTCAGCGCGTTTCAGATAGGTCTCTTTATTCTTTGCGGCGTCTGCCTCATGCTCGACGGATTCGACGTCCAGGCAATGGGCTACGCCGGCCCGGCCATCAAGCCCGAATGGCACATCTCCGATCCGGCCTTCGGCCGCCTGCTCAGCGCGGCGCTCAAGGGCGTACTGGTCGGCTCGCTGGTGCTGAGCTACCTGGCGGATAAGATCGGCCGGCGCCCGATCCTGATCGGGTCCTGTTTCTTCTTCTCCCTCACCACCATAGCAACCGCGCGCGCCTCCTCGCTCGACCAGTTGATGGTCATCCGCTTCATCGCCGGCATCGGGCTGGGAGCGATCATGCCCAACTCCATGGCGCTGGTTAGCGAGTATACGCCCAAGCGCCTGCGCGTGATCACCATGATGATCGTCTCCAACGGTTTCACCATCGGCGCGGCGCTGGGAGGCATCTTAGCCAGTTGGATGATTCCGCATTTCGGCTGGCGATCCATCTTCTACTTCGGCGGCGCGCTTCCTCTGGCCGGCGGATTGGCGATGCTGGTTCTGCTGCCCGAATCGCTGCAATTTCTGGTGCTGCGCGGGAAACCTGCCGATCGCGTGACCGCCTGGTTGAAGCGCATGGATCCCTCCGCCGCACTTCATCCAGCAGCCGAGTATTTCGTGCCGGAGCAGCCTCAGCCCGGCTTCCGCTTCTGGCAACTGTTCCAGCAGGGCCGCGCCATGGGGACCGTCCTTATCTGGCTCACCTACTTCATGAACCTGCTGAACCTTTACTTCCTGCAGGGCTGGCTGCCGACCATCGCCAAATCCGCCGGATTCTCGACTTCCACCGCGGTGCTGATCGGATCGATGAACCAGGTTGGCGGGGTGGTGGGAGCCTTCGCCCTGGGGTGGTTCGTGCGCCGAGCCGGATTCGCGCCGGTGCTCGCTGTCAGCTTCGCCATCGCGTGCCTGAGCATTGCCTGCATCGGCCAGCCCGGCCTTCCGGCCTCGCTACTGTTCCTGGTGACGTTCATTGCCGGTTTCGGTGTAACCGGAGGACAGGCCGGCGTGAACGCGATGACCGGGACCTACTATCCCACCGATCTGCGCTCCACCGGGCTCGGCGCGGGCTTGGGGATCGGACGCATCGGGTCCATCGTCGGCCCGCAGTTAGCCGGGGATCTGCTCGGCCGCCACTGGTCGGCGGAGCAGTTGTTCTACGCCGCCGCGGGTCCCGCGCTGGCTTCCGCGCTGATCATGATCGCGATGCACTGGGTCCTGAAGCCGGCGGCGGGGTCGTCCAAACCCGCTGCTGAACCGCAGTTCGTTTCTGAGCCGCGCCCGTAGCAGGCGGTCTACTTGCGAGCGTCCGTGCTCAGCGCCAGCACCTCAACGCCCTTGTCTTTGCGAGCCCGCAGTCCCAGGTAATCGGCCAACACATTTCCCAGGAACATCGGGATGCCCCGGTCCGTAGCCCCAAACGAGAAGCCCGCAACCCAGGCGCTATTTTCGGTCGAGATCTCACGCTCATACAGTGGTGTGCCGGTCTTGCCATCCAGCACGCTCACGACGTAAGTGACGTGGGACGATCCCGCAATCGCCCCGACCAGAACCCGCGAAGTAGTGCCCACCATGCGGTAGTCCTTCAGGGTGCACTTCACCAGGAAGTAAGGATCTCCGGGCTCTACGCCGCCCTGCTTTCCCACCGCGGCAAACGCCAGGGTGCTCTTGAGCCGCGCCACGGCCTGATCCAGTATGGCGTCCGTCGCCTTTCTGGCCTTCGCTTCCGACGCCTTGGGAATGACGAAACTCTCGAACACCACCGATCTCACCGCCAGATCCGACGCACTCACTGCCGGCGGCATCTCATTTTCGGCCGTCGCGTAAGGATCCCTCGGATTGGCTGGGGTCGAGCCTTTCGTCGAGTCTTTCTTGGCTGCCGTGAGCGCAAACGGGAGCGCGCCGAGCGTCAGCAGAACTGCGGCCGTGCGGATTTTCATTCTGGCCTCCTCCTGAATTCCTTCGAGTATACAGCGGGTGTATGCTTTTGTTGATGAGATGCCTTGCCGCTCTCGTTCTGTTCGGCTGTTCTGTCTGCGCCCAGCCGCGATTCGAAGTCGCCTCCGTGAAACCCGCCGCGCCGGACGCCCCTCCCGGCTCGATGAATGGCGGACCGCTTGGGCCAGGCCCCTTCAATCAAGGCGAACACAATCCCGACCGCATCCGCTGGACCAACGTTCGCCTCATTCGCGCCATTCAGGTCGCCTACGATTTTCCCGCCGCCGATATCTCTGGGCCGGATTGGCTCGATTCGCAAGGGTACGACATCGTGGCTGCCGTCCCCGCGGGCACAAGCGAGCACGACTTCCGCCTGATGCTCCAGAACCTGCTGGCCGAGCGCTTCGGGCTCACCGTCCATCGCGGAACCCGGCAGGTCTCCGGATTCGCGCTCGAAGTAGCCAAGGGCGGACCGAAGCTCACTCCTTCGAGGGACCCCACTGCACTGGCCACGGCAGTGGCGGCTACTGCTATAGACGCGGATTCGAAGCCGAGCCCCAGTCGCGAACAGGCGCTCCAGTATATGGCCACGCGCCCCGCGGCCTTCAACGCGATGGTCTCGATCGATGAGAACGGCTACCCCATGCCTCGCCCCGGAAGCCCCACCTTCCTTCCCGGAGCCGGCTTCTCCGTCACCATCGTGGTGAACGGCAGAAATCGCTCGAGCGCGCTGAATATGCCGATGCCGGAGATCGCGAGGTTCCTGGGCAATCTCGCCGGCGGACCCGCCGAAGACCACACCGGCTTGAGCGGGAAGTACGATTTGCATCTCGAATACGTCGCCGACCCCGCCGCCGATCCCGGCCCAACCGTCGCCGACGCTGTCCAGCAGCAGCTCGGGCTGAAATTGGTTTCGCAGAAAATCCCGGTGACGACGCTCTTCATCGACCATGTGGAGAAGACGCCCGCCGGCAACTGATTCCACGGCGCCCCATTATCGGCGTCCGAATGTTCGCTAGCCCCAACTGTCCAGCACGGCGAAACGCGACGCATCGACCCGGTAGGAACCACCTATTTGGGCATTACCTTGGGAGGTGTATTGAAATCGCCCACACGAGGACGGCCACGGCGAGCACCGCTGCCCACAAACCCAAACGTACCCATCGGGCCTTTTCTTCTTTAGAACGTCCCATGCTGATCTTTGGCGACGGTGGGGAGAAGTTTGTTCCACCCAGATGTGGCCTTCCGTTCCTCAGTTCACCGATCACTTCGTTGCCAAGAAGGACATAGAAGAACCCGACCAGCCAAATGGCCGCGAAGCACGAAGCCGCCACGAGGTAGTCATATTTGCCAAACCAGCCTTTGCCAGCTGCATAGAGAAATATCGGAGCAGAGGTTATCGCGACGCCTCGGAGTGATGCGACCAACCGGAAGAGGGGCGAATGAGTTCGTTTCACCCACTTGGAGTCGATTTCGATGCTCACGGTGCTCATTTGGACGCTATCTTAACAGTTAGTCCGTTTACCTCGCAGCTGCTTGGGTACGTCTCTTCCGGCGTCTCACAAGGGGTCTCTTTTCCATTGTGAGTTTCGACGCAGCGGCGTGTCCGCGCCATGCTGCGGCTCAGGCGCTTAGAATAGAGTCGAATGAACCGGCGCGAGTTTCTTGGCTCCCTCGGCGCGGCTGCGGTCGCCTCTTCGGCCGCGAACGCCCAGAACGCCTGCCCCGCCGATTCCTCCAAACCCGATTACACGCTGCGCATCGGGCCGGTCTCGGTCGAACTCGCGCCCAAGCGCATCGTCAAAACCATCGGTTATAACGGCACTTCGCCCGGCCCGCTGCTGCGATTGAAGGAAGGACGCCCGGTCACCATCGACGTCTTCAACGACTCCGGCAACGAGGAGCTGGTCCACTGGCACGGCCTGCACATTCCTTCGCTGGTGGACGGCGCCATGGAAGAGGGCACGCCGATGATCCCGCCCAAGGCCTGCCGGCGCTATACTTTCACGCCCAGCCCCCGCGGCACCAACTGGTATCACACCCACGGCACCGCCCTCCGCAACCTCAACCGCGCCACCTACACCGGCCAATTCGGATTCCTCTACATCGAGCCTCGCGATTCCGGAGCGTCTTCCCAACCAGGCTACGATCAGGAATTTTTCCTGGCTCTGCGTGACTGGGATCCGTACATGAGCGGCGGCGACGAGGGCCTCGAGGTCGCCTACAAATACGCATCGATCAACGGCCACTCCCTCGGCGCGGGCGAGCCCCTTCGAGTCAACTCGGGCCAGCGTGTGATGCTGCGCATCCTCAATGCCAGCCCGACCCTCCACCATCGCATCGGCTTCGCCGGCCACCAGTTCCAGATTGTCGCCCTCGACGGCAATGCTGTTGCCTCGCCCAAGACGGTCGAGGCGCTCGAGCTGGGTCCGGCGGAGCGCATCGACGCCATCGTGGAGATGAATAATCCCGGCATCTGGGTCCTGGGCTCCGATAGCGATCGCGACCGGCAGGCCGGGCTCGGTGTGGTTGTCGAATACGCCGGGCAAACCGGCGCTCCGCGCTGGATGCGTCCCCAAGGCCAGTGGGATTACACCGTCTTCGGCGCCTCGCCGATCGCACCCCTCCCCGACGCTTCTCAAGAGGACGTCGAGCGCGTCCCGCTGGTGTTCGAGAAAAAATTCGCGGGCAGCCGCTGGGTGGATAACTGGACCATCAACGGCAAGGGCTTCCCCAAGACCGATCCGATTCTGGTCAAAGCCGGCAACCGCTACCGCCTGGTTTTCGACAACCGCAGCGATGAAGCGCACCCGGTGCATCTGCACCGCCATACCTTCGAGTTGCGCCGCATGGCCGGCGTGCCGACATCAGGTGTTTTCAAAGACGTTGTCGTGGTCCCCATGAAGAGCCAGGTGGAAGTCGACGTGGTCGCCGATAATCCCGGCCTCACGCTGTTCCATTGTCATCAGCAGATGCACATGGACTACGGCTTCATGACGCTGATGAAGTACGTCTAAGGGCGGTGCCCCTATTGCGGAGGCAGTCTTCTCAAGTAAGCCTGCCACTCCTTGATGAGGTCCCGGATCTGGCGGTCGTGGACAGCAGCGTTTTTCGGCCAGTGTGGCTAGGGTCGAAGACAGGGCCCTGATGGTTTCTTGCTCGGCTTGAAAGGCACGGATCAAGCCGTCGATCTGGCGATCGTGCTCCTTTACGGATTCGCGAATTTCTTCGATCACTTGTCCGAGGGCCATGCCGGTTACGCTATCAGTGTAGCCGGCTGGGCAATGTTCTCAGTGACCCTCGGCTTCTAAGAACCGCTCGGCTTCGATCGCCGCCATACAGCCCGCGCCGGCCGCGGTGATGGCTTGACGATAGACTCGGTCTTGCACATCGCCGGCGTGGAACACTCCCTCGACGTTGGTTCGCGCTCCGCCTTTCGAAAGGATGTAGCCGTCTTCGTCCAAGTCGATTTGGCCTACAAAGGGTTTGGTGTTGGGGATGTGGCCGATGGCCAGAAAGAATCCGTCCACGCTCTCTTCCCAAGTGCGGCCGGTCTGCGTATCGCGCAGCTTCACTCCGGTGACCTTGTTCGTGGAGCTATCGTAAATATCGTCGACCGCCGTATTCGGCAGGAACCGGATCTTGGGGTTGGCGCGGGCGCGGTCCAGCATGATCTTGGAGGCGCGAAAGACATCGCGGCGGTGCACCAGTGTCACCTCGGAGCCGAAGCGCGTCAGGAAATTCGCCTCCTCCATGGCCGAATCGCCGCCGCCCACCACCATGATCTTGCACTGTTTGTAAAACGGCCCGTCGCAAGTCGCACAGGAACTGACGCCGCGCCCGATCAGCTTCTGTTCATTCGGCAAGCCCAGCCAGCGCGCCGAGGCGCCGGTGGCGATAATCAGCGTCCGCGTCTCTTCCCAGGTGCCGTCGATGTTGATCCGAAACGGCCGCTTGGATAAATCCGCTTCCTGCACGGTGCCCCAGGTATACTCGGCCCCAAACCGCTCGGCCTGCTTCTTGATGTTCTCCACCAGGTCGGGCCCCATGACGCCTTCCGGAAATCCAGGGAAATTTTCGACCTCCGTGGTAATCGAAAGCTGCCCGCCGGGCTCATGCCCGATCACGACCAGCGGGTTGAGCCCCGCCCGCGCCGTGTACACCGCCGCGGTATTGCCCGCGCACCCCGAGCCCAAAATAATTACGTTTCGCACAGTTTTCTATGTTACCAGGGACCCTGTAAGCTTTGATGCTCCGCGGTTGCCTTTCGACGCAACACCGCGTATCGTAAGGCTAGGGTTAGGCCTATGAACGTGGACCGGCTTCATCGAATTACCGTGGAAGAGGGCAAGTGCGGAGGCCGGCCCTGCATTCGCGGCCACCGCCTTCGGGTCGCCGACATCCTGGAGCTCCTAAGCGCAGGCGCGTCCTTCGATGAGATCCTTGCCGACTACCCGTTTCTTGAGCGCGACGACATCCTCGCCGCGATCGACTACGCCGCCCACCAGACCGATCACGCGGTCTTGCACACCTCTTGAAGTTTTTGGTCGACAACCAGCTTCCGGGGCGCTTGCCCGGTATCTCCGCAGGCGGGGGCTCGACTGCCAACACGTTCTTGAATGCGGGTTGGCCGCGGCGTCCGATTCGGAGATTTGCCGATACGCGACGGAACAGGGACGCATCATCGTCACCAAGGACGAAGATTTTCTTTACCTCGCGAGCCAGCCCAGATCTGAAACCAAGCTGCTCTGGATTCGTCTCGGCAATTGCCGCACCAAGGCTTTGCTTGCTGCGATTGAAGGCGTATGGCCGAGAGTTGAAGCGGCCCTGAAAGCTGACGAGCGAATCATCGAGATTCGTTGATGCGCGTCCCTCAGCTCAGCAGACGGTTCGCCAGGAACGCGCACACGTACGCCATGCCGGTCATGTAGGCGAACTGCACCGCCGGCCATTTCCAGCCGCCGGTTTCGCGACGCACCACCGCCACGGTGGACATGCATTGCAGCGCGAAGGCGAAGAACACCAGCAGGGCGAAGGCTCCGCCGGGGGAAAGGTCGTTGCGCAGGGCCTGCTGCAAGGTGGCCGAATGCTCGATGCCCTCGCCTTCCACTCCGTAAATCGTCCCCAGCGTGCTGACGATAGTCTCGCGCGCGGCCAGCGAGGTCAGCAATCCGATCCCGATCTTCCAGTTGAATCCCAGCGGCCGGATGGCCGGCTCAATCACGTGCCCGATGTGTCCGGCGTAGCTATCGGCGATGTTCGCGGGCGGATTGCCGTGCGACAGCGGCAGATACGTGAGCGCCCAAATGATCACCGCGACGCCCAGGATCCAGGTTCCGGCGCGTCGCAGAAACACCTTGGATCGATCGATGAGCCGCAAACCCAGCGAAGATACAGTGGGCCAGCGGTACGGAGGCATCTCCAGAATGAAGGGCGAGCGGGTGCTGCGCAGCACCGTCGATTTCAGCAGCCGCGCGGTCGCGACGGCCGCCAGGAAGCCGAGCACGTATAATCCCAGCATCGCCGCCGTGCGGGTATGCAAGAAGAAGCCCAGGATCGGCTTATCCGGAACGAATGCCGCGATCACCAGAATGTACACGGGCAGCCGCGCCGAGCAGGTCATGAACGGCGCGATCAAGATGGTCGCGATGCGGTCGCGTTTGTTCTCGATGGTGCGCGTGGCCATGATCGCCGGCACCGCGCAGGCGTAGGCAGAAAGCAGTGGGATGAAGCTCTTACCCTGCAGGCCGAACCGTGCCATGGTGCGGTCGGCAATCAACGCCGCACGGGCCAGATAGCCGGAATCCTCCAGGAACCCGATGAACAAGAACAGCAGCAGAATCTGCGGTAGAAACACTACCACCGATCCCACTCCCGCCCAAATTCCTTTTTCCACCAGAGAACTCAGCGCGGGATTCGGAATGTGCCCGCCGATCCAGGCTCCGGAGCGGTCGATCAGCGTCTGCATTCCATCCATGATCGGCTTGGCCCACGTGAAAATCGCCTGGAACACGCCGATCACCACCAGCAGGAAGATCAGCGGCCCGAACACTCGATGCAGAAAAATCGCGTCCAGCCGGCGCGTCCACTCCGGCGGCGCCGGAGCATGATACTTCGAATTGTTCCCGACCCTCGCGGCCCACGCGCGGCACTGCGGGATGTTCTGGATCACCGGCAGCTCCACCCGGGGAGCCTGCCTCGATACCGCCGTCGCGCCATCCAGAAATTGAAAAACCTTCTCCAGGCCCTGCCCCTTGGCCGCGCTGATCAGCGCTACCGGCGTCCCGAGTTGCACCGACAACTCCGCCGGATCCGCCCCGCCGCCGCGCCTGGCCAGGTCGTCGGCCATATTCAGCACCACCAGCGTGGGCAATCCCAGGCTCAATACCGGAGCGGCCAGCACCAGGTGCCGCGCCAGGTTGGTCGAATCCAGAATCAGCAGGATCGCCTCCGGCCGAGGCATATCCTTCATCTCGCCCAGCAGCACGTCATGGGTGACGCGTTCGTCTTCGGTGCGCGGCGTCAGACTGTAGACGCCCGGCAGATCCACCACGAAGATCTCGCGGCCGGGATCGAGCTTCACTTTGCCCATACGATGCTCGACCGTCACGCCGGGGAAGTTCGCGACCTTCTGCCGCAATCCGGTCAGCCGGTTGAATAGCGTCGATTTTCCGGAATTGGGCGGACCGATGATGGCCACGATGCGCTGCTTGACGAAGGGAGGCGCGGCGAGAAGTGTGGTCCCGGCGGAACAATCGTGGCAATCGCTCATGGGTTGCGGCTATTCCTCTGGTGCTTTCAGAATGAGTTTGCGGGCCGTTTCGCGCCGCAGGGCGACCTCGGAGCCGTCCACGCGAAACACGCGCGGGTCGCCCCCCGGAGCCGAATGCGCCGGCGTGACGGAGTGCCCCGGCAAAAACCCGAGCTCCATGAGCCTGCGGGCATCGTCTTCCGGCAAATCCAGCCGGTCCAGCACGCCGTGCTCGCCGCGCTGCAGCTCATTCAGGTTGCGCGGCGCGGGGCCCTGCCGGCGGATCACCTTTTTGACATCGGGTTGCATGTTGAACCAATACAGGAACCGGAATCGAATGATCTCAAAATTTTGGGACATCATGGCTGCGCCACCGAGTTGCATCTAGCTTTCCAAAACGCCCCCTGCCTAACTTCGTTTCCTATCATACACCATCTAGGACCGAAGCGGTCGTATATCCAGGGAAGTTGGGTCATGAGGCGCTAAACGGTCGTGGGGATGGCGTCAGTTGCCGCACCCGATATGATGGGATTCGTCATGCTTGTTCGCGTCCCTAGCCAGCTCGAGGCCATCCTACGCGCCTTAGATGCTGCCGGGTTCCTCGCGATTCTAGTTGGCGGCGCGGTCCGGGATGCCTTTCTAGGACTGAACCCAAAGGATTTCGATGTAGAGGTTTACGGGGTTGCCTACGACCGGCTCGCCGGTTTACTCGCGGCTTACGGCCGCGTGGACCTGGTGGGAAAGAGCTTCGGGGTGGTCAAACTGACGGTCGGAGAGTCGACCTGGGATTTTTCCATCCCCCGGCGTGAAAACAAGACCGGTCCGCATCACCGGGATTTCCACACCACCTTCGACCCATCCATCACGCCCACGGAAGCCGCTTCCCGGCGTGACTTCACCATCAACGCCATCGGCTACGATCCGAATCGCGATCAGGTGCTCGATTTTTTCGGCGGCCGCGAGGATTTGCACAACCGCATCCTGCGAGCTACCGGCAGTGCGTTCTCCGAAGACCCCTTGCGCGTGCTACGCGGGATGCAGTTCGCTTGCCGCTTCGATCTCGAAATCGATCCGGCGACGGCCGATGTCGCCCGCTCCATCGCCCATCAATACAGTACGCTGGCCATTGAGCGCGTGGCCGAAGAGTTCATGAAGTGGGCCACGAAGGGCGACCACCCTGGGCGCATCGCCGGCTACTTGAAGGCCACTGGCTGGGATGTCCATTTCCCCGAGATCGCCGCACTTGCGGGCACTCCACAAGATCCCGGATGGCATCCCGAAGGCGATGTCGGTACGCACACGATGCTGGTTCTGGATGCCGCGGCGCGGGTCGCGAAGCGCGAGATACTGGACGGCGATGAGCGCGCGGTGCTGCTGTTCTCCGCTCTGTGCCATGATTTCGCCAAGCCCGCGACCACCCAGCTCCGCGAGCGGGAGGGCGGGGCCGAAGGAAAAAAGATGCGCTGGACCTCCTGGGGCCACGAAGCCGCGGGCGGTCCCATGGCGCGCGCGTTTCTGGAGCGCATCGGGATCAAGGCGTCGATCGTCAGCCAAGTGGTTCCGCTGGTCGAAAACCATCTGGCCAGCTCCAGCGTCGGCCGGGGTACAGACGGCCACGCCCCGACTCCGCGCGCGGTGCGGCGTCTGGCCATGCGCCTGGCGCCAGCAAACATTTTGCAGCTCTTGCGTTTAATCGAGGCCGACCACTCCGGCCGCCCGCCGCTGCCCGCCGGTTTGCCCGAGGGCGCCGTCCGCATTCGCGAAATGGCCTTCGCGCAGGAGGTGCAGGAGAAACCGCAAGCGCCGTTGATTCAGGGCCGGCATGTGCTGCCGTATTTCGACAACCGGCCCGGCAAGCACATCGGCGAAGTGGTCAACGCGGCCATCGAAGCGCAGGCCGACGGCGAATTCTCAACCCAGGAAGAAGCCCTCGCCTGGCTCGAGAGGTTCCTGAAGATCGAACAGCGCCAACTGTAGATCGCGTGGCCATAGCTCCGGCTCCTCCTGCTGGTGGAACCCTTCGCCGAAACCGTAGCGCTTGCGGATACGCGCCATTCGTTCCGCGATCCGCTTCGGGTAGTCGCCGCTCAAATACGCAGCTCGCGCGAAGCGCTCCCGGTAGCGCCGGACTAACATTGGAAACCGTTCCTCCAGGAACGGTAAAAACACTTGCCGGGCGCAGGATTTCAAAAAAACAACTTGCCCTCCGAATGTCTTGGAGCCGGCCGAGCGAGCCGCCTGCGCCACCGCGTCCAGACTAGCCTCGCTATCGGTCAGCAGCGGCAGAACCGGCGAACAGTGCACCGAGGCGCGGATGCCGGCGCGATTGAGTTTGCGCACCGCCGCGATGCGCAGGTCCGGGCGCGGAGCCATCGGCTCGATCAAGCGCACCAGCGCGGTATCCATCGTGGTCACCGTCAGCGAGATACTGAGGAAATGCCGCCGGGCGACCTCTTGGAGCACATCGATATCGCGCGCCACCAGTTGCGACTTGGTGGTGATTCCCAGCTTCAAGCCGGAGGTTTGCGCGAACGCCTGCAGAATGGCCCGGGTGATGCGGTACCGGCGCTCCGCCGGCTGATACGGATCGGTGGCTGTGCCCAGGGCGATGGCGTGGCCGCGAGGCAGCCGCCGCAATTCGTTCAAGAACATATCCTTATTAAACTGTTTGGCGTAGATCTGCCGCTCAAATTGCGCCGGATCCCGCAGCTCCATGAATTCGTGGGCGTATCTGGCGTAGCAGTACTTGCATCCGAACTCGCATCCCCGGTAAGGATTGATACCCCATTGAAACGGAACCCTCGATGTGTCGCATTTGTGCAGATAGCTGCGCGCGCCGATTTCAAAGTAGTCCACGCGCGCCTTGGCCTCCAGGCGCGGGCTCTCGGTGGCCATTTTTGCAATGCCGATGAGCGGCGGCACACTTGAATATTCGCTCTTTCTTCGCCCTATGTCAAGCCCCATGTCCAAAGAGCGCTCGACGTAAACGAAACCCCCTGGGGTGCGTCCTTAGAGATCGAAGATGAGCGTTGTCAGTAGACGCGGTGTTTCGAGAAGGAGCGTTCTCCGCTCGGCGGCGGCCTTGCTCCCGGCGCGGCGCATCCTCGCCTGGCAGGACCCGGAGCAGGGCGCGAAATACTCGGCTGACGTGAATGTGGTCAACGTCTTAGCGACGGTTCGCGACCGCGACGGCCGCATCGTCTCCAATCTGACCAAGGACGATTTCACGATCGAGGAGGACGGCCGGCCGCAGGTGATCCAGTACTTCGCCCAGCAGACCGGTCAGCCGTTGATCCTGGGGCTGCTGGTTGACACCAGCGGCAGTGAGCGCCGCAATATCGAATCCGAGCGCCGCGCCAGCTACAAATTCTTCGACCAGGTCCTGCGCGAGGACAAAGATCGCGCGTTCCTGATCCATTTCGATTGGCAGGTGGAGCTGTTGGAGGATTTGACGTCGTCGCGCCGGAAGCTGGAGACGGGCCTCGACAACCTGGGCGCATCGCCGCCTCCGCAGTATCAAGACCCTCCGCAGAATCAAGGCCCTCCGCAGGCTCAAAACAGGGCTGGGCGCGGCCGGGGCGGCGGCGGTGGAACGCTCCTCTATGACGCGGTGTTTCTGGCCGGCGATGAGGTGATGCGCAAGGAGCAGGGCCGTAAGGCAGTGATCCTGTTCTCCGACGGCGACGACAACGGCAGCCGGACCTCGCTCTTCGGCTCGATCGAAGCGGCGCAGCGCGCCGATACCCTGGTGTACTCAGTGCGATTTGCCGACTCCAGCGCCTTCGGTCCAAGTTTTGGAGGAGGGCGGGGGCGGCGCGGCGGAGGGTTCCCCGGCGGTCAAGGGCGAGGCCGCGAGAACGGCAAGGAAGTGCTGCAGCGTATTTCTGCCGAAACCGGCGGCGGGTTCTTCGAAGCCGGCGGCAGTTCCACGCTCGACAAAATCTTCGCGCGCATTCAGGATGAGCTGCGGAATCAGTACAGCCTCGGCTACACTTCCAATCAAAGCGGCGCGGGATACCGCATGATCCGGGTCACCGCGAACGGCAAGAACCTGACGGTGCGGGTTCGCCAGGGGTATTACGCGAAATAGGCGCGGCGCTTTGAAACGCTACGGGACTTCCAGGCTGACCAGCGTCTGGTTCATCAACTGGTAGGCGATTTCGCCGAAGGTGAACGGTCCCGGGAAGCGATCCAGCTTCTTGCCTTCCAGCGACGAATACACATAGTTCAGGATGCAATTACAAGAGAACGCCACCGGAAGGGCGCGCCGCTCCCGGACCGCGCGTTCGAAAGATTTTTCGTAATTCTCCACGGGCTTGGCCACGCGGTAAGGGAAGCCTTCAAACACCGGCGCGTAAAAGGTGACCTTGTGCTGTTTGGGGAGAACGTTCTGGAAGCTCACATTCACCATCGCGCCGCCGACATCGGCAACCAGTGGGAGCCGGGTGTCAATCCTATGTTGCGTTACATAGTCGCAGAATAGCTGGCGCTGCCCGTCCACCGTGCACGTGGTCGCCTCAAAGCCGCTGCTCGGAAACTCGATCACGGGACCGTCGCCGGGTTCGAATAGATTGACGATGTCGACCACGGGCGTATGAATCGGTTTGTAGGAGACGTGCAGAACCACGGCTTCCTCGACGCTGGACTTCCCCAGTCCCGAAAAAACGCGCGGTGTGCGCTCTCCCAGATCGTTCAAATGGACCCCGGCCACCCAGCCGACCAGCGGGGACATCCCAAACTCCGGAAGCTCCGGAGCCTGCAGCGCGAAGTCCATATGTACGGGGCTCATTCCGGGGATCAGCAGAAACGCCGCCACGTTCCCCTGCGCGTCGGTGTAGAGGCAGTGCAAATCCTTCCGGCCGTACCAGCGAATCCCCTTGAAGACCAGCTCTGGTGGAAGCTCGGTCGAGAAGACCCGATCGGTGGAGCAGATGCCACCGTCGTCAGTCATGAAGTACGGAATGGTCCCGCCGATCCAGTTTCCGCGCGGAAGTTTCCCCAGAACCTCTTCTTCGCCGGCGACCAACAGCGTTTTGTGCTCCTCAATCGCCTGCGAAGCTTGGTCAACGGTCAGTAACCGGCTCGTCATCGTCTAATTCCCTTCATATGAACCGAGCCAGATCCCGCTCCGCATTCGGGGAGTTTTGAAACTTCTCGTACAGTCCATAAAGGGCAGCGGCATGGACCGGCGCAAGCGCTGGATTCTCGCGAACTTCGGCCTCCACCCGGCCAAGCAGCAACTTAGCCGGAAGCAACGTCAGATCCACCTTCTTGGAACCCGTCACCAGCCCCAGCCATACGGGATGCGTCTTCGGGGGAATGCTCGGCACACGACCTCCTACTTGAGCTAGGAACTGTAGGTAAGGTGTGGGAAGCAGCCCGGAACGAGCTTCGGATGATTCTTAGTCGGTTAGCCGGTGGGCTTACGCACCCGGCACCGGCGCGACCAGGATAACGTCCGACGGTGTCTGGGCACCGGCTTCGGGCTCGATCGAGACCGCGACCGCGTACAGCGAATTCACCGCTCCCGGCAGCAGATTCATGCCGGAGCCTTGCCCGGTGGCCTGGAACAATCCGGCCGGACGAGGCGGGCTGTTCTTGGCCGGAATGACCCACATCTCGAAGGTCTTCCCGCTGGGCAGCGCGGGAAGGTTGGAGGCGATCAGCAGCACTCCCAGACGCGGGTGAATAAACACGTTGCCGCGCGGAGGCTGTTGCTGGCCGGAACCAAAATTCACCTGTTTTGTTTCGGGCTGATTCAGGAAATTGAACGCCTGGTTGAGCCGGTCGCGCTCAGCCGTGATGGCGATCACCTGGCGCCGCGCCTCGGCCAGATCGCCTTCGCGGCGCCGCTCCTCGACGCTCAGCCACAGCGCCACCACCGCCATTAAGGTCGCGGCGAAAGCTCCCAGCCATCCCCATCGGCCGCGCTCGATGCCGAAGCCGGCCAGCACCCGGCGCTTCAGACCAGCCGGCGGCGCGGTCTGCGGTACCGACGCCATCACCAGGGCGTTCACCGCCAGGGCGTCCCGCAGATTGGCCTGGCAGGTTTCGCAGTTGCGCGCCAGGTGCTGCTCCACCTGGTCTTTTTCCTCGCCTTCCAGGAGTCCCAGCGCGTAGAGTTCGAACATGTCCTTCAACTCCCCGCAGCTCATATTTTCCGCACTCATGACGCCACCGCCTGTCCGGAGAGCTGCTCGCGCAGCACCTTCAGCGCGCTCCTCACCCAGGTCTTTACGGTTCCCAGCGGCTGCTTTAGACGATCCGCCATCTCGGTTTGCGAGAGGCCTTCGAAGTAGGCCAGCTCGATCACCTCGCGCTGCGCGGGCGTCAGCTTGACGAAGGCTTCCTTCAGGCGCCGCGCCCGGTCGAGCGTCAAAGCCGCGTCCTCGAACTTCGAGAACAGGCTCGGGTTCTCGATGCGATCCAGCTCCAGGGAATAGGAGGCCATGCGCCCATCCACCGAGCGCAGATGATCGATGGCGCGGTTGCGGGCCACGGTCAGGATCCAGGGCCCCAGCGCGCCGCGTTCCTCGTCGAAGGATTGCGCCCGGTTCCAGACGCGCAGAAAAGTTTCCTGCACCAGGTCCTCGGCCGCGGCGGCGTCGCGGACCACGCGGTAGATCAGGGCGTAAGCGGTTCGACCGTAGCGGTCATAGAGCGCCGACATTACGTGCGGATCCCGGGCGCGCAGCCGGCGAGCCAGATCGCGGTCGTCCTTGAAGCGCAGCGCGACTTCGAGGATCGCGTAAGCCGCGCCCGCCGACACCAGCTTCCACCAGCTCATCGGCCCATTCCTTGTAGCGCCATTATCCTGTATACGAGCGGCGCGCCTCAGGCGGATTATAGCGCAGACCCGCCAGCCGATCTGAGATAATAAATTTTCGTGTCGCGCTTTAAAGAACTAGAATCCCGCCTGGAGGACACGGAGCGGCAGCTTCGACTGGTCCAGAAAATCAGCCGTTTTATGGCGCGGGAGATGTCGCTGGCCAGCGCCTTCGAAGGCGTGGTCTCAATGGTGGTCGAGTTCATGGCCTGCGACTCCTGCCTCCTGTATCTGCTGCAGGACCGCGAACTGGTGCTGTGCGCATCCAACAATCCGCATCCCGAGACGCTCGGCCAGGTGCGCCTGAGGCTGGGCGAAGGTCTTACCGGATGGGTCGCGCGGGAGCGGCGCTTGCTTTCGATTTCCCGGGAAGCCTTCCTCGATCCGCGCTTCAAGCTGTTCACCGACCTTCCCGAGGACGCCTATGAGGCGTTCCTGTCCGCGCCCGTGATCGTGCGCAATCGCGTGGCGGGCGTCATCAACGTGCAGCACCGCGCGCCGCACTTTCACAGCGGAGGCGAGATGGAGCTGCTGAACACGGTGGGAGAACAGGTGGGCGCTCTGGTGGCCCTGGCTCTGACGGACCCCGCCAAGTTCGATCCAGCGGGAGCTTTGGACCAGGTCATGGCTCCGGTCAGAAAAGTCTAATCAGGTTGACATGCGGTACCTTCTCTTTTTGGCAGTGCTGGCGCCGGCGCTTTTTGGCGAACGGTGGCAGATGCAATACTTCTACGACGATCCCAAGGAAAAGCTGGAAATTCTGGACCTGGCCTTCCCTTCGGCGCAGCACGGCGTGGCCGTGGGATGGACCGGAGACATCACCTCGGACCGCAAGGTGAAGGCGGCCGTCCTGGTCACCAGCGATGGCGGGGAACACTGGAAGATGGATCATCCGTTCCTGGAGGATGAGCCGCGGTCGCTGTTCTTCCTCAACGACAATCAGGGTTGGATGGTCACCGAGAACGCCATCTGGACCACCGCGGACGGCGGTGTGAAATGGCGCAGGCTGAGCGATCAGGCCAAGCCCAATTCGAAGCTGCGGCCCGCTCCTCCCGGCGGCCTGATTCTGCGGGTCTGGTTTCTGAATGCGGAGCACGGCTTTGCGATCGGTTACCAGAAGACGGTGCTCGAAACCCACGACGGCGGCAAAACCTGGAAGCCGCTGGCCGAAGCCGCCAAGCCTACCGGCGATCCCACCTACACCGCATATTCCAGGATGGTCTTCGACGGCGACCACGGGTTGATCGTGGGAACGGCCATTCCACCGCGCAAGGAATTGGGTCCGTTCCCCTCCTGGATGGATCCGAGCCGGGCAACCAAAACCAGCGCTGTGCCCACTGTGACGCTGCTGCTAGAGACGCGGGATGGCGACATCACCTGGAAATCGTCGAATTCGTCGCTTCTGGGTTTAGTGAGCACGATCCGGCTGGCCGGACAGATCGGTCTGACTGTGTTCGGGTACCCGGAGTCCTTGGAGTATCCGTCGGAGGTTTTCGATCTCGACCT
>CAWISY010000143.1:0-42176 GCA_963838455.1 Bryobacterales bacterium
GACCACCTGCGGTGGCGCGATGCTGCGCTGGCGCAGTCGATCCCCGTCAATGACTACCTCGGGATCACGGCCCGCCGCGCATCCTGACCTGACCTGGAGAGACATTGGCTGAAGCGACCGGGGGCCCTGCCCTTAGCGGACTCGGGGCGCGGCTGCGCGCGCTGCGCGCGGAGGCGGGCATTTCCGGCCTCGAAATTGGCCGGGATGCTTGGGCAGGGCTGGCGGCAGCCGAAGGTCTCCCGGATCGAGAGCGGCCTGCAGCTTCCGACCGAAGAGGAGATCAGGGCATGGGCCGCGGCGATCGGCGCCGAGCCCGGGCCGTTGCTCGCGTTGCGGCGCAAAGCGTCCGCAGAGTACGGGGTATGGAAAGACCGGATTGCCGGCGCTGGCAGCCCGGCAGGGCTTCAGGACGAGTTGCGGGCCCTGGAGGCCTCGTGCACGCAGTTGCTCGCCGAATACCAGCCTGCTCTCGTGCCCGGCCTTCTCCAGACCGCGGCGTTCATGCGCGAGATGGCGGACGGCGAGGAGTTCCTCACCGAGAACGGCATCACGCCTGAAACCATCGGGCCGCTTATCGCAGCAAAGCTCCGCAGGCAGGCGATCTTGTACGAGGGCGGACGGCAGGTCGTGCACGTGCTCGGCGAGGCCGTGCTGCGGACCAGGGTCGGCAGGGTCACCGCCGAGACGATGCAGGGCCAGCTCGAGGACCTGGCCGAGACCGCCACCCTGCCCGGCCACGAGCTCGGCATCGTCCCGTTCGCGGTCGCGTCACCCGTAGCGCCAGTATCCGGATTCATGTTGTATGACAATGACCTGGCTGTCGTGGAGTCGCTGGGCGGGCGACTCCAGATCAGCGATCCAGACATGGTTGCCCGTCACGCACGGTGGCTTGAGCTACTTCGCGGCGCCGCGGTGACCGGGGCCGAAGCGGCCGAGATGTGCCGGCATGCCGCAGCCGATTACCGCGGGCTGCGAAACCCGACCGGATCCTTACGCACTCTCCCGCGCCGCGGCCGAGGGTGGCCCGCGCACGAAATCATCCCAGAGCACCGGCCAGCGGCTGTCCAGCATCGCGGCCCACTCGTCCTCATCGTCCAGCCCGAGCCAGCCGTCACGCGGTGCCACGATCGCGCTACGCGCGCTGACGTACTGCCGGAGCCGGGCCCGCCAGCTCTCCCGGTCCTGCCTGTACCGCGCTTCGCGCTCGCGCTGCAGGTCCGCCGCGCCGGTCGACTCGGCGACGTCGGCCAGGGCGGCACCACCGCGGCGCCAGCCATCCCGGCCGCGCTCGGCGAGACCGTGCTCGGCGAGCACCCGCAGCGCGGCCGACACTGCCGACGTGCTCAGCCGGGCCGCCCGGGCGACCTCGGCGCCGCAGGCGGGCTCCGGGCCGAGGGCCTCGTACACCAGCGCGGCCGTGCCGCCGAGCACCAGGAACGCCGGATGCGCCGCCTCGACGCGGCCAGCCCGGCGCCGCCGCCAGCGGACACTGTCCGCGTACCGGTCGGGGATCCGGAGCGCGTAGCGATCGGCCCGGGCCAGCTTACGGACGCTCACCAGGTCGATCAGCGGGTCAGGCTCATCACGGAGTATCCGCAGGACGCGGGACACCGTCCGGTGGCTCAGGGCCGAGTGCAGCGCCAGGTTCCGCGTGCCGAACTCGACCACGCCGGAACCGCTGACCATCGCCGCCTGGCCGAGGGCGAGCAGGACCAGGCGGACAGCGATAGCGCGGCGGCCCCAGCCCTTGACCCGCTCCGGGTCCTCGGCCGCGCAGAGAATCGCCGTCAGCCACTGACGGATCAGTCCGTACTCCGCTGAGGAGGACGATTCGCCTGCCGGGGGGCGTGTGGTGAGGTCGCTAGTGTGCCAGTGGCGTACGTTTTTCTCCCGCGAGATCCCGTCGATGGTTTTTCGCCATTCGTAGGGCAGGAGCCGGGCCATCCGGCCGGGCTCTGAGCGCCGCTCGTACAGCTGCGCGAGGCCCCGCCAGGCTCCGCAGGCGATCGCCGACTGCACTTCGGCCAGCCGCCAGCCTCGGGCCACCGCGGCGCCCAGGACGGCCATGCGCGCCTCGCTGCGGCCCGCGTAGTGCGACCGGTCCCACCGTCCGGAGCGGGCGGCGTGCTCAAGCTCAGCGCCGAGCGGAGCGCGGCCGCCGAGGCGGGGGATCCACGGGGCGCCGGTGTCGTCCAGCTCGGACGCCGGGAGGGAGCCGGATGCCCCAGCGTGGCGACGGAGCTCGATGGCCCGCAGCTCGGCCGCGAGCTCGGCCAGCAGCGCGGCCCACACCTCCGGGCCGTTAGGGTGCTCGACGGCCGCCCGGGCGTCCTCCAGCGGCGTCGACAGCACGCGCCAGCCGCCGCTTTTGTGGCGGGCCCCAGGAGGCGAGATCTGGCCGCCGAGGCTGCACATCGGCGCCGGGTCGATCACTGGGAAGCGCTGGGACAGCGCGCGGACGAGGTCGCGCAGCTCGCGCCACGGCAGCGACGAGGAGAACGGGATCAGGACATGTCGCCCGCCGCTCGGCGAGACATCGGCGACGTACCGGGCGCCGAGGCGCTCGAGCAACTGGACGAGCCCGGCGGCCTGGTGGTCGACGTCGCCGCGGCCCGGGTCGAGGTCAAGCGCCAGCATCCGCCCGGTACCCGTGGCGGGATCGTAGACCGGCACTGTGCACGGCTGGCCCGGAGGATCGGCGGACAGCTGGCGGGCATGGCGCGCAGGGTAGGTGCGGCCGCCGTCGCGCGAGATCCGGACGTGCGGAGTGGCGGCGAGCGAGGACGTGACCGACCGCCACGCAACCGCGGCGAGCTCGGAGGGCGGCAGCGAGCTAGAGGCGCCGGAATGCGCGAAAGCAACACTCGGCGTGTCGGGCGTCGGCAGTGTTGTAC
This sequence comes from Bryobacterales bacterium, assembly GCA_963838455.1. Classification (GTDB taxonomy): domain Bacteria; phylum Acidobacteriota; class Terriglobia; order Bryobacterales; family Bryobacteraceae; genus Palsa-187. The sequence goes on from CAWISY010000143.1 coordinate 2,895, forward strand.
TGACCGTGCGACCTGTTATGGTGTCCACGGTTGCTGGCTTTCAGTTCGGCTCGCGGATCTGGTTGGCGGCCTTCGGCGCGAGACTCGGACAGGCAGGTATGCGGTTGTGCTGCGGCCCCCCTAGCGGGGGCCTTCGGCATTTTCGGGGCTAATACGCCTCCGGATCCTCGGAACCAATAACGGTCAGCATCCTTGCCGGCCCGGGCGGTGAATGCCCGGTGGCGCGCCGGCCTGGCCTAGCACGCAGGACCCCGGCTGGTGTAACTTACAGCTAGGTGTTACACTAGAGTCATGACGACGTACGGCGAGTACCGGCAGGCCGCGATCTGGCTATGGGGACAGGCCGGCGAGTTCGCGGCGGACGAGTTCGCCGCGCTGAACCGCGAGCACTTCGCCGGGTCGGTCCCGCCCCTCCCCATCGTCATCGGGATCACCGCCTACGGGCACTGCATCGCGCTGACCCGGGGCCATTCCGTACCGCGGATCAGCCTGGCGTCCGAGCTGTTCAACGGCAGCGGCCGGCTCAGCGGCGGGCCGCTGATGGTCTCGGACACGCTGATTCACGAGATGCTGCACGCGTTCCTGATGCTGCGCGGGGAGAACCCGGCCCACAACGCGGCGCCCTGGTGCCGGATGATCACCGAGCTGACGCCGGGCCTCGCCGGCCGCGAGGTCCTGGCCGAGCCGGTCGGGACGATGCGGGTGCCGAACCCGGACCGGGAGACCGATCCGGACGCGCCGAAGACAAGGGTCGTCAGGCGAGCCAAGCCGGGATGCCTCACGCAGGACCAGCTGGCCCGGTGGCCGCATTCCCTCCGGCCAGAGGACTACTACCTGGGGCAGAAGCCGATCCCGGTCGACACCTACTGAAACGTGTAGCTGTAAGTTACAGTCCTTGGTCACTGCGCCCTATGCCGGTCACTCGTCCCCCGCTTCCCTGGCCGCGGCTGCGCGGAGGCGGGCCAGGTCTGCGGCCTCATCTTCGAGCACCCGCTCGTATGCGGACATGTCCCAGTAGCGGTCGATGGCCGCCTGGTACAGGTCCCGCAGGTCGTCCGGGTCCAGGGCGTCGAGCTCCACCTGCATTAGCGTCCCGTGCCGCTCGATGAACCCCGCGGCCCGGGAATCGGTGACCTTGCCGGGGTTGACCGGCAGCCGGTAGTCACGGACCTGGTCAGTGCTGAGTGCGACCCGGATCACCTTGTCCCAGCACGCCGACCGCTCGGTGAAGTCGCGGTCGATGTCCTCGCCGGACGGGTCGAAGTCGCCGGCGTACAGCAGCACGGCGGGCCGCGCCCGGCCGGCGGCGTGGGCGGCGACGTCGTCGGTGTACGTCTGCGAGCTGTACCCGCCGAGCGCCAGCACCGGCACGCCGAGATCCCCGAACCACGACTGGAGCTGGACGACCATCCCGGCTTTCTCCACGCCGAGGTACAGGGACACGTCCTGGTCCCGGGTCCGGTCGAGCTGGTACATGCGGCAGAGCCAGGTCATCGCGTCCTCGGCGCCGGTGAACCACTGGTATTCGTGGATGGTCCGGCCCCGGTCGATGAGGGCGGGGAAAGTGCCGTCCCGCCGCGCTTCGGCGGTGAGCGCGGACAGCCGCTTGTAGGCCACCTGGCTGTTGGGGATGACCTGCGCCGAGACGAGGCGGTAGAACAGCTGCCGCAAGGTCACCGACGTGGCGTAGGACTCCACGATCTCCCTGGCCTGGCCGATGACGGCAGGCCAGTCGATGCGAGCCGAGGTCACCGGTCTTCCCCTCCGCCCGGCGTCTCAGGGGAACCGTCAGCCTGCGGGATCCGCAGGCTCATCACCAGGCCGGGCGGGATAAGGCCTAGCGCGCGGGCCTGGCCCCGCAGCCGCTCCGCCTCGACGCGGCAGCTCTCCGCTAGCCGCCGCTGCGCGTTGCCCGCGGCGGCCCACCGGTCACGTTCGACCTCCGAGGCCGCGGCCGCGGCCTGCACATCCATCGCCCCGGCCTCGGTCATGGCCCGCATCTCCGCCCAGAAGATCCGGTCATGGGCCCGGTACAGGGCAAGCGGGCGCGCCGGACCCGAGTTCCGCGGGTCGGTGAACGTGGCGTGGTCCGCGTCCTCCGGTCCCGGGAACGGCCCCTCGCCCGCGAACCACTGGGCAGCGCGGAACACCGGGCGGACCTCCCCCGGCAGCACCTCGGCACCTTCGGAGCTCCCCACCGGGAAGATCAGCAGCAGCGGGGGAATGCCCAGCGCGGCGGCCAGGACGAGCAGCTCGGCGACGCTGACGTGCGCCCGGCGGCCGCTCTCCAGGTCGCTGATCGAGAAGAAGGGCGAAACTGTAAACCCGAAACGGCTGTTTCGCGTGTATCAACAAGCCGGGCTGGGCGTGCGCCGGCGCGAGCGCAAGCGGCTGGAGAGAAACGCCGCCACCATGCCGCTGTTCGTGCGGCCCAATCAGGAGTGGTCGATGGACTTCGTCAGCGACGCGCTGGCCAATGGTCGAGCGCTGCGAGCGTTGACCGTGGTGGACAACTTCACCAAGGAAGCCCCAGCGATTGAGGTGGATGGTTCGCTGTCGGCTCCGCGAGTGACGCGCGTGTTGGACGCGGTGATCGAGGCGCGCGGCCAGGCGCCGGAGAGCCTCCGGACCGACAACGGACCGGAGTTCACCAGCCGCTGTTTTCTCGCGTGGGCCGAGCAGCACGGCATCCGACTGGTGCACATTCAGCCCGGCAAGCCGACCCAGAACAGCTTCATCGAGAGCTTCAACGGGCGCTTCCGCGATGAGTGTTTGAACGCAAATTGGTTTGAGAACCTGGCCGACGCCAAGCGCAAGATTGAGGCGTGGCGCGTGGACTACAACGAAGCCCGCCCGCACAGCAGCTTGGCCTACCGCACGCCCGCGGAGTTCGCGCGTCAGTGGTCCCCTTCATCCTCAACCACCGTCGTAGAGCAGACCGGGGAACCTGTCAAGGATTCCCTTACGGCGCAAGCGTCCTTGACAGGCTCCCCGGCCTGCTCAAGGCCAACCAATATGACGATGAAGGGCAGCTCCGAAGGAGTTATGATGTAGCGCAGAATTCTATTTTTGACTGGTAGAGAAAACGGGGGCAGGTCACTACCTTCTCAAAGAGAGCTTGGAGAAGCTTTGGGACTACCGCTACGAAGGCGCGATGCTCAACTACCTGCAGAGGTGGATGGACCAACTGAAGTGGCAACGGCTGAGGCCGTTCGAAGAACTCGCCGACATGCTGCTGAAGCATCTGGAGGGGATCTTGAATTACTGCCGGACCAAGGTTCGCTTCGGTGTGATCGAGGCGCTCAATGGAAACATTCGGATGCTGATCAATCGTGGTCGTGGCTATAAAAACGTCCACTACCTACTGCTGAAGGCCAAACGCATGGCTGTCACCAATGCCGAATTCGTTGAACTTCAACAAATCAGAAAGGCGGCATAGAATGGGCGCTTCGTCGAATTCCTGCTCAGAGCCGTAAAAGTATGGGGCTAGGAGACAAATCGGAGGCGGTACCCGGTCGGCGACATCCTTATATTCAGGGTCGGCTGCGAAAACCTGACTGATTCGATGACGTTGATATTCTAAAACCGATTCGCAGACGTTCTTGCGTACGCCTCCAGATGCGAGATCATCGGGCTGTATCGCACAGCTGTTCGAGCACGCAGTGAGAAAAGTTGTGCCGAGGGTGTCTGCGAGCTTTTGGTACGAACTCTTGATAGCACGAATGTATTTGCCTTTGTTGCCCTTCACCTTTTGGTCGGACTTGATCCAATCCAGATCAACACGGCTCTTACCGGTTTCTGGATCGATGTATGCACCGAAAGCGTAGGTCATCGGATCAATCACATAAGCGACTCCCGTTGACTTGCCGCACAATTTCACAATGAGGCTTGAAGTCGCTCCGGGCGTGGCTTCGAGAAGGTTGGCACCGACAATCAAGCCATCGAAACGCTTAAGGGTCTTCTCGACATATTCCTTTTCTGCGTGGCTGCCAAGGCGCAGAAAGACGTCAGGCCGGCTAGGACTCATAGGCGTACACTCACGAGAAATTCGGCGAACTCCTGCCGATAGTGGTCTCTGACCTCAGACGACCTAACAGCGGCCAGTTCTGTGCGGCATCGTAGATCCCAGGTAACAACTATCAAGCCTATACCGTGCTTGGCTAGCTCTGCTGTATTCACTAGGCTAGCCTTCCCTTCAGGGAGGGCGATAAAGACAAAATCCGAGCAAAGTTGGTAAATGAGTGCTTGCTGGAGAGCACGCCGCCAATTCTTGATTTTTAACTCGACGGCAATCGTATCTCCGGTCGGTTTCGAAAGACCGAACAAATCGATCCGATACTCGAAGAATGGAAGCTCGGGGACCTGCACGGAAAATCCCTTCTTACGAGCATACTTCGCCACGGGATCGAGGAGTTGTGCCTCGCGGTTGATTGTTGCTTTATGGACTCGCATATCGTTTACGAAGCTCCACGAAGGCATCATGCAAAATAGAAAGTCGGATTGCAGCCACGACGAACACCAAGAAGCAAGCCGCAGTGGGCATCAGCGTGGCAGCCCCCCAAACGAAGCTAATTCGAAGATCCATGAGCTTCTCACACACGAATAGAGCGGCTGCTAAACCGCCTTCGAGGATGATAGTGACAAGAACTGTCCAGCATTGCACGCGGGCTCAGAACAGCCATCGATCACGGCCATCGAGGAGGCGTCGAAGCGCCAGTAAGGGCTCGGCATCGCTGGCTGTGAATGAAAACAGAGCCTCTCTATACGCTTCGCTTCCAACTGGATTCACGAAGCTCTCTTGAAACTGATTGCCCGAGGCGTCGAGAAGCACACTGGTTACCGATTGCGCATTCTCAAAGACCGGACGAAGTCGCTCCGCGAGTCCCGACGATATCGCTCGCTTCAGCGCTTCGAGGGTTTCACCAAGTCCCTTCAGGGACTTTTCAAAATGTTCGCTCCGGTCGCTATATTTATAGTGCCCGGTGACCGCCGCCAGCAAGACAGCGCCGTGGAGCGTAAGTAGAGCTGTGCCCGGATCAGTGATCACCGGTGGCGACGGCGTAAGACTTTCTCCTTGATCTCAGATTCCGTGGTCATCTCCGGGTACTTGGTATACACGTAATAGAGTAGGTCGTTCAAAGAGTGTTGCGCATAACGAGCTTTAACGCGGCTTATCGATTGAATCAGAGGTCTGTAAACCTCCGTCTGGAGCAGCTGTTGAATTTTGCTGACGCCGTCTGAAGTCAAAAAATATCGGTACTCCTCGTATGCGTCTGGTGCCGGCCCAGAAGGATCCTCCGGTTCCCGTTCGGGTTCGATGAGGTCTTCAAATGAGAAATCAATCTCGGCAGCTTCTTCCTCGGTTCCCTCGGCTGCCACTTTTTTCCCAATCAGTCCGAGGTTCTCCAGAAACTCAAGGTCGTCGTATAGCTTCGACGAATATGGGCCAGCCTTGTATGCCTCGAAGCTAAAGCCTTCTCCCGTGGGCGTAATGTGCTCTTCTTGTTCCAGAAGGAACAAGAGCTTCTGGAGACGGGTGACACCTCCCAGCCCTTCAGCGACAGCCCTTTTGCCATCAACACCCAGTAGCAGCAACAGGAGATCTCGGCGGCCTATTGATCGTGTCTCGCTTGTTGTCGGCATATTTGACATCCTCCTTCCCTCGCCAGGCTATTACTAACTTCAGGATAGGCGAACAAATAGCGAAGTCAAGGGCCCCCCCCTCCAAGTCGACCTCCGCAAAAGGAATGAAGCACCATTCTACAAGGAACGGGCGGTTGAAGGAACGTGCACTTTTCAGAGATTTGCGGAGCAACCTCACGATCCAGATTTCTGGGGAGCATCGCGCTCCTTCTTTCATCGATGTGCGCCGCTGTTCTTGCTATGACGTCTCTCGCGGCGTGTTATCCGGGACCGTCACGAGGGGACTAACCAGCGGTTAGGGACGGTGTCTTGGATCAAAATTGGTTCCGGCCTTTGGCGTTGGCCGGGGGCAGGCAACGTGAGTGCCGCAGCGGGGCTGTGGATAGAGCCAGCTGCCTGCTGAGTTCCTGCCTTGCTGTCTCGAATCTCGCTGGCGAAGATTTCCTCCACTTCCGCAACCAGCTCGCGGTAGTGACACCGCTCCACTCTCGGCTCCAGGCCGAGCCTAATCAATGCCCCAGGAGTGACGATGGCGGGATGAATCGCCACATGGCGAGATCGCACGTATCTTTGAGGACCGGCTGGATCTCCATTTCAGCTCATAGGGCCGACGGGCCCCCTCGGCCCTAGTTATTAGGCGGGGGCGCGGCGGGTGCGCCGCCGCCCGGCCCGTTCCCGCCTGCTCCGCGGCCGCCCCGGCCACCCCGGCCCCTCCCGGCGTTGGGATTGGGATGCGCCCGATCGTAGCGGGAGTTCACGATGTAGCCGCGGATCGCCTCGTTGCCTTCGTGGCAGGCGTACTCATACATCTTGTAGCTGTTGTCCAGCTTCATCGGGTAAGCCACCGTGAACGGGCTGACGATAACATCCGGATCCTCGACATGCATCTCAAAGTCGATGGTGTCGGGAGCGGTGCGGGTGAAGCGCTCGGTAATCTTCGTTTGATCCGATTCAGGCGTTAGCGGCGGAGAACCGGGGACGCCGGAATTGGTCAGGTCTCCCTTGCCGTTGAAATTGGTGGTGACCACCACCAGAGTGTTGCCCTCCCAGTGACCGCGCGACACTCCGAGATAGGTCTTGATATCGGGGTCGGGCGCCGGCATCCCTTTGGTGGGCCCGGAGTCCGTGGGGATGATGCGAACCTCATGCGCCATTTCGAGCGAGATCAGCACATAGCCCGGCGCCTGCATGATGCGGATGCCGTTATTGTAGTTGCGCGGCTCCATGGAAACGGGCATGCCGCGGGTGATACAGCGATCCCACTCATCGAAATCGTCGGGGGTGTCGAAGACGGTTTGGCCCGGCTTGTAGCTGCCGTGCATAGCCGCGTACATTTGCTTGCCCTTGTCGGTGAGCGCGGGGAAGCGCCCGTTGGCCGGCTCTTTCAGCAACGAAGTCTGGCGCATCACCCCGCTGCCGGAGTCGGCCTGGGGGATCGCGCCGGACTCGAAGCGCTTATTGCGGGCGTCGGCGGCCTTTTGTGCGGCGGCGAACTCCTCATCGGTGAGGTTGAAGCGATCGCCGTACTTCTCGGCACGCTGGAAGGGCGTCGCGATCAGGTGGTTCAGCGGCCAGATGCCTTGCAGGTCGGGCTCGCCCCAGGGGGTCTTGGGCGGCACGTATTTCTTGCCGGCGGTCTGCGCCTGCTGCGCGCCCGCTACCGCTGCACCCACTATCAACCCGACGCTGATGCTGACTCCGATTCCACTGAATGCCAGAATCCGTTTGATCATATCTCTATTCCTCGCCTGTCCAATTGTGGATCATATCATGTAACATTGGGCTTCAGTCCATGACTTGAGGAGATTTATGAGAACTGGTTTACTGATGGCGGTCCCGGCTCTTCTTGTGCAAGCCGTGTGGGCCCAGGACACCTCCGACGCTCACATCGCTGCCGCGAAAGCCGCGGCCGGCGACGATTTCCAGAACCTGTTCAACTTCCAGTGCTACGGTCCCGGGCCGGGAGGGCAGCGCACGCCACCAGGAGCACCTGCACCCGCTGCTCGGGGCGCCGGGCGAGGGGGTGCTCAAGGAGCTGGCCGCGGCACCGGGCGCGGTGCGGGCGCAGGCGGACGGGGCGGCCGGGGCACGCCGGATCCGTCGACGTGGCACGTCGAGCCGGTGAAAGTTTTCGACAATCTGTACTTCTTCGGCCAGTCCGAGTACTCGGTGTGGGCGATCACGACCTCGCAGGGCATCATCGTTCTGGACACGATCTTCGACTATTCGCTGGAGGACGAAGTGGTGAACGGGATGAAGAAGCTGGGCCTCGATCCGGCGACGATCAAATACGCCGTGGTCAGTCATGCGCATCCCGATCACGACGGCGGCGCGCTCTATCTTCATGAGCACTACGGCACCCGAGTGATCATGTCGCCCGTGGACTATGCCGTGGAGGCCCGCAGGACCACCGGCACGATTCCGCCGCACGACATGGAGGCGACGGATGGGCAGAAGCTCACGCTCGGCGACACCACCATTACGATGTACATCACGCCCGGCCACACGCCCGGAACCATCTCCACCATATTTCCGGTGAAGGATAACGGGACCACGCACATCGCGGCGCTATGGGGCGGGGTGGGATTGAATAGCGATCGCGCCGCAGTGGAGAAGTACATCCAGTCGGCGCAGCGGTTCAGCCAGATCGTGAAGCAGGCGGGGGCGGACATCATCCTGACCAACCACACCGATTGGGACCGGTCGAAGATCAACCTGCCGCTGCTTCGGCAAGGCCCGGTGCGGCCGAATCCCTACATTGTGGGGAATGCGAAGGCGCTGAATTTTATGAAGGTCGCCGAGGAGTGCGCTGAGGCGCGGCTTCCGTTAGCCACGCAGTAATTACGCCGCGCAGTAGTTACGCGACGCCGTCGTTGTGCATGATCTTGCCGCTGACCACGGTCAGCAGCGAACGCGTCCTCTTCAGCTCCTCGTCGGAGACGGCGAAAAAGTCCCGATCCAGCACGGCCAGGTCGGCCCGATTGCCGGTCTCAATCGAGCCGATATCGTCCTCCTGGATGAACCACTTGTTGGCCGCCGTAGCCATCCACAACACCTCCTGGCGCGTGAGCATCTGATCGCCGAGGATGGACTGGCCCACCAGGTTCTTTCCCGTGGTGATGGTGAAAAAATTCAGCCAGGGATTGATGACGGTGATGTCGCCGCCATCGGAATGGTAGCCCTTCTTGATGGGATGATTCATCAGCATGCGATACGGCGGGCCGACGTTCATTCCGGTGCGCAGTGGTCCCCAGCCGAGCAGCACGCCCATCCCCATGGCATTCATGCGGTTCGCCAGATCCTCCGGGAAGTCGGGAACGTGCGAGATGATCCAGCGCAGGCCGGACAGCGGAATCTCCGCGTTCACGGTTTCGCGATCCTTGATCTCGTTGGTCACCATGGCGAGATTGAGGGCGTGATCCTCGGCGCGCCATCCGGCTTTGGCGATGGCCCGCAAACCGTCGACTCCGCCGCCGGTGAATTCGCCGATGCCTCCGGTCTTCAGCCACTCATCGCCGAAGAACGGGAAAGAATATTTCAAGCGCTGGGATAGAGTTGGCAGCGGAGGATTGGCGTTGGGCGGATCCTGGTGCAGAAAATCGATACGCAGGCGGACCGGCATGGAACCCTCGCGATGCAGCGCCAGAAACGGGTTGTGCATAGTGAAAGTGTTCTCGTTCGCCAAGCCGCCGGAAAGCTCTTCCGAATGAAATGCCCCGCAATCGCGAATGGTGGTGACGCCAAGCCTGCAGTAGTAGTTGAGCGCATCCAGTGCGGAGCGCTTTCTCGTCTCTGGCGTCAGCAGTTCTTTCCGCAAGGTCAGCAATGCCGCCGTTAGCGCTTGCCCTCGGATTGTGCCGTCGGCGCCCACCATGACGCTTTTACCCTCCAGCCAGGCTTTGGCTTGGCTGTTTACTTGCGCTCCGCCTTGCGCGGCCTGAATGTAGACCGGGCGGTTCACCGCATCGAGTTCGGTGAGGTTTGGCAAGCGGCGCTCCGGGAACTGCATCGCGGCGATGGGGCCGATGGTGGTGATGAATTCGCCGGCGGGAACCTCGGCGGCACGAGCTTTCAACGCCGTGATCGCATCCGGGATGGTGAACACATGCTCGAGAGGTGTGTGCCAGCCCGGCCGGTTTCCCACCAGCACGATGTGGTTGTGCGCGTCGATCAGTCCAGGGATGACGGTGCGGCCCTTGAGGTCGATGCGGCGCACGCCCGCCGGAGCGGAAACATTATCGCCGACCGCCGTGAAGCGGCCGTTCTGAATCAGCGCCTGGGAGACGACGCGATTGGTCGCGTCCATGGTGTGGATGCGGCCGTTGACCAGGGCGATGTCTTGTGTGGCGGCCGGCGCCTGCGCCGAGAGTTGTTCTCCGCCCAAGCCGGTGAAGGCAAGCGCGCCAGCGCCTCCTAGAAACTGTCTGCGGCGGAGGCCCGTCTTCGAAGTGTTTTTCGGTCGCATATTTTACTCGTAGAACTCCGGAGCAATTTTCCGTTTGATGCCGGAAGTGTAATCGTGCTGGATCCACAGTTGCGCGTTGTTCTTCTTCACGAAATCCGCCATCTTGGCCCGGCTCTTGGCGGTCTGCTCCTTGTCGAATTCGAAGGAGGGGAACTTGTTGTAAGTCATCTCTTCGGGGTAATGATACAGATCGCCGGAGAGCAGAATGGGCCCGGTTTTGGCCAGCTTCAGGAACAGGGATTGATGGCCGGGCGTGTGCCCGGGCGTAAACTTGATCACCACCGTGCCATCGCCGAATACGTCGTGATCCTCGCCGTTGAGGATCAGGGTTTTGCTCTTGGCGAGCTCGGTAAAGAACATTGGATCGGCGACCGAGCCCAACTTCTTACTGCCATTGTCCTGGCGCGGCGCGAAAATCGCATCACGCTCGGCTTTCTGCACGATCCAGGTCGAGCCGGCGAATGCGTTCGCGTTGGCGACGTGATCTCCGTGATAATGCGACAGCGCCAAATACGTGATATCGGCCGGCTTGTATCCGATGGCGGCCAGTTGCGGCAGCAGCGGGCGATCGACGGTGAACGCTCCCTGCTTGGCCGGGGAGACGCCGCTCGAGAACGCGCTGTCGGGGATCTCGCCGGTATCCCACATCATGGTTCCGCGCGGATGCACGATCAGGAAACAGGGGGTGACCATGTTGGTGTTGGCGAGCTCCCCGGGTCTTGAATCCCATGGAATCGCCGTTGGCTACGGTGATGATGCCGCAATCGAGGACGTACAGCCGCAGCGACTTCGGAGGCGCGGGCTTGGAAGTTTGGGCGAAGGCAAACGGCAGCGCGGATAAAAACACGGCCGCGGCCGCTAGCCCAAAATGCAGGTTTGGACGGGAACCCATGCTGGCAGAATATCACTGTTCAAATTGAATATAATGGCCGCGTCATGATCCGCGGGAACCAATACGGCTTGGCGCTGCTGCTCGCCGCCGCGAGCCTTACCGCGGCTTCCACAGGCGAGCCGCCCTTAGTGGACGCGGCCCGAACCCAGGATTCCAAAGCCGTTCGTACGCTGCTGAGCCAGAAGGCCGACGTCAGGGCACGCTCGAGCGACGGCTCGACTGCCTTGCTGTGGCTGACGCATTGGAACGACGTCCAGACCGCGGGCGCGCTGCTGGCTGCCGGCGCGGATGCGAATGCGGCCAACGATTTCGGCATGACGCCGCTCTCGCAGGCCTGCACCAACTCCAGCTCGGCGTTGGTGCGGTTGCTGCTGAAATCCGGGGCGAATCCGAACACGGCCATCGCGACGGGCGAAACTCCTCTGATGACCTGCGCGCGCACCGGCAATGTCGACGCGGTGAAGATCCTGGTGGAGTATGGCGCCGCGGTCAACGCGAAGGAGCCGAACCAGGGCCAGACCGCCCTGATGTGGGCCGCTGCGGAGCGGCATAGCGATGTGGTCAAGGCGTTGATGGATGCGCACGCGGATCTGAAGGCCGCTTCGAAGCAAGGCTTCACGGCGATTCATTTCGCGGCTCGGTTGGGCGATCTAGAGACAGTGAAGCTGCTGCTGGCCGCGGGTGTCGATGTCAATTTTCTGACTCAAGCCGGCGAAGCCAGCTCGGGCGGCGGCGCTGGTGGTGGCAGAGGGGGCGGAGGGGGCGGAGGGGGCGGAGGGGGCACGGCCGGTTACACTCCGCTGCTGGTTGCCGTGATGCGAGCGCAAGAGAATGTCGCGATGTATCTGCTGGATCACGGCGCGGACCCCAACATCGGCGCGGCCGGCTTTACGCCGCTGCATTGGGTGTCGACCACGTGGGAGAGCTATGCCGCCAATCCGGTGTACGGTTTCGAGGATCCAATGTCCGGCATTCCCAACCGGCAGATGAAGCTGCGGCTGGTGAAGGCGCTGCTGGCGCATGGCGCGAATGTGAACGCGCGCATGACCAAGAAGCAGCCGAGCTTCGCCACCGGCTACGCGGACTCGGTCGGCGCGACGCCGTTCTTACTCGCCGCTTCGGCCGATGACCTCGAGCTCATGCGTCTGCTGCTCGACGCCGGGGCCGACCCCAAGATCGGAACCTCGACCAACGCGAGCGCGATCATGGCCGCGACCGGGCTGAATCGCGGGATCGGCGAAAATCTGCTGGATGAGCCGGGGGCGACAGCAGCGGTGAATTTTCTTCTGGGGCTAGGACTGGACGCCAAGGGCGAGACCACGTTCGGTGAGAATGCTTTATTCGGCCCGGCGTACCGCGGCTGGAACAAACTGCTGGCGCAATTGATCGATCTGGGCGTGAACGTCAACGCGGTGAGCAAAGCCGGAGTGACGCCGTGGCTGGCGGCGAACGGCCAGGGCGACCGGCTCGGCGGAGTCCTCTTTAATAAGGAGGGCGCGGATCTGCTGCAGAAGCACGGAGCAGATCCGAAACTCGGCCATCCGTGCGAGGCGCAGAACAAGTGCAGGGCACAGCAATGAAACAAGCCATCCACGCGGCGTGCGTGATTGCATCCTGCGTCACCGCGTTCGGGTTTCAAGCGCCGTCACCGACCCCGGCGCGGGAACTGGTCTCGGGCTACTGCGTCTCCTGCCACAACGCCAAAGCCAAGACGGCAAACCTGGCCTTGGATGTCGCCGATGCGGATCACGTCGCCAACTCGGCCGAAACCTGGGAAAAGGTAGTGGTGAAGCTGCGCAGCCGCGCAATGCCGCCTCCCGGAATCAAGCGTCCGGATAACGCGACCTACGATCGCGTGGCTTCGTGGCTGGAATCGGAGCTGGACCGCGCGTCGGCGGCGCGTGTGAACCCGGGCCGATCAGCCAGCCTGCATCGCCTGAATCGCGCGGAGTACGCCAATGCCGTACGCGACCTGCTGGGCGTAGAAATCGATCCGAAGGCGATGCTGCCGCCGGATGAGCAGGCGTATGGTTTCGAGAACAACGCGGAGGCGCTGTCGATCCAGCCGGCGCTGCTGGATCGATACGTGTCCGCGGCTGCAGCCATCGGGCGCAGGGCTCTCGGCGATCCGACGATTCCGGCCGCGTTTGTCCGCTACGGCGCGATCAAGGACAACGCCAATGATTTGACGTACCTTCGCCAGGTGGACCGGCTGGGTGAAGATTTTCCGCTGGGGTCGAAGGGCGGCGTCGCCGCGCGGCATTTTTTCCCCGTGGACGGAGACTACATCTTTAAGCTGCGGCTGCAGCGGGCGTGGGACAGCATCATCCGCGGTCTGAACGTGCCGACGCAGCTTCAAGTGCGCGTCGACGGAAAGATCGTGGCGGAGTTCAAGATCGGCGCGGAGAAGTCGCCGTCGAAGACGTTTCAATACGACGGAGACGAGCCCCTCCAGGCGCGGGTCGCGGTGAAGGCCGGCGAGCATCAAGTCATCGCGACCATGCTCAAGACCGACGATGCCGAGCCGGAAGGGGTAAGCGCGGACCGGCTCCCGCTGTTCAGCCGATCCTCCGACACGGCCACGGCTCCGATTGCGATTGCGGCGCTTCTGATCGGTGGTCCTTATGACGGAAAGGTCCCGGCCGATTCTCCCAGCCGGCAGCTTTTGTTCGTGTGCCACCCGGCCAACGCGAGCGAGGAACTTCCCTGCGCGACCAAGATTCTCTCGCAACTGGCTCAGCGTGCGTATCGCCGCGGCGTAACCGGCGACGACGTCCAGACGCTGGTGAGCTTCTGCCAGCGCGGACGCGCGGCGGGAACTTTCGACGACGGCATTCGCGCAGCGGTGGAGCGGGTGCTGGTGAGTCCCGACTTCCTGTTCCGCATCGAGACCGACCCGGCGAATGCGGCTCCCGGTTCGGTGTATCGCATCTCCGATGTGGAGCTGGCCTCGCGCCTTTCGTTTTTCCTGTGGAGCAGCATCCCGGACGATGCGTTGCTCAAGCTGGCGCTGGCGGGCAAACTCCACGAGCCGGCGATTCTGGAGCAACAGGTGGCGCGCATGTTCGCCGATGCGCGCGCCCGCACGTCGCTGGTGCAAAATTTCTTCGAGGACTGGCTGGAGACGCGCAACGTCTGGCTGCTGAATCCCGACAGCACGAAGTTTCCGTTCTTCGACGACAATCTGCGCGCGGCGTTCGTCACCGAGACGGAACTGTTCTTAGACGACCAGTTGAAACAGGACCACAGCATCGTGGACCTGCTGTCGTCGAATGAGACTTTCCTGAATGAGCAGTTGGCGCGGCATTATGGCATCCCCGGCATCTACGGGAGCCACTTCCGGCGCGTCACGCTGACCGACGAAAACCGCTTCGGCTTGCTGGGCAAGGCCAGCGTGCTGGCGGTCACCTCCTACACCACGCGCACCTCGCCGACGATTCGCGGCAAGTGGCTGCTCGAGAATATTCTTGCCGCGCCGCCGCCGGCTCCGCCTGCAAATGTGCCCGCGCTCGAAGTCAGCAATAAGGAGGGCAAGCCGCTCTCGGTGCGCGAGATGCTGGAGCTGCATCGCGCCAGCCCTGCCTGCGCGAGCTGCCATGCGCGCATGGACCCGCTGGGATTGAGTCTCGAGAATTTCGACGCGATCGGCACCTGGCGCACCACCGACGCGGGCCACGCCATCAACGCTTCCGGTGTCCTGCTGGACGGCACTAAAGTGGATGGGCCCAGCGCGCTGCGGCAGGCCCTGGTCGCCCAGAAGGGCCAGTTCGCCAACGCCGTCACCGCGAAGCTTCTGACCTACGCGTTGGGACGCGGGCTGGAATATTACGACGCGCCGGCGGTGCGCGCCATCGATCGCGCCGCGGCGGCCGGCAATTATCGCTGGTCGTCGCTGGTGCTCAACATTGTGAAGAGCGCGCCATTTCAAATGCGAACTGCGGGTCAGATGACGACTGCGGGTAAGTAGGAGAATCGCGAACATGTTCATTTCAAAGAAAGTCCTTTCGCGGCGCACAGTGCTACGCGGAGTGGGGACGGCAGTCGCGCTGCCGCTGCTGGACGCCATGATTCCCGCGTTCGCCCCGGCCGCGGCCACCAAGCCGGTGCGGCGCTTCGGCGTGGCCTACCATCCCAACGGCGTCATTTACGATCAATGGCTGCCCACGGGATCGGGCGCCAACTTTGAGCTCTCGCCGACATTGAAGCAACTGGAGCCGTTCAAAGACCAGCTCATCGTGGTGACCGGTCTGTTCAGCGATCAGGCTGAGCCGCTGGGCGACGGCGGCGGGGACCACTCTCGCGCCTGCGGCAGCTATCTGACCGGCGTGCACGTGAATAAATCCGACAGCATCGTCCAGAACGCGGTCTCAATGGATCAGATTCTGGCGAAAGAGTTCGAGAAAGAGACCCAGCTCGCGTCGCTGCAAATGACCGTGGACGATAACAGCCTGCTGGGTTCCTGCGACCTGGGCTACAGTTGCGCCTACAGCAGCACCCTCTCCTGGCTCACCCCGACCCTGCCGCTAATGGCGGAAAACAATCCGCGCGTACTGTTTGAGCGGATGTTCGGCTCCAGCGACAGCACCGACGCGAAAGTGCGCGCCGCGCGGCTGGAACAGGATCGCAGCCTGCTCGATTCCGTGAACGATCGCGTCAAGCAGCTCCAGGGCAAGCTGGGCAGCGCCGACAATCGCAAGATGAGCGATTACTTGGCCTCGCTGCGGGACGTCGAGAGGCGCATTCAGAAGGCCGAGGAGCAGAGCTCGAAGCAGTTGCCTGACGTGGCGCAACCAGCCGGCATTCCGGAGAGCTTCGAAGACCACGTCCGGCTGTTATATGACCTGCAACTGCTGGCGTTCCAGTCCGACCTGACGCGAGTGACCACGTTCATGTACGGCCGCGAACAGACCGGAAGGCCGTATCCGCAGATCGGCGTGCCGGAGCCGCATCATCCGGTCACCCATCACCAGGCCGACCCGGTGAAGATGGACAAGTGCTGCAAGATCCAGCGCCATCACATCATGCTGTTCACGGAGTATCTGGAGAAGCTGCGCAAGACTCCAGACGGGGAGGGGTCGCTGCTGGATCATTCGATCCTGTTGTTCGGCTCCGGCATCAGCAATAGCGACCGGCACACGCACGGTCCGCTGCCGGCGTTCCTGGTGGGCGGAGGCGGCGGCACGCTGAAGGGCGGCCGGCACCTGATTTATCCGGAGCACACGCCGCTGACGAACCTTCAGTTGACCTTGTTGAACAAGCTGGGGTTGCCGGCCGAGAAGTTGGGCGATAGCAACGGCCAGTTTAAGGAGCTGTCCCTTTAGCCCGCTTCCTCTGGTCGCGGCTCAGCCTTGCCTCCGGTGGGACCGGATGGGACAACCTGTGACGTCGCTCGCCGGGCCCAGCGGAGGTTCGGTCATTCGTCGCCGGAAACCGCTTCCTCCGGTCGCGGCTCCGTCTAGTCACAGATCAGTTTGGATGGGCTCAGTGTTGAGGCTGCGGCGGCTTCTGTTCTTTGCTCTCTGCGCCGGTTCTGCCTTCCACGCCACCGAGCTTCCGCAGCAGCGCGACGGTGCTGTCATGTGGAACCGGAAGCTGGCCGACCACGCTCTTTCCCATGGCCACATCGAGCGGGGTGAATCCCGACTTCATCTTCGCGTTGATTTGCGCACCCTGATCCACCAGGTACTGGACGATGGTGTCCGCGCCGCGTAACGCCGCGCCGTGCAAAGCGGTCTCACCGCGGCTATTGGCCTGATTAATGTCAAGGCCCAGCGATACCGCGAGCTTGAGCGCCTCCAGAGCTTCCGCCTCCGTGCCCTTGGTGTTCTTGTCGCGATAGCCGACGCCGGCCGCGAATTCGAGCGCGGTGGTGCCGTCCTTGGTGGTGAGCTTGGGGTCCGCGCCCTTGGCGAGCAGGGCTCGCATGGTGGCGGAGTCTCCGGCACGCGCGGCGCGCATCAGCGGCGTGGTTCCCGTGCCCAGGGCCGTATCTCCGTAATCCATGCCGCTTCTGCCCGGGATATTCTTTACCAGCGTCGCGTTGGGGTTCGCGCCATGGTCGAGCAGCGCCTGGACCAGGTCCAGGCTGGGCAGCGGGTCGTTCTCAGGATGGTTGGGCATCGCCGAATAATCCTCATTGCGCATGTCGACGGCGGCGTAGAGAGCGGCGCGGCCGCGAACGTCGGCGATGTTGGGGTCCGCGCCTTTCTCGAGAAGAAACTTGGCGTAGCTGTAGCGCTTGTTCAGAATCGCCACCACCAGTCCGCTGGTGTTATCCGCGTCCACCTGGTTGATGTCGACCCCGGCGTCCAGCATCACGCGTCCGGTGGGGATGTCGCCTTCGCGCGCGGCGAAGTGAAATGCCGCGAGGCCTCCCCGCGCCAGCGGCGAGACCGACGAAGCCGCGCTCAGCTTGGGAATGACGGTGTCATGGGCATCCGAGAGTATCTTCCAGTCGGCGCCGTGGTCCAGCAGCAGCTTGACGACGCCAGCGTGGTGCTCCGCCGCGGCCCACATGAGAGCGGTCTGGCCGCGGTAATTCTCCTTGGCATTGACGTAGGCTCCGTGATCCAGCAGAACCTTGACCGCATCCACATTGCCGGTGCGCGCCGCGGTCATAAGCACGGTTTCGCCGTCGGCCGTGGTCAAGGTGCGGGCATCCGCGCCCGCGTTCAGCAAGGCTTCGATCACGGCGGCATTGCCCGCGCCCGCCGCTTCCGAGAGCGGAGTCACGCCATAACGGTTGGCGATGCGAGGATCAGCGCCGGAGGCGAGCAGCACCTTCACCGCGTCCAGGTCGTTCCAGTGCGCCGCCCATTCGAGCGCCGTGGTTCCGTCGGGCTGCGTGGCGTTCAAGTCGACGTGCTTGGCGGTGAGCGAGCGCACCACCTGCCAATCGCGATGCTCCGCGGCATTTGCTGCCTGAGGAGGGGCGGCTTCCGGTGGAGCCGGCGGCGCCGCGATCGCAATCAGTCCGAATCCTGTCAGCAGAACGATGGTCTTCACGCCTATACCTCCGAAAGGGGGCCTGTGCTGTCGCCGATGGAGGGCTGCTCCACGCCAGCCTTGTGGAGAATCGAAAGCAGCAGGTTGGCCATGGGAGTTTCCGCAGGGTACTTCAAATGACGGCCGCCCTGGAGCCGTCCCGCGGCTCCGCCGGCCACCAGGATCGGCAGCGGGGAGTGGTTGTGGATGTTGCTGTTGCTCATGCCGCTTCCGTACAGCATCAGGGTGTGGTCGAGCAGAGTGCCCTCGCCATCCTTGGTGGAGCGCAGCTTATCCAGCATGTAGGCGAACAGGCCCACGTGATAGGTGTTAATCTTCGTCAATTGCTCCAGCCGAGCCGGGTTGTTCTGGTGATGCGAGGCCGGGTGGAACGCTTCCGAGATGTTCAGCATGGGGAAGGTTCGGTAGCTGACCTCGCGCGCCATCATAAAGGTCGAAACGCGTGTGATGTCGGTCTGGAAGGCGATGGCCATCAGGTCGAACATCAGCTTGGTGTGAGTTTCGTGATCGTCCGGGATGCCCGCGGGCGACTCTGGAACCACGATGCCGGAGATGGCGTTCTGTTTTTCCGCCAGGACGATGCGGCGCTCGATTTCGCGCACGGTGTCCAGATACTCGGCTACGCGGTTGCGATCCGCGGCGCCCAAGCCGCCTTGCAACTTGCGGACCTGGCTGGTGACGGCGTCCAGGATGCTGCGCTCCTGCTCAATCCGCTCCAGGCGTTCTTCCGCGGTGGCGCCGTCGCCAAACAGGCGGTCG
The DNA here is from genome assembly GCA_963838455.1 of Bryobacterales bacterium. Classification (GTDB taxonomy): domain Bacteria; phylum Acidobacteriota; class Terriglobia; order Bryobacterales; family Bryobacteraceae; genus Palsa-187. The sequence goes on from CAWISY010000143.1 coordinate 21,659, forward strand.
AAAACCACCCGAGGGTTGATCTCCATGGGCAACGGCGTAGTGGGCGTGCTCCAGGAGATGGTGTTCATATAGGTGCAACTGAACCCCACGTCGCAGGATCCCACCAGACCGCTGTAATCTTCGATGGCCAGCTCGAGCGAAGGCAGGCGAGTCTCCTGCCCGATCTTCTCCGCCGCTAACTGGTCGATGGTCACGCCGGCCCTAATGTCGGCGCCGTCGGTGCGCTTGGGATGCACGCCGTTGAGAAATACGGCTGGGGAGCGGGTATGGTCGCCGCCGTTATCGCCGGGTCCGGCCGGGGCGGCGTTGTGGTGCGCCAGGTTGCTAACCACCACCAGGTTGTTCTTGAACGGCTCAAGAGGTTTCAGTGAGCGCGAGATCTCGAAGTCTGCGCCTTCGGTCTTCGGCGTCCAGTTGTCCATCACCGCGCCGTGGGGCATGAAGCACAGGCCCATGCGGAACTGCGGCTTGGCCGCGGTCTGCGCCAGCGGAGTCTGCGCCGGGATCATGGAATCGAGAAGCGGCAGGGAGAGAGAGACTCCCACTCCACGCAGGAACGCTCGCCGTGGAATATGTTTTTTCGTGATCAATCTCATTGCGTTTGTCTCCCCAACTACCTCGCAGCTACCGCCGTGCCGGCAGCCGCGGCCTTCTTGACCTTCATTTGGAACGGCGGGCTGGTGACCACACCGTTAATTAAAGCCGAAAAACGATATCCGTCGGCTTCGGCGTCGTGTACGATCTTGCGCACTGCCGGCATGTCGGAATAATCCAAGCCGCGGCCCAGCGCGTAAGTCAACAAGCGCTCCGTCATCACGCCGACGAAAACATCCGGCCGAGCGGCGATCATCTTGCGCAGGGCTATAGGTCCATCGATCTTGGTGCCATCGAAGAGCGTCCCGGAAGGATCGATCACCGCGCCTTCGTCCACGTTGCGCCAGCGGCCGGTCGCGTCGAAATTCTCGAGCGCGAAGCCGATCGGGTCCATCACCTTGTGACAACCCGCGCAAACGGCATTGGCGCGATGCGCCTCCATGCGCTCCCGCAAGGACAGAGGCTTGCTGTTTTCGTCGTTGCCCTTCAGCTCCGGCACGTTGGGCGGAGGCGGCGTGGGCGGGATGCCTAAAATATTCGTCAAAATCCACTTGCCGCGCTGGACTGGTGAAGTTCGCGCGGGGTAGGACGTCACGGTCAGGATACTGGCCTGGCCCAGCAACCCGCGGCGATTTTCGTCATCGATATGCACCCTCCGGAACTGGCTTCCATAGACCCCGGGAATTCCGTAATGCCGCGCCAGCCGCTCATTCAAGAACGTGTAATCGGCCGTCAGCAGGTCCATGACTCTGCGGTCTTCGCTGATGATGCTGCCGAAGAACAACTCGGTTTCCTGCTTCATGGCCTGGCGCAGGTTGTCGTCGAAATCGGGATATGCGTCGAGGTTGGGAGCCGAGTTCTTGAGATTACGCAGGAACAGCCATTGCTCGGCGAAGTTTTGGATCAGCGCGTCAGACTTGGGATCGGCCAGCATGCGCTTGACCTGCTGCGCCAGCACGGCGGGCTCATGCAGCTTCTGCTGTGAGGCCGCGTCCAGAAGCTGGTCGTCCGGAGCGCTGCTCCACAGGAAGAACGACAGCCGCGACGCGAGCGCGAGGTCATCAATACGATAACTGGCGCCGTTGGCCAGATTCGCTGGGTCCTCTTCGATGCGGAACAGAAACTCCGGGCTGGCGAGAAGAAACTGCAGTGCCGATTCGATGCCCGCTTCGAAGTTGCCTTTCTCGTTGCGTCCATGCTGATAAAAGCTGAGCAGCGTCTCCAAATCCGAATCCGTCGCCGGTCTCCGGTATGCATGCCGCGCCAGCGCGGTGAGGATCTTGCGCGCGCAGGGGAGTTCGCCGGAAGCATCGGCGGGATGACAGATAAAGATGCGCCGCCGGGAAGCCGTGTCGCCGGCGCCGGTCGCATCGAACGGACCTTCAATGGTGAGGCGATCCACAGAGGGGTCGCCGGTGATATCCAGGCTGTCCACGCTGGTGCGCAGGAACGGCTTGGTCACGTCATCTTTGATGGCGTGGCTGCGCAGCACGGTATCGGCGGACACGGTATGCACGCCGGCCTTCACCGGAAGCTTCACGGTCAAGCGGCGATCCAGATCCGCGCCGAAGGCGCCGGGATTGGCGGCCATCAGAAGAAAATCGTCGCGCCCGCCGATGGTCACCTCGCCAATTTGGGCGCCGTCCAGATTGATCTCGATCTCATGCGAGTCTTCCATACCGCGCATCAGATCGAAGGTGTTGCGCCACAGGCGCAGCTTGATGACGTACTCGCCATCGAGCGGGAAAGTGTGATCCACCACGATGCCGCCGCGCGTGCCCAGCGGCAGGCCGTCAATGTGCTGATCCTGCGAAAGGTCCGGCCGTACGCGATACGTAGCGGTGACCGGCGAGATCCGTTTGTCGCCCACGGCCTCGCGGCTGATGTTCCAGGACGCGGACAGGTAGCGCTCCATTAAAGACGGCGAAACCTTCAAAACGTCGGCGATGTTATCGAAGCCGCTGCTCTCATCGTCGGGAGGAAGCAGGGCTTCCGCGTCGATATTGAGCGCCAGCAGATCGCGAATCACGTTAGCGTACTCGGAGCGATTCAGGCGATGCATGACGGCGCGCCCAGGGCTGGGTTTTGCCGCATAGGCTTGGTCGATCGACGTTTCCAGATACTGCGCCAGGCCGCCGGCGGTAGCTTTGTCGGGCCTCGGCATTCCTTGCGGCGGCATCGCGCCCACGCGCAGTTTGCGAATAACTTTTTCCCAGGTTTCCGCCCCCGCCGGCACGTTGACCAGATCGGAGTTCTCCAGCGACAGGCCGCCGGTGCGCAGCTTCGCGCTGTGACACGTGACGCAATACTTATCCAGGACGGCCTTCTGCGAAGCGGCCGTTTGGGACAAGGACGGTTGCGCGCCCGCGAGTGGCGCGAAAATCGCGAGTAAAACCGGTACGGCAGTTCGAGCACTCATAATCCGCTGTAAGTGATTCTATTACAGCCGCCCCTCGTTGTATGCAAGGCGGAGGCATCAACGGAATTGATGCCGGGCGGCCAGCCTGCCATGTGTGATATTTTGTACTCCGAATGGGAGGTTTCATGAAGCGACAGATCTTCACGTTGATGTTCCTGTGTACGGCCGCCTGCGCCGTCGCTCAAGATGCCGGTGGACGAGGTGGACGTGGCGGAGGCCGCGGTGGTTTTGCGGCGCCTCAACCACCACCGCCGTTGTTCCTTAAGGAATCCTGGAAACAGGCAGAGGGCAACGTGCCCGTAACCCAGGATTTCGTCACCAATCCCGATCTGGTGCTGGCCACCTACGGCACCGGCAAGCAGGACTTTGGCGTGACCAGCGAAGGCGGAGTCCCGCACATCTGGACCGGCCTGTGCGCCACTTCCTGCGCGCTCACGCTCGCCAGCAAGGACAACTACGTCGATCTGACCGGCAAGGCCAAGATCCGCTGGGATGTCAAGACCTCCGGCTTCCATGAAGCGCGGCCGGTGCTGAAGCTCGCTGATGGAACCCTCCTGGTGGGCGACCACACGGATGCCAGCACCGTCGACTACCGCGAGAGCGAATTCTTCATCTCCGAAGTGCACTGGATGAAGTTTGATCCGATGACCGTGCAGACCAAAGGGAACGTGCTCGATAAAGTCGACCTGAGCAAGGTAGACGCAGTCGGCTTCGCCGACCTGAGCCCGGGAAGCGGCCACGGCAACGGCGGTTACACCGACATGGGTTGGATCGAAGTTTACGGAAAACCGGTCAAGCGGGACGCGGCAGCCTCCAAGTAAGTCTTCTCAGTCGAGCTGCAGCAATTTCTTGATCTGACCGTTAATGAAGAGCTCGACGGCTCCGCGCTCCAGCGCGTTGACGTCGAGCTCCTTAAGAAAATCACTCGCGGCCGATTCAAACTGCCTCTTTACAGCGTTGCGTTTGTCCGGATCGACACCAGCCAAGTCGATGTCGTCCAAATTGCGATCGATTTCGTGGATCGGTTGCGGATTCCATTGGAGGCCGGCGAAGATACTGCCGGCCTTCTGATTTTCCCCTTTTAGGATCGCCTGCGCATTCTGCCGCCCGCAATCGTAGTCATGCTGGCGATAGCTCTCATCGAAGAAGCCCTCAAAGGCCTCCAGCCCCTCGCCCGCTAGCGTGCCGGGTTTCGCCACGAACTGGTAGATCAACATTTCTTCCTTCTCATGCAAGTCCGCGGCCAGCTCGAGAACGAGAACGGAATCGAGCCACGCGTCGGCGGTCGCCGAATCTGTTTGGGAGCTTAGGGTGGCATAATCGCTCGCGAATTGCTGCTGGAGTTGGTCGCGTGCAACGGCGAGGTCCTTGGGATCCTTGGTCTGGGGGAATTGAGCCAGCAGCACGCTGGAGATCGGAGTGGTCTGCGCGGGGAGCAATATTTTGTCTCGAAACAGGCTCTTGAGCGCGCTCGCACGCCGGTTGAGAAATTCGATCTTTTGGTTTACCCCTTCCGCCGTGATCCAGTCCTGAAATCCGGCCTGGCCGATGATCGAAAATATGATCCGCTGCAGAACCGCCTTGTAGGTGGCATTCGCCGCTCCGAAAGCCTTGGAGGGATCCGCGTTGGAATCGGCGGTGAAGGGGATTTTTTCGGAACTTTTCGGCTGCGGAGAGATGAAGCAGTAACCGCGCTGGAGTGCGGTGACACGGCCGTCCGGTAACTTCTCTACCAGGTTCTTGGCCATGCCCAGCGGTTGGTTCTGAAACACGCCTCCGTCCGTGTACGTGAAGAAGCGGCTGGGCTGGCCGTTCCAGAGTTTCCTGTCGAGACCCGCATCCGGATAGTCCGTGATGGGGCGATCCAAATCCTGCACGCGGAAGGCGAAAGGGAATGCCCCGCAAGCGACGGCCGTGGCCCGGATGGTCTCCCACAGCGCGGCGTTGCCGCTCGATTTCGTGTCCACGCGCCGCAGCAACTGGTCCTGATGATCCGTGTAAATGAACTGCGATCCGGTCGCGGCGTCTTGTTTGTAATCGACGCCGTTCAAATTGGACAGAGCCAGACCGAGCCACAGATATTCGCCGGACGGCAGGGCGGGATGGGGCTGAACGGGATACGGCGCGCCCAGATATTTTTTGGAAATTTCGACCACGCAGTTAGAGGAGAAGATGGAATGCGTGGCCAGCTCGCCTGCCTGCCGATCCAGCAGTCCCGAAATATCGATGTCCTTCACCCAGGCGTTATACAGCGGATTATTGTAGGGATCGCTCATTGCCGGCCCATCGAACAGCAGGCGCTGCGCGATCATGGCGGCGGTCATGCCTCCGGCGGACGCTCCAGTAAGAACGTCGATTTCGAAGCGCTCCCCCGGAGGGTCCTGCTGATCGGCCCAGTTGTTATGTTGCGCTACTGCATCCAGGATCTCGAAAGCAACACCGGATTCGTAGCTTCCCAGCGACACCGCGCCGGCAATGGTGATGGACAGTTTTTTTGCCATTACTTCGCTAGCATAGCTCCTGGGTGGATCGAGAACTTCCTCAGTTCGACGTCGCGGTGGTTGGCGGCGGCAACGCCGGCCTGTGCGCGGCCCTGAGCGCTCGCGAAGCCGGAGCGAGCGTGGCGGTTTTCGAAAGCGCCCCCATCGCCTTGCGCGGCGGCAATAGCCGGCATACGCGCAACATGCGCTGCATGCACAGCGCGCCGCATGGAAAGCTGGAAGGTGCGTATTCCGAAGACGAATATTTTGCGGATCTCCAGCAGGTGACCGCCGGCAAGACGGACGAACGTCTGGCTCGGCTGGCGATCCGCGAATCGCTGCCCGCGAATCAATGGATGCGCGGCTACGGCGCGCGTTTTCAACCTGCGCTCGGCGGGACTCTGCAGTTGAGCCGCACCAACGCCTTCTTCCTGGGCGGAGGCAAGGCTCTGCTCAACGCCTATTACAGCGCCGCGGCGCGTCTCGGGATCCAGGTTTCTTACGACGCGGAAGTTACCGGGTTGGACATCGCGCGCGGCGTCTTCGAAGGAGGCATGGCGATCGTGCAGGGCGAGCCGGTCCGCTTTCGCGCCAAGGCTCTGGTAGCGGCTGCGGGCGGGTTCGAATCCAACCTGGAATGGTTGGAACGCGCCTGGGGCGAAGCGGCGCGCAATTTCCTGATTCGCGGAACGCCGTATAACAAGGGAACGCTGCTGAAGCTGCTGCTCGATCACGGCGCGGAATCGATCGGCGATCCGCGCCAGTGCCACGCCATCGCCATCGATGCTCGCTCGCCGAAGTTCGACGGAGGCATCGTCACGCGATTGGATTCGCTGCCGCTGGGGATCGTCGTGAACCGAAACGGCCTGCGCTTCGCCGATGAAGGAGCGGACCTGTGGCCGAAGCGCTACGCGGCGTGGGGACGGCTGATCGCCTTTGAGCCGGATCAGATCGCGTACTCGATCTTCGATTCCAAGGTGCTGGGCTGCTTCATGCCGTCGGTGTTTCCCGCGGTGAGCGGCGCGGACATCGCGGCGCTGGCCGCCAAATTGGAGCTGCCGGTGGATGAGACCGTGAGCACGGTCCGGCGGTTCAATCAATCGATCGCCGGAGGCAGCTTCGATAGGACGAAACTGGATAGATGCCGCACTGAAGGCATCACTCCTCCGAAATCGAACTGGGCACAGCCGATTGATAAACCGCCTTACTATGGATACCCGCTGCGTCCGGGGATCACCTTCACCTATCTGGGCGTGCGCGTGAATGAATCGGCGGCGGTGCAGATGAAGGATGGCCCGGGCGCGAACATCTTCGCGGCGGGCGAGATCATGGCCGGGAATATTTTGGGGCAAGGCTATCTGGCGGGAATCGGAATGACCATCGGCGCAGTGTTCGGCAGAATCGCCGGCAAGGAGGCTGCACGTGCCGCACAACGTTAATACGGATGCCGCGCGCGTCATGACCATTTGCAACGCCTGCCGCTACTGCGAAGGCTACTGCGCGGTGTTTCCGGCCATGGAACGCCGAACGGTATTCGATAAAGGCGACTTGGCCTATCTGGCTAACCTCTGCCACAACTGTGCGGAGTGTTACTACGCGTGCCCCTACACTCCTCCACATGAGTTCGCAGTGAACGTTCCGAAGCTGCTGGCCGAGCAGCGGGCGCAATCCTACCGCGAGAACGCACGTCCACGGTGGTACGGCGGAGGAATTCTCCCGGCGATCCTGGTCTCGGTCGTGGCGATGTTCTGGGGCGCATGGCGAACCCCGCAGCCCGGATTCTATGGCGTGATTCCGCACCGCGCCATGGTCGAGTTGTTCGGCGCGGCGGGCGCGTTTGTCTTCGTGATGCTGGGCGCGAGCCTGATGCGATTCTGGCGGCAATCGGGGTCAGGCGCACCGCAGCTCAGGTCAGTTGCGACCGCATTACGCGACGCGATGTCGCTGCGCTATCTTTCCGGTGGGACTCCGGGCGCTCAGGCGCGGCGCTGGTTTCACCACTGCACCTTCTACGGATTCCTGTTGTGCTTCGCGTCCACGACAACTGCAGCGTTCGATCACTACCTGCTCGGCTTGCGCGCGCCCTATCCTTGGTCGAGCGCGCCGGTATTGCTGGGGGCGCTGGGCGGGATCGGTCTGCTGATCGGCCCAGTGGGTCTTTTCGCGCTCCGGCGCGTCCGCGATCCGGAAATCATGGACCTTGCGCAAAATGGCCCGGAGATCTCGTTTCTGGCTGCCCTTGCGCTGACCAGCTTCACCGGCCTGCTCCTGCTGGTTTTGCGAGACACGCACGCGATGCCGGTGTTGCTGCGGGTTCATCTCGGCGTGGTGCTGGCGTTGTTCCTCACGATGCCGTACGGCAAGTTCGTGCACGGAACCTATCGATTCGCCGCGCTTGCGCGCTACGCTTTCGAAGCAGCCAGTTCAGAGGCTCGTAACGTTCTCTGAGAGGTGAGCACAACGGTTGCAGTCAACCCCATCGCGGCCGCCGCCGCCAGCCATAATCCCGGCATGGCTCGATTTCCGGTGAGGTGAATCAGCCACGTGGAAACGGCCGGCGTGAAACCGCCGAAAACTCCGGTCGCGAGACTATAGGCCAGCGAAAATCCGGAGGCGCGGATGCTCGCCGGCATGATCTCGGTGAGCAAAACCACCATCGCGCCGTTGTACGTGCCGAAGATCGCCGAAAACCACAGCGCGGCTGCGAGAAGCCTCCCGAACGAAGGCGCGGCCACCAGCCACAACAGAACCGGATACGCCGTGAGCACCGCCAGCCCTGAGGCAGCGATCAGCGGCGCTCGCCTGCCGATTCGATCCGAAAGCGCGCCCATGGTGGGAAGCAGGATCAGGTTGGACACGCCCACGCACAACGTCACCATCATGCTGTCGCGCGTGGAAAGATGCAGCACGGTGGTTCCGAAGGTCGGCATGTAAGCGGTGATCAGGTAGAACGTGACAGTAGTGGTGGTGGAAAGCATCATACCCAAAATCACCAGCCGCCAATTCGCGCCCAAAGTTTGCAAAATCTCGCGCGTGTCTAAGGGACGCCGGCGCGCGAGGTACTCATCGGTTTCCTTTAGCGATCGCCGCAGCAGCAACAGGAACGGAACCAGCATCGATCCGGCCAGGATCGGGATGCGCCAGCCCCACTCGAGCATCTGATCCGGAGGCAGCCACGATGCCAGCGCCAAACCGAAAAGTGCCGCGAATATGACTGCGGCCTGTTGGCTGCCGGATTGCCACGCGACGTAAAACCCCTTGCGGCCCGGCGTCGCGATTTCGGCCAGATACACACTGACGCCGCCGATTTCCACGCCTGCCGAAAGTCCTTGCACCAGCCGCGCTGCCAACACCAATAACGGAGCGAGAAGCCCCAGCGTGCGAAATCCCGGCAGGCACCCGATGGCCAGCGTGCCGATGGCCATCAGCGTCAATGTCAGCAAGAGCCCCTTGCGGCGTCCATGCCGGTCGATGTAGGCTCCCAGCACAATCGCACCCAAGGGCCGCATCAGGTAACCGGCGCCGAAGGTCCCCAGCGACAGCATCAGCGAAGCATACGCGCTTTGACCAGGAAAGAACGCCCGCGCGATCCCCGTGGCGTAGTAGCCAAAGACCATGAAGTCGTACATCTCCAGGAAATTGCCCAGAGAAACACGAACGGCGTGCCCCACATTGTTTCCGGTTTTGGGTCGGGGCGAAAGCACGCTTGTTAGTGTAGCGAACCAGTTACTCTAGGAACGACATGCGAACCATCACTCTTGAAGAGCACTACGCCACGCCGGGATTTCTCGCCGGACCCGGCCGCAGCATCATCGAGCGCGCAGGCGCAGCCGGAGGAAGAATGGCACAGATCCTCGCGCAAGCAAGCGACGTCGGAGCCGGACGCATCGCGGAGATGGACGCAGCCGGGATCGATGTTCAGGTGCTCTCGCTCAATTCGCCGGGAGTCGAGCAACTGGATGCGGCGGAAGCGGCGGAGCTTGCGCGCGAAGCGAATGACTTCGTCGCGGAGGCGGCTCGCAAATACCCGTCGCGCTTCTCAGGATTCGCTTGCTTGCCCATCGCCGATCCTCGTCTAGCCGCGGACGAGCTGGAGCGGGTGGTTCGAGATCACGGCTTCAAGGGCGCGTTGATCAACGGCCATCATCGCGGCCGCTACCTGGACGACAAGTTCTTCGCGCCGATTCTGGAGCGCGCGGTTTCCCTTCACGTTCCCATCTACGTTCATCCCACGCAGCCTCCGCAGGCGGTGGTCGAAGCCTCGTATGGAGGTTTCGCGCCGGAAGTGAGCTACATGTTCGCCAACGCGGGCTGGGGCTGGCACATCGAAACCGCGGTGCACGTAATCCGCATGATCCTGGGCGGCGTGTTCGATCATTACCCGGAGTTGCAAGTCATCGTCGGGCACATGGGCGAGGGGCTCCCGTTCATGCAGTCCCGGATGGATATCATGACGCCCTCGATCACCGGGCTGAAACGTCCGGTCAGCGCGTATCTGCGCGAAAACGTCCACTACACGTTCAGCGCGTTCAACTTCCTACCGACGTTCCTGGATTTGATGCTGCAAGTGGGCGTCGACCGCATCATGTTCTCGGCCGACCATCCCTATGGCTCGATGGCGCAGGCGCGGGCTTTCCTGGACCATCTGCCCGTGAGCGCCGCGGATAAGGAAAAGATCGCGCATGGCAATGCCGAACGTTTACTGAAGATGTAGGCGGTTACTCGCCCGTGATCCAAAAGTCGCGCGGATAGAGACGCCACACCCGATCGGCCGGCGCGTCGGCCTGTTGCAAATATTGCTCCCAAGCCGCCATTTGCTTCTCCGGTCCGATGACGAAGTACACCGCGCCCTTCACGCTCTTGGCGCTGGTTCCCATTCCGGGCAGGACCGTCGCATCGACAGCCACCTGGCGACGAAACAGCTCCGTCTCCAGATTGGGAGACTTCTTCAAGTCAAGAATCGCCTGATGAAAGCGGCGCACGGTCTCCGGCGTGACGCCGTCTGCGAGATCCGCGGCCATGGACTCTCCGCGCGTTTCATAGGATGAGGCGACGCGCGTGGATTGAAACGCTCCGGCAATGGCGTAGTCCGTGAGCGAGGCATCCGGTTGCGCCGTCTTCAGGATGTTGATCACGAACTTCAGGGTCTGCGGAAGCTCCGGCGTACGCTCGGCGTAATAGAGGAGACGGCCCGTCTCCGGGTAAACGCGGATTCCGTTGCTGTAGGCGAGCCCAGCGCCCCAGGTCTTCATGAACACTCCGTGCGCGCCGTGGCCGGCATACAAATTGGACGCCAGGAAATCGAGAATCTTGCCACGGTCCGTGTCCTGATAACCCGCGAGTGGAGCCGAGTTGATGAACACCCCTCCTTGCGAATTCGCGTTGAGCAAGCCGACAAACAGAGGAGCCGTCGCGGCCGGTTCGCGAGCCTGAAGCCGCTGGTCGATGCGCCGGATGGAGCGATACTCCGCCTTTCGGAACGGCGCGGTTTCGAGGCCCGCCGTCAATTTTTGGATGCCCGAGTTCAGTTGCGCCTGGGTCGCGCTGGAGCCGATCACGAACATGCGCGCCCCGCCCGTCAGCAGAATCGAGCGGCGAACTTCATCCAGGATGGCGAGCGTGCGCTCCGGCCCCTGCCGTAAATCGCGCGACATTTGGTTGCAGAGATAAAGCCAGTCGGCGGCGAGGCTGGAATCAGGGATATCAGCCAAAGTGGCTTCCAGATCGTTGGCGGCGTCTTTAGCGAGGTCGCGCTCAGCCGGCGAGAGTTTCTCGAGGCTGGAATATTTCCCGTCGCGAATCTGGACCAGGATCGCTTTACGTTCGTCGCGCGAACCTGCGGCGTCGCCCAATTTCGCAAGGAACGCATAGACGGCATCCGAGCCTCCGCTTTTGAGCATCCAGCGCAGGCGCTGCACGTTGTGGGTACGCGTGAGGAACGAGGACGTTGCGAGCAGCAGCGGATTCTCTTGCTTGCGGTAAGCCGTCTCCGGATTCTGCACCCAATTCTCTTCGGCGCTCTGCGTGGTGCGGCGCAAACGGCCCAAGGTCTGATCCGCGTAATCGCGAAGGCGCGGCAGATTCTCCACGCGCCAGTTGGGATGGTACAAGGCGAGCTCCATCCATTCGAGGGCGCGCTTGGCCTCATTCGCGTTGTTGCCAGCGCCGCGCACCACTAATTCGTCGCGCTGCGTGGCCGAGTTCATGCTGAAGCCGGCATCCAGGCTCAAAATTTCGTTGCGCAGGCGCTGGCTCATTTCCTCATAGGAGACCGGCTTGCCGTTTTCGATGACGCCGCTGTTCATCAGCAGCCCGGGCAGCAACGAGAGGTAGAAGAGGTGATCTTCCGGCACTCCATCGAGCCTCAGCGCAATCCCCGTGGTCGCTGTAGTCATGCTGTCGAACGTCGAGGCGACCAGCGGAACGCCATTCGCGAGCTTAGTCGCTTTGTAGTCGAGTGAGTCGTCCAGCGTCATGGGCGGATGCTCGACGAATTTAGCGGGGGAAACGCTCTTTTCCGCCTGCTCAATCGCCTCCGACGCGTGAGTGTAATCCGCACGGTAATCTTCCAGTGCCTTTTGATCGCTGGCGGCGTTGTAGTTCTTGCGCAGCAGGGCAGTCTCTGCCGCGATGCGGCCGGCGCGCTCCTCGGCAGCCTGCTTCACCAGATCCGGGCTGGGCTTGGCCGCCTCAATAAAAGGAACCGTACCCAGGATTTTCCACTGCTTCAACGCATCGCGCCAGATGTTCTGGCTGCCGGAGATCATCTTCTCAATGGCCGCCAGATCCTGTTTCGAAGTTACGGTCTTGCGGAAACCCGGCTCCTGATTGAGCTGATACAGACGGTCCAGCCACGTGGAATCCCCGCCGCGAAATCCGAAGCCGGGCGGCGAATTCACCAGCTTCTGCAGCGCGCGCCGCTGCTCCGCAATGCGGCTTTTCAATCGCTCGTTAAACTGCGCCAGCTCGGGCGACCCATCCGGGTAGGCGGCGATCTTCTCAAATTCGTCCATCACCTTCGCCCGCAAGCTGCTCAAACTGGCGTCGGTCATGGCCGAGACGGGCATGTCGCGGAAGGTAATGTAGACGGGCTTGCCCTCGCCGTCATCGACGTAGGCGCTGACGCCTTTCGCGCCCGAGTCCACTTCCCGGGTCTTGCTGTCGATCAAGCGCTTATAGAGGTTGGTGTCCGGCTCGCCGGCCACGTTGTCCATGAAAAGACCGATCAGAAACTGGTCCCGCATGGCGAGCTTGCGCTCGGCCGGCCACACCAGAAACACGCTGCCCGGTTGCTGGGCATTCTCCAGCGGATAATCCACGTATTCGATGCGCCCGGCCGGAGCCGCTTTGGGGGCGGGAAGCTGCGCCTCAGTCATCACCGGAGGGCGCGACGTCGCTTTCGAACTCTGCTCCAGCGCGTTCAAGATGCGATCCAGCCGCGCCAGCGCCGTGCCCGGGGCGATTTCTTTGGGCAGCGACACCACGGCTCCCATGTTCGCCAGAAAATAGTGCTGATCGTGAAACAGCCGGATATCGGACGGCTGGATCACGCGCAGGTCCGCCGGCAAGCCGCCGGAGTTATAGGAGAGCGGATGGCGCGGACCATACAACGAAAGCACGGAAGCCTGGTAAATCCGCTGCGCGGGCTGATCCATGCTGGTGACCATTTCGTTGTAGACCGTGCCTTGCTCCTCCAGCTTCAGCGCTCCGTTCTTGGGATCTTCGTTGATGCCGAAGTTGCGCACCTCGCGGCGGATTTCTTCGTCGGAGTAATCGGGATACAGCAACGCGTCCAGGGTGCCGTCGAAGTACTGGAAGAACGCGTCGGCTCCGGCTGCGGTGTAGAAGCTGTAGCAGGTGCGCCACTGCTCCGTGAATGCTGTGGAGTTGGCCAGCAGCATGGTTCCCAGGTTGCCGAGAGCGCGGCCCTTGTTGCCTTTGCCCAGCAGCAGGTGCTCCTGCGTGTGCGGCTCGCCCATGTTGGAGGTGGGGAAAGTGGTCACCCAGATAAAGGCCTGCGGCGCGGATTGAATCTGCAGCAGGTCCAGCGTGAAGCCGGTGCGCTCATGCCGGAAACGTGCGCCGATGGCGTGGTCGGAGTCGTCGAGATACACCGCGCTGGCGCGAAAACCGGAGAGAACTTGGCCCTCCTTCAAGTTGCTATAGGAGATGTTGGATTGAGCCATGGCAGCCGCCGCGAGCAGCAGCGGAAAAAAAGATCGCCGCATGCCTGTACTGTAACAGACGGCGGAATTCTCGAATCCGGCCGGAGAGCCGTCCTGTGCATGCGACACTAATAGATCAAGGTGCAATTCTCCACATTCAGGCAGGATGGCAAGTGAGGAAGGAGCAGACCAAGGGGCATCCGCTTCAAGAAGCCCTCTTTAGCAACACCACTGATCGGAAGGCTCGGCACCGTGCGCCCGGGCTCCCTCTGGAAGACAATACGCCAGAAGGTCTGAAGGCGCTGCTTCAGGCGAACCTGGAGTATCGTGAGCTAGCATGGCCGGAGCCTTACAATCGAACCACACATCGGATCCGTCTTGGCGACGCTCGTGATCTGTCCTGGATTCCCGATGCTTCCGTTCACCTCGTGGTGACGTCTCCGCCGTATTGGACGCTTAAGGACTACACGCCAGGGAACGAGCGTCAGATGGGCCATTTCGAGGACTACGAACACTTTCTGACCGAACTGGACCGGGTATGGGGAGAATGCAAGCGGGTCCTGGTGGGCGGCGGGCGAATTTGTTGTGTGGTCGGCGACATTTGCATCCCCAGGAAACGCGGGGGGCGTCACTATTTGATGCCTCTTCATTCCGACATCCAAGTCCGCGCCCGCAAGCTAGGGTTGGATTGCCTGCAACCAATCCTTTGGCACAAGATCGCAAACGGAGCCACTGAGGTGGAGGGCAATGGCGCGGGCTTTTATGGCAAACCCTATCAGCCCGGCGGCATTATCAAGAACGACATCGAATACATCCTGTTTCTCCGCAAGGGCGGACAATACCGGTCGGCGCCAACGATTCAGAAAGCGTTGTCTATGCTGACCAAGGAAGAAATGCAGGTTTGGCAACGCTCAATATGGTCCGACATTCGCGGTGCCTCTACACGGGAGGGCCACCCGGCGCCATATCCCGTCGAGCTCGCGGAACGATTAATCCGGCTGTTTTCGTTCGCCGGCGATACAATCCTGGACCCCTTCGCGGGAACCGGCTCCACATCGCAGGCTGCTATCATGGCAGGCAGAAATTCCATTGCCAACGAAATCGAACCTGCGTATGTCGATATCGCCCTACAACGTATTCGAGCAGAAGCGCGGCAATATCGTTCGGCGGGTGTGACCGATGCCGAGGTCATAGTTGACGAAGACGCCTTCTCCGCCCGAGTACCGGCTGCTAACGGAATTTCGGCGGCTATTTGAAGGCAAGATTTACAAACACCGCAATTCGAGTCAAGGCGACTTTGTGGCGATGCACCTCTACGAGGACCTGATCGCGATCGGTCGCTCTCCAAAACTAGTCGAAGCTACGACTGTACGTAAAGATCTCGTGCTCAATGTTCAAAACAAGAGGCACGGTGTGGTTGCCAGAAGGGGCGATGGCACTTTTGGCGAGATCATCCCGGGGGAGACTGGCATCACCGATCCCGGCTATCTTGTTGCTCGCGGCCCGATTGCTACCGTCGAGATTGGGGTAGAGGTCAAGGTGCTGGCAAAGGCGATGATCAAACAAATCGACCGCGTGATCAACGACCTTCGCAATCAGGTCGTCCAATTTCGGCGCGGCGGCGGGCATCCCATCTGTGTTGCGATTATCGGAATCAACCATGCTGAGAGCACGGTAGGGTATGAAGGCGACCGACCCTTCCCCACGACGGGAAAGCAGGGTTTCCTCCACCCGTTCCAGGAGGCGCCCGAGGCAGAACGCCGGTTAGTCGCCGAAGCGGCCCCGGAATTCGATGAATTCGTTCTCCTGCGATTCAAGGCAAGCAATTCGCCACCCTTCCCCTTCGAGTGGGTGGATTATCGGAAGACGCAATTAGATTACGGTGCGGCCTTAACACGTATCAGCGCGCAGTACCAGCGAGGGTTCTGATATGGAGCGGCGTGTCCGCCCCATTGTGACTAACGCACCACCCCGGCGGAGCGTTCCTGCTCCACTCGCATGAGGCTCGCTTCGAGGCGTTCGGCGAAATCGTCGACATCGCTTTTCGAGATGTTGAGCGGAGGCGAGATGCGGATAACGTTGCCGTACAAGCCGCCCTTACCGATCAGCAGGCGGTTCTCGCGCGCGGCTTCCAGCAGCGCAGCGGTTGCTTCCGGAGCAGGCGTGCGGGATTCGCGATCCTCCACCAGCTCCAGCGCCTGCATCAGGCCCATGCCGCGCACGTCACCGATCAGGGGATGCTTGCGCTGCAGCTCCTCCAGCCGGTAGCGCAGATGCGCGCCGGTCTCGGCGGCATTGATCAACAGTCGATTGTCGTCGATGAAATCGATGACAGCCTTGGCTGCGGTCGAGGCGACAGGATTTCCGCCGAAAGTGGAGATGGTCAAGCCCTTCACGGCGTCGGCGACCTCCGGCCGCGCTACCGTCAGGCCGATCGGCGTCCCGTTGCCCAGGCCTTTGGCGCTGGTCATGATGTCCGGCGTGACGCCGTATTGCTCGATGCCGAACCACTTGCCGCCGGTGCGGCCCCAGGCGGTCTGCACTTCGTCGCTAATGAACAGGCCGCCGAATTTCTTGACGATGCCGTGCACGATTTCGAAGTACTCTTTGGGCGGAGTGATGAAGCCGCCGACGCCTTGGATCGGCTCCGCGATGAAGGCCGCGAGCCGGCCGGAGGTCGAAGTGCGGATCATCTCCTCCAGATCGCGGGCGCAGCGGACATTGCAGCTCGGGTAGGTCGCGCCCAGCGGGCAGCGGTAACAGTAGGCGTTGAGCGCATGCGTAAACCCCGCGGCGGGCGCGCCTCCCAGCCGCCACGCGCCTTGGCCGGTCGCCGCCATGGCCAGAGCGGAGCGGCCGTGGTAGCTGTGGCGCAGCGCGACCACTTCAAACGAACCGGTGTAGCAGCGCGCCGCCAGAATCGCGGTCTCATTGGCCTCGGTGCCGCTATTGGTGAAAAAACTCTTGGTCAATTTTCCGCCCGGCGTGAGACCGGCGATGCGTTTGGCCAGCGCGGCCTGCGGCGCATTGGCGAACACGGTGGAAACATGCTGCAGCGTATCGATCTGCGCGGCGATCTTGCGGTTCACCGTCTCATTGCAGTGGCCTACGCTGATGGTGACGATTCCGCCGAAGAAATCCAGGTACTGATTTCCGCGCGCGTCCCAGACGAACTGATCCTTCGCGCGAGCCACCACCAACGGCTCTTTGAAGTAATGAAATACGCTGGGAAACAAGTACTGCTGGTTCGCTAGGATGATTTCCTGCTCAGTCATGCGGCCTCTCGCAGCCGTTATAGCATAGTTCCGCTTACATCAAGGACAAATCCCGCGGGGCTTTTCTGCCGATCCATCATCCAGCTTCATCTTTTTAATAGAGACGTAAGCTGCCGGGAGCGCGCCAGCACGGGCCTACTCGACAACGCGGCAGACCTCGTGGGGATCCGGTCGCCTCCCGGCAATTCTCTTATCGGCCAGACTCGGGAAGCTCCTGATAGCGTAAGTGCGCGAGACATAGTACCGCGCGCGGCCGAGTTCCAGAAGTCGCCCCTCTATGCGTGTTTGGCCTGGTCGATCAGGTGATCGCACCCGCGCGCGGTGAGCGCGATCATCGTCAGCGTCGGATGCTTGTCGCCGTTGGACGGGAAAGCTCCGCCGCCGAACACGTAGAGATTCGGAATGTCGTGGGTCTGGCAGAAGGAATTGAGCACCCCCTGCTTAGGATCGGCGCTCATGCGGCAGGTGCCGACCTCGTGGATCATGCTGCCCGGATTGCTGATGGCGGGCGTACCGGGCAGAGCCTCGCCTCCGGCGGCTTTGAACCATTCCTGCGCCTTCGCGTAGAAATCGGCGTACATCTTGCGCTCATTGTCGCTCCAGGCGCAATGAATCTTGAGCACCGGAATGCCCCAGCGGTCTTTTCTCCCGTCCGGATCGATCTCGACAAAGTTTTCCTTCCGAGCCAGCATTTCTCCGCCGCCGATCCACACGCGCGCCTGCGCCACGTAACGGCTCTTCACCTCGCGTTTCCACGCCGAGCCATAGCCGGGCAGGGTTTCGGCGAACGCTGGATATTCGGTCTGTCCGCCGGTTGCGTTCATGGAGTAGCCGCGAAGGAAATCCTGGCGCGACGTTTTCTTCGACACGTTCTGGAAATTGGGGATCATGATGCCGGCGGACTTGCCATCATCCAGCCGGCTGGGGCCGCCGCGCAGCTTCGGCAGGAATCCGTCGACGCCGTTGCCGCCAATTTGGTCCATCAGGTACTGGCCCAAAACGCCGCTCGAGTTCGCCAGTCCGCCCTTAGCGGAAAGCAGCAGCAGGCGCGTGTTTTCGAGCGTGGAAGCGGCCAGGATCACATACTTCGCGTCCACATCCATCGGCTTCATCGTGAAGCGCTCGATATAGGTGACGCCTTGCGCGCGATTTTCCGAATTCATCCGCACCTGCGCGGCCACACAATCCGTCCGCACCTCCAGATTGCCGGTCTTGAGCGCGGGAGGAAGGGTGACCGCGACGGTGTTGAACATCGCGCCCACGTCGCAGCCGTTCACGCAGTTGCCGCAGTAATGGCAAGGAGGGCGGTTGTTGTGCGGACGCGTAAGCTGCGACAGTCTGCGGTGCGTCGGACGCCAGCCCAGATTATGCGCCGCGGCTTTGAAGATCGACTCGGCGCAGTTGAGCGGCATCGCAGGCAGGAACTCGCCGTCGGGAAAATAAGGGATCCCGGCGCGCTCTCCGCTGACGCCGATGAAGCGCTCCGCGCGGTCGTAGTAAGGCTTCAGGCCGGCGTAATCGATGGGCCAGTCGACTCCGTAGCCGTCGCGGGAGGCAGCCTTGAATTCGTACTCCGCCATGCGGTCCGTGGCGCGGGCCCAATGCAGGGTCCGTCCACCCAGAATGCGGGAGCGCATCCACTCGAACGGTTTGCCCTCCGCCGTGGTGTACGGATTCTCCTGGATGTCGATCATGATCGGATAGTTCTTTTCCGATCCCTGATAATGCGCCAGCAGATAACCCGGCTTGCCCTGGCCGCGGTAATCGAGCTGGTAGAGATACTTGTGGCCGAAATCGCGCGAGGGCTTGATGTCGGAGCCGGCTTCCAGCATCAGCACCTTCATGCCGGCCTGCGCGAGAGCCATCGCAGCCCATCCTCCGCAGGCTCCGGAGCCGGCGATGACCGCGTCGTACGTGGTGGCCATGCGGGTAGGGTATCAGATCTTGACAATTGTACAGTGTACATGTACTCTGGACTCAGATGACCGCCTTGGTCTTAAAGGTCGATCCCGCGTTGCCCGCGCCGCTGGTGCGGCAGATCGTGGACCAATTGCGGGTGCTGCTGGTGGAGGGTTCGCTGAAACCAGGAGCGGCGCTGCCCCCGGTGCGGCGCGTCGCCACGGATTTGGCCGTGCACTTCAATACGGTCGCCGAAGCGTACCGCCAATTGGCGTCGGAAGGCTGGATCGATTTGCGCCACGGCCGCGGGGCTGTGGTGGTGGAGCGCGAAGCGCCGTCAGCCTCGCGGCGCGAGATCTCGGGTTATCGCCAGCGGCTGCGCGAACTAGTCTCGCAGATGCGCGCCCAGGGCATCGCGCCCGCTCGCATCGCGGCGGAGCTGAAGGCGCTGGCGGAGGGGATGGAATGACGGACCGGCCGACGATGATGGAGCTTGGGACATTCCTGCAACTCTTTGTGGCCGGCTTGCTTCTGGCTATGCCACGCCTGGCGCCGCGGGGCATGCTGTTCGGCGTTCCAGTCCCAGCAGGATTCCGCAAAACCGAGACCGGGCGAGCCGTGCTGCGTTGCTACGAGATCTGGATCTGGATCCCCACGCTGGCCGGCATGCTGGGACTGGTGCTGATCCGCACAGAGGCGTTTCAATCCGCGGAGTTTCTTTTCCTTATCGCGGCCGGAATGGCGGATTTCGCGGTGCAGAACCGCAAGCTAAGGCCGTTCGCCGTTGCGCCGTCTCTGGTCCGGGAAACTTCGTTGGAACCGGCCGAAAGGTTGCCATGGTTCACGTGGCTGGGGATCCTTCCCTTCGTGTTTTTGGCGGGAGTCGCCCTGTATGTGCATGCCCACTGGGACCAGATCCCGGAGCGCTATCCCGTTCATTTCGGTCTGACCGGAAACCCGGACCGCTGGGCCGGCAAATCCGTGCGTAGCGTTTATGGCATGTTCATCTTCGGCGGTGAATTGGCGCTCTTTCTCTTGGTTATGGCTCTCGCTTCCTGGTATGGTTCGCGGCGAACCGAACCACTTCGCAAACCAATGATGATGATCCTGCTCGCAGCCGAGTGCACGCTCGCGCTGGGCATCGGCATGGTGCGCCTCCAGGCCGTGGCCGGTTTTCGCATCCCTCCTCTCCTGGCGCTGTCGCCGCCAATCCTCCTGTTTCTGGCGCTGGCGTTCCTGTTTCGCAAATTCAGCAAGCTGCGCGGCCCGGTTGATCCCACTCCCAACGAATGCTGGAAGGCCGGCATGATCTACTACAATCCCGGCGACGCGGCGCTGTTTGTGGCGCGCCGCGACAGCGTTGGATTTACACTGAACTTCGGCAATCGCTGGAGCTGGGTGCTGAGCGGTTTCCTCGCCTTCGTGCTGATTTCCGGACCTCTGATCCTGATGTGGTCGATGAAATCGCAGTAAATCCATTCTGGACCCGAATCCTTTTCCCTGTTTCGGGGAAACTAGTATCTAGAAATGACCGATGCGGACTTCCGCGACGCATTCCACCGTCATAAGGACGCTGTGTACCGTTTCGCCTATCGCATGACCGGAGAAGACTCTACAGCCCAAGACCTGGTGCAGGAATGCTTTGCGGCGCTCTGGCGCAAGCAATACTGTAACGTCGAGCAAATG